>JAVHVN010000075.1:0-3725 GCA_032160545.1 Pseudonocardiales bacterium | reverse complement strand
GGGCGAGTTCGAGCTGGAGGTGATCCGCGACCGCAAGGACAACGTGGTCGTGATCTGCTCGATCGAGAACATCGATCCAATGGGCGTCCACACCGGCGATTCGGTCACGGTCGCACCGGCACAGACGCTGACCGACCGCGAGTACCAGGTGCTGCGCGACGCCGCCGCCGACGTGATCCGGGCGGTGGGCGTCGAGACCGGCGGCTCCAACGTCCAGTTCGCGCTCAACCGCGACAGCGGCGAGCTGGTCGTGATCGAGATGAACCCGCGCGTGTCGCGCAGCTCGGCGCTGGCCTCAAAGGCAACCGGCTATCCGATCGCGAAGGTTGCCACCAAGCACGCCGTCGGCTACACCCTGGACGAGATCCCCAACGACATCACCGGCACCACGCCGGCCTCGTTCGAGCCCGCGCTCGACTACGTGGTGATCAAGCTGCCCCGGTTCGCGTTCGAGAAGTTCCCCGGCGCCGACGCCTCGCTGACGACGCAGATGAAGTCGGTGGGCGAGGCGATGGGCATCGGCCGCAGCTTCAACGAGGCCTGGGGCAAGGCGATGCGAAGCCGTGAGCTGGACGGCACCGTGCGCCTTGCGGGATCGGTCGCCGAAGGCTCGTGGGACCGGTTCGACGTGATCCAGTCGCGGCTGCTGGCGGGCGACCTGCCCGCCGCGCTGGCCGCCGAGTCGAAGGTGCATCCCTGGTTCCTGGACGAGTGGCAGCGCGTGGCCGAGGCCGAGCGGGGGCTGGACGGCGTCGATCCTGCCACGCTGGACGCGCCCGGCTGGCGCGCGTTGAAGCGGCTCGGAATCGCCGACGCGCGGATCGCCGAGCTGACCGGGACTCCCGAGCCGGAGGTGCGCACGCTTCGCCGCACGCGCGGCGTGCGTCCCGTGTTCAAGGCGGTCGACAGCTGCGCGGCCGAGGTCGAGGCGCAGGCGCCGTACTACTACTCGGCCTACGAGGACGAGGACGAGCTGCGGCGCGGCGACCGCGAGAGCGTCGTCATCCTCGGCGCCGGGCCCAACCGGATCGGGCAGGGGATCGAGTTCGACTACTGCTGCGTCCAGGCCGCCCAGACGTTCCGCCTGCTCGGCTACGACGCGGTGATGGTGAACTGCAACCCCGAGACCGTATCCACCGACGCCGACTCGTCCGACCGCCTGTACTTCGAGCCGCTGACCGTCGAGGACGTGCTGGAGGTGATCGAGCGGGAGCACCCGATCGGCGTTGTCGCGCAGTTCGGCGGCCAGACGCCGCTTCGGCTGGCGCGCCGGCTCGAGGAGGAGGG
The DNA here is from genome assembly GCA_032160545.1 of Pseudonocardiales bacterium. Taxonomy (GTDB): domain Bacteria; phylum Actinomycetota; class Actinomycetes; order Mycobacteriales; family Jatrophihabitantaceae; genus DATGFB01. The sequence goes on along the minus strand of JAVHVN010000075.1, from coordinate 2,438 downwards.
GGTGCACCTGCTGGGCACGCCGTTCGACGCGATCGACGTGGCCGAGGATCGCGAGCGGTTCGGCGGCGTGCTGGCGGACCTGGGCCTGGAGGCGCCGGCCTGGGGGATCGCAAGGGACGATGACGACGCCGTCCGGATCGCGGCCGAGGTCGGCTACCCGGTGCTGGTGCGGCCGTCCTACGTGCTGGGCGGCCGCGAGATGCGGATCTGTTACGACGAGGCGACGCTGCGCTCGCGCCCGGTGCAGCCCGGCTCGCTGGTCGACCGCTTTGTCGAGGACGCGATCGAGGTGGACGTGGACGCCGTCTGCGACGGCAACCGCACCTGGATCGGCGCCGTCATGCAGCACGTCGAGGAGGCGGGAGTGCACTCGGGCGACTCGGCTTGCGTGATTCCGACGCTCTCGCTGGGGGACGAGATCGAGCGCGAGATCCGCGATCAGACGCGGGCGATCGCCGAGGCGCTGGGTGTGCGGGGCCTGATCAACGTCCAGTTCGCGGTGCAGGGATCGCGGATCTACGTGATCGAGGCCAACCCGCGCGCCTCGCGGACGGTGCCGTTCGTGGCCAAGGCCACCGGGCTGCCGCTGGTCGAGGCGGCCTGCCGCGCCGCGCTGGGCCTGCCGGTCGACCTGGTCGAGCGCTCCCCGGACCACATCAGCGTCAAGGCCGCGGTGCTGCCCTTCCAGCGCTTCTTCGGCGCCGACCCGGCGCTCGGTCCCGAGATGCGATCCACCGGCGAGGTGATCGGCATCGGCCCCGACTTCCCGACCGCCTTCGCCAAGGGCGAGCGGGCGGCCGGACGGCCACTGCCGCGCGAGGGCCGCGTCTTTCTCTCGGTGCGCGACGCCGACAAGCCGGCGGCGACGATGCTGGCGGCGCTGCTCCAATCGCTGGGCTTCGATCTGGTTGCCACGGCAGGCACGGCGCGGGCGCTGCAGCGGATCGGCATCCCGGTCGAGACCGTGCAGAAGGTGACGCAGGGCTCACCGAACGTGGTCGACCTGATCCGCGACGGAGCGATCAACCTGGTCATCAACACGCCGCTCGGCCGCGGCGCGCGGGCCGACGGCTACGAGATCCGCGAGGCCGCCATCCGCCACCGCATCCCCTGCATCACCACCTTGGCCGGAGCCTCGGCCGCGGTGCAGGCGATCGCGCAGGCCCGCGACATCGCGCCGATCGCCCTCCAGGATCTGCACGGGGCGGCGGTGACGGACGGCGAGCATGCTTCCCGATAGACGCCTGTTGGACGTCGCACGGGTGGAGGCGGTCGGCGCCTACACGCTGCTGGTGCTGCGAAACGACGACCATCCGGTCGGCCGGCCGGGGCAGTTCTTCATGCTTCAGGCAACGCCCGAACCGGCCTCGGCCTATCTGCCGCGTGCGCTCTCGGCCGCGTGGGCCGACGAGCGCGAGCTGGCCTTCCTGCTGGACGTGCGCGGCGCCGGAACCACGGCGCTCGCAGCAGCCGAAAGCGTCGAGGTGCTGGGGCCGCTGGGACATGGATTTCCCGACGCGACGGGGCCTGCGATCCTGGTCGGCGGTGGCATCGGCGCCGCCATCCTGCCCTGGCTGGTGCGCACCCTGCCGGGGCCGGTGACGACCGTGCTCGGTTTCCGCGAGCCGCAGCACGCCGTCTGCGCCGCGCTGATCGATCCGGGGGCGACCGTCGTGCTCGAGCCGATGCTCGTGACCGAGCCGCTGGCCCGCCTACTGCCGCTGGAGGGCACCGTCTACGCCTGCGGTCCCGACCCGATGCTGCAGGCCGTGGCGGCGCTCTGCGCCGAGCACGACACGCCCTGCCTGCTTGCGATGGAGGCGGCGATGGCCTGCGGCTTCGGCGCATGTTACGGCTGCGCCGTCGAGATCGACGGCGAGTGGAAGCGGCTCTGCATCGAGGGTCCCGTGGTGGAGGCCGCGCGTGTCCTCGCCTGACATGTCGGCCGACATCTGCGGCGTTGCCCTCGAGCATCCGATCGTCAACGGCTCCGGGACGCTGGACGCGCTGACGGCCGGTACGCTCGGTCTCTCCGCCTTCGTCACCAAGACCGTCACGCTCAATCCGCGGGCCGGCAACCCGCCGCCCCGGATCGCCGAGACGGCGGCCGGCATGGTCAACTCGATCGGTCTGGCGAACCCCGGCCTGGAGGCATTCTGCGAGCGCCACCTGCCACGCCTGGCCGAGCTGGGAGTGCCGCTGATCGTGAGCGTGGGCGGATGGAGCCGCGAGGAGTACGCGACCGCGGTCGCGCGCATCGGCTCGCACCCGGCAGTGGCGGCGATCGAGCTGAACGTCTCCTGCCCCAACGTCGACACCGGCTGCATCTCGATCGGAACCGACCCCGAAGAGACGCGCGCTCTGCTCCAGCGGTGCCGGGCCGAGACCGACCGGCCCCTGCTGGCGAAGCTTTCGCCCAGCGTCGCCGACGTGGCTGC
>JAVHVN010000006.1:0-3082 GCA_032160545.1 Pseudonocardiales bacterium | reverse complement strand
TGTGGGGGCCGTACCTCAGCGAGCGGCAGTGGGGCACGGTACGCGAGGACTACAGCGACAATGGCGACGCCTGGACCTACCTGCCGCACGACCACGCCCGGTCACGGGCGTACCGGTGGGGCGAGGATGGGCTTGCCGGGTTCTGCGATCGGGAGCAGCGGCTGTGCCTGGCGGTGGCGTTGTGGAACGGGCGCGATCCGATCTTGAAGGAGCGTCCGTTCGGTTTGACCGGGGCCGAGGCGAACCACGGGGAGGACGTCAAGGAGTACTGGTGGTATCTGGACGCCGTGCCGAGCCATGCCTGGAATCGGTGGCGTTACCACTATCCGCAGGCCGCCTTTCCCTACGAGGCGTTGCGGACGGAGAACGGCCGCCGCGGCAAGCAGGATCCCGAGTACGAGCTGCTCGACACCGGCGTGTTCGACGACGATCGGTACTGGATCGTCGAGGTGCGGTACACGAAGGCGACCCCTCACGACGTGCTGATGTCGGTGCAGGTCACGAATGCCGGGCCCGACGCCGAGACACTGCACGTGCTGCCCACGGTGTGGTTCCGCAACACTTGGTCGTGGCAGGTCGCTGCGCCGAGGCCTGAGCTGTGGGCGTCCGACGGGCAGACCATCAGCGCCGGGCAGACCATCAGGATGAGCCATCCGTCGCTAGGCGAGCTCGAGCTGCTGGCCGGCTCGGGCCCCGGCGGTGACCCGACGCTGCTGTTCTGCGACAACGAGACCAACCAGCGCCGCCTGTACGGCGTGGAGGGGGATACGCCGCATCCGAAGGACGGGATCAACGATCATGTGGTGGCGAACGCGAACACGGTCAACCCGGCCCGCCGCGGCACGAAGTGCGCCGCCTGGTATCGCGTCGAGGTGGCGGCCGGAGCGACGCTCGAGCTGCGGTTGCGCCTGCGGCCGGTCGGGTCCGGCGTCGACCGGTCGACCGCGCTCGGGGCGGAGTTCGACAACATAGTCGCGACCCGGCGAGCCGAGGCCGACGCGTTCTATGCCGCGCTGACTCCCCCGACCGCGTCGCCCGACGAGGCGACCGTGATGCGCCAGGCCTTTGCCGGCATGCTGTGGAGCAAGCAGTTCTACTACTACGACGTGGCCCGCTGGCTGGATGGCGACCCGGGTCAGCCGACCCCTCCGGCGTCACGACTGGAGGGCCGTAACGCGCGGTGGCGTAGTTTCGACGCCTTCGACCTCATGTCGATGCCGGATAAGTGGGAGTATCCCTGGTTCGCCTCATGGGATCTGGCCTTCCATTGCGTGGCGCTCGCGCATGTCGACCCGGCGTTCGCCAAGCGGCAGCTGCTGTTGGTTTGCCGCGAGTGGTTCCAACACCCGAGCGGTGCCCTGCCCGCTTACGAATGGGACTTCGGCGACGTCAACCCGCCGGTGCAGGCGTGGGCCGCGCTGGAGGTGTTCGCGATCGATGGCGGCCACGACCTGGCCTTCCTGAGCCGCGTCTTCGACAAGCTGCTGGTCAACTTCACGTGGTGGGTCAACCGGGAAGATGCCGACGGGTCGAGCCTGTTCGAGGGCGGCTTTCTCGGCTTGGACAACATCGGCCCGCTCGACCGTTCACATCTGCCCGTCGCGGGCTTGCTTCAGCAGTCCGACGCCACCGGCTGGATGGCTACCTACGCGCTCTCGATGGCCACGATCGCGGCGATCCTGGACCGCAGCGGCGATCGACCAGCGCGGGACCTGGTCTACAAGTTCCTGGAGCATTTCGCCGGGATCCGTGAGGCGATGGACCGCCAAGGGATGTGGGATGACGCCGATGGCCTGTTCTACGACCGCGTCCGCGCCCCCGGCGGCGGCATCGTGGCGGTGAAGGTGCACTCGATGGTCGGCATCATTCCGCTGCTGGCCACCGCGGTGATCGACGAGCAGATGTTCGATCGGAGCGTGACGCTCGGCAAAGGGTTCGCCGACTTCCTCGACCGCGAGGGATTGCGTGACCGCGAGAAGCTGATCGAGGCCGGTGTGCTGCGTGGCGAGCCCGGGCAGCAGCGGCTCCTGCTCAGCTGCGTGGGCGTCGATCGGGTGCTGCGCCTGCTCGGCAAGCTGTTCGACCCGGAGGAGTTCTTGTCTTCCTACGGGCTGCGGGCGCTGTCTGCGTTCCACCGCGAGCACCCGTACGTGCTCGAGGTCGAGGGTGTGCACGCGGGTGTGGACTACGAGCCGGCCGAATCCACCACAGACATGTTCGGCGGTAACTCCAACTGGCGTGGCCCGGTCTGGTTTCCGTTGAACTATCTGGTTACCAGCGCGCTGCAGCGCTTTCAGCGCTTCTTCGGCGACGAACTGACGATTGAGTACCCCACCGGTTCTGGTCACCGACTGACGCTCGACGAGGTGTCCGCCGACTTGTGGTCTCGGCTGGTGTCGATCTTCCTGTCCGGCCCGGATGGACGTCGTCCCTGTTTCGGATGGGTCGACAAGATGCAGCACGACCCGAACTGGAAGGACAACATCCTGTTCAGCGAGTACTTCCACGGCGACAACGCCGCCGGGTTGGGCGCCACCCACCAGACCGGTTGGACGGGACTGGTGGCCGACGTCATCCGGCGCCGGCACGGCATGGTCCCTGCCGTCGACGATGTCATCCAGATGCACAGCACGCCGGATGGACAGCCATGAGCGTCGAGGCGCTGCCCGGCGAGGCATTCCCGCTCGGCGCAACGCCCCGCCACCACGGCACCAACTTCGCCGTCACGTCCGGGGCTGACGGTGTTCTGCTGTGCCTGTTCGGCGCAGGCGACACGGTGACGGTCCCCGTTCCGTTCGCGTCCTGCGAGGCAGTTCGGACAACCCTGCGGGTTGACGGTCGGGGAGATCCACACAGATCCACGCCCCAAAATGCGCTTCACCGACCGAAGCCCGACGACTGGTTCGAACGACTCCCGGTGAAGGCGTGGTAGTTACCAACCGCGCTGCGTAACCTTCGTGGCACGCGATAGTCTCACGGTGAGCGGGCAAATTGCGGGCTCACCAGACGGCTTTGGCACTTCGGACTTACGTCTCGAAAGCGTGTGTGGTTGATGGCCACCGTGGGTTCGAATCCCACCGCC
>JAVHVN010000106.1:0-15004 GCA_032160545.1 Pseudonocardiales bacterium | reverse complement strand
GGTCCACCAGCGGGCGCAGGCCTAGGTAGTCACCGACGCTGACCAGCCCGCCGAACGTCGTACCGTGCGTGGGCGGCGCCAACGCGACCACCTTCGCGACCTTGCCGGCGTACCCGCGGACCTTCGGGCCGTAGATGCTCTGGAAGGCACCCTCCGAGTGACCGACGATGTCCACCTTGGCGGCCCCGGTCGCGGCCCGGACCTGGTCGATGAAGGCCTCGATCTCGGCGGCCGACTGGATGATCGAGACGGTGCCGCCGACCGGGATGGCCGGACTCGCCTGGCCGTAGGTCAAGGTGAAAGCGCAGTACCCCTTGCCCGCGAGGTACGGGCCGAGGTACGAGTAGTTGCCGGGCCCGTTGCCGCCCAAGCCGTGCAGCAGCACCAGCGGTTCCGGATGCGCGGCGGACGGCTTGCAGGACCAGTTGTCGAAGCCCGACGTAGGCGCTGCTGCTGTTGCTGACTGTGCGGCTGTCGCCGCCGTGGCTGAGGTGGCGAGCATCGCGGTGGCCACGAAGGCCAGGGCGACTCGCCTGAGGACTGTGCTCATGACGGCTCCCGGGGAACAGTGACGTAGGGTCGGCCTACCGTGTCATAGGGTAATGACAGGATGAGCGACAGTTGAGCACGAGTTCGTGTTACGAACAAGAGCTCGTGTTCATAACAGATCAATTGGTTACCGGGCGTCGTCGCCGGGTAACGTGCACGCATGGGGCGACTTATCAGAGGACTGGACGCGGACGAGCGCCGAGCGGAGCGCCGTGAGCAACTCCTCGACACCGCGCTCGACCTGTTCGCGGCCAACGGGTACCTCAACACGACGATCGAGCAGATCTGCAGTACCGCGTTCGTCGGCACCAAGAGCTTCTACGAGGTCTTCGAGAACCGCGAAGCCTGCTATCTCGCCCTGTTGCAGCGCACGTCCGAGCGGCTCGAGGCGGACATGATGGCGGTCGCGCAGTCCGGCGTCGGGAACGAGAAGCAGGCCGTCCCCGCGCTGATCGCCGCCTTCGCGCACGCGCTGGTCGACGATCCGCGGGTCGCCAAGGTGACCTTCGGGATCGCCGCCGGGATCTCCGAAACGGTCGAGCGACAGCGCCGGACGAACCGCCGCTGGGCGGCCGGTTTCCTGGAAGGGATCTGGGACCGGTACGACGAGGTGCCGGCCAACGACCCGGCGGACAAGCGGATGCGGCACGCGGTCGCGATCGGTCTGGTCGGCGGCCTGTTCGATCTGATCTCGGACTGGCTGCTGGACGCGAACCTCAAGTCCGCCGACGAGCTCGAGTTGCTCATCGACGACATGACCACCTTCTACATCGTCGTCCGCCGAGGCCTCGGCACCCGCTAAACCCCGGCGTACGACGTACAGGCCCTTATCCCTGGTGGGGGTAGCGGTAGTCCGTCGGCGGGGTGAAGGTCTCCTTGATGGAGCGCGGGCTGGCCCAGCGGATCAGGTTCCACATCGAGCCGGCCTTGTCGTTGGTGCCGCTGGCCCGGGCGCCGCCGAACGGCTGCTGCCCGACTACCGCACCGGTCGGCTTGTCGTTGACGTAGAAGTTGCCCGCCGCGAACCGCAGCCGCTGCGAGACGTCGTTGACGACGGCGCGCTCACGCGCGAACACCGAGCCGGTAAGCGCGTACGGCGACACCGACTCCATCTGGGTGAGCATCCCGTCCCAGTCACGGTCCTCGTAGACGTGAACGGCGAGCAGTGGGCCGAAGTACTCCCGCCTGAAGACGTCATGATCCGCGACGGTGCACTCGAACACCGTCGGTTGGACGAAAAACCCCACACTGTCGTCGCTCTTGCCACCGGCGAGCACGGTGGCGGAGCTGTCGGCAGCGAGTTGCTCCTGAATCGAGCTGAGCCGATCGAACGCCCGTCGGTCGATCACCGCACCACCGAAATGCGAGAAGTCCGTGACGTCGCCGTAGGACAACGACTGCGTGACCGCGGCCAGTTCGTCCCTGACCCCGTTCGTCCACAAGGAGCGCGGGACGTACGCGCGAGACGCCGCCGAGCACTTCTGGCCCTGGTACTCGAACGCACCGCGCACGAGCGCGGTGACCAGCGCCGCGGGGTCGGCCGAAACGTGCGCGACCACGAAGTCCTTGCCACCGGTCTCGCCCACGAGCCGCGGGTACGAGGCGTAGCTTCCCAGCGCGTTGCCGACAGCGCGCCACAAAGTCTGGAACGTCGGCGTCGACCCGGTGAAGTGGATGCCCGCAAGCATCGGGTGCGTCAGCGCCGCCTCGCTCACCGCCCCGCCGTCACCGGTGACGAGGTTGATCACGCCGGGCGGCAGGCCGGCTGCCTCGAACAGCCGCATCGTCCAGTGCGCCGCGAGCTGCTGAGTGGGCGACGGCTTCCACACCACGACGTTGCCGAGCATGGCCGGCGCCGACGGCAGGTTGCCGGCGATCGCAGTGAAGTTGAACGGCGTGATGGCAAGGACGAACCCCTCGAGCGGCCGATAGTCCATCCGGTTCCAGATGCCGGTCGCGCTGATGGGCTGCTCCTCGCGGATCTGCCTCGCGAAGTGCACGTTGAACCGAAGGAAGTCCGCGAGTTCGCAGGCCGCGTCGATCTCGGCCTGATATGCGGTCTTCGACTGACCCAGCATCGTGGCGGCGTTCAGCGTGTCGCGCCACGTGGTGCAGAGCAGGTCGGCCGCCCGCAGAAAGACCGCGGCGCGCTCATCGAAGGGCAGGTCCCGCCAGGCGGGCGCGGCCCGCAGGGCGGCGCCGATCGCAGCCTCGACGTCCGGGACGGTCGCCTGCGCGGTCGCGCCCAGGAGCTGCTCATGGCGGTGTGGCGCGACGACTTCGATCCGCTGCCCTGCCGCCATCCGCTGCTGGCCGTCGATGGTCATCGTCAGCTCGATGGGAGCCGCACTCAGCTCGCGCAGCTTGGCGGCGAGGGTCTCTCGCTCGCTCGAGCCGGGCGCGTAGCTGCGCACCGGTTCGTTGACCGGCACGGGTGGGGTGGTGATGGCGTCCATGCCTCGATCGTGCCACGCGCGCACCTCCGCCCGACCGGTCGAGGCGACGGCGACATGGGCTCGAACGACGGCTACATCAGGTCGAGCAGCACCCCCAGCTCCTGGGTCGCGTACCAGGACAGCTCGAAGCCCTCGACATCGTCGACATCGGCCTGCGCCGCCTCGTCGCCGAGGTCAGCGGCGGTGATCGCCTCGGCTGCGGCGGCCACTGCCTCCTCCGCCTCGGCGTCGTCGAGATGCACCGACGCAACGTCGGCCAGCTGCACCGGAGCCGCCAGCCGCACCACCCCACGGTCGAGATCGTCGCGTACCTCGACCACGGAGTCGGGCACATCCGCCGCCACGACCGCGCGGCGGCGGGCGGCGGCCGGCTCGGCGTCGATCAGCCGTAGCGACGCCCGCGCGGCTTCGGTCATCGCGGCGTATTCGAGCTCCTCGATGTCGTCGTCGACGTACCACTCGCGCAGAGCGGGCGTGACGGCGAACCCGGTTATCGGTACGTCGCTGACACCGCCGTCGGCGAGCAGGCTACGCAGCGACTTCGTGGTCGCCGGGAGGTACACCCTCACGCGGACGACTCCCCCGCCGTTACCGGGCGCGAAACCGGCGGCCGGCCCGCGAGCTGGCGGCGCAACTGGCGGGCGGCCGTGCGCCGTGCGGTCTCGAGCACCTGGGTGCGCCGCTGCGGGTTCATCAGATTGAGCCCCATCGCAGCGAGATCCTCGGGCTCGGGCGTCACCACGCACACCCGCACTCCCTGCGCGCGCAGCGCCGCGACGTCCTCGAGGATGCCCTTGGTGATTCCGCGCCGTACGGCCCGCTCGAGCCGAGCGAGCACCGTGGTGCCGCGGTCGGCGTCGACCGAGGCCATCGGTGCCAGCACGTAGACCTCCTCGACCGACGTACCGAGGAGCACGTCGACCGAGGCGTTCGACGCCGTGCCGCCGTCGATGTAGGGCACGCCACCGATGTACATCGGTGGGTACCACGCCGGGATCGAGCACGATGCGGTCACGGCGTCGGCCAGTCTGGCGCGGCGGACCACCCGCGGCACACCGCCCTTGCGCGCGACGAAGTCGTCGCGCCCGAACACGACTCGCTGCCCCGTGCGGTAGTCGGCGGTGACGATCCACGGGCGGGGGCGGGCCGGCCACTCGTCGGAAAAGCCGGCCTCGTCGGCCACGGCCGCGAGCAGGTCGTGCACCGGGCCGAGGGTTCCCTTGCCCGTCGGCAGCAGCCCCGAGAGGGCGACGATCGGTGACATCCGCGTCGGGTGCCGCAGGCTGTCGAGCAGCAGCCGCGGCGACCCCGGCCGCCATCCGGGCCGCGGCGGCAGCCCACCGCCGGTGGCGTGGTCGTAGTCGTAGTCCAGCGCCGGGTCCCCGGGCGCGGGCACACCCTGATGGTGGCGGCAGATGGCCTCGACGGGCAGCCCGCAGCCCAGCAGGCCGGCCGCAACAGAGCCCGCGGACGTCCCGACCGCGACATCGACCTCGCGGGCGTCGAAACCGGTGACGTCCTCCAGCGCCGACAGTGCGCCCAGGGTCCACGCGAAGCCCAGCACGCCACCGGCTCCGAGGACGATCGCCCGCTTGGGGGTCTGCCCGGGAACGGGTGGTGTGGCGGTCGCCGCCTCCTTGGCAAGCTCAGCACTGGCCTTGCGGGTCCGGGCCGTGCCGGACTTCGGTGACGTCATCTCTGCGGCTCCCTCGGGTTCGGAGTGGCGCTCCGGCGAGGGTTGCGCCGGCGGGTCGAACGCTCGGATGAGGGGCGCACGGGGCCGTGCCGGTGGGGGCTCACCCGGACCAGCTCGGCGAGCGACTGCTCGATGAGCTGGGCCACCTCGGCGAGGTCGGGCATGGTGTCGCGGTCACCGTCGAGGCCGTAGTAGACACCACCGTCGTAGGACGTCAGTCCGATGCCCATCGCGTGGCCCGGATTGAGCGGGACGATGGGGAACATCTCGGTCATCCGGGCGCCAGCGGCGTACAGGGGCACCTGCGGCCCAGGCACGTTGGTGACGACCACGTCGAACGGGCGGTGGGTCAGCCCGTGCGCGACGCGGGCGCCGAGGGCGTGCATCGTCGGGGGCGCGAGTCCGGTGATCGCCGAGAGCGCGTCGGCCGGCACCGATCGGCCGGACTGCCGGTGGGCCATCGATGCGGCGATCAGCCGCTCGAGGCGCCGCACCGCGGCAGGCTCGCCGACCGGCAGGTCGACCACGGTGCCCGTCACGCGGCTGCGTACGGGCCGGGCGCGCGGGTCGTCCAGCACGCTCATCGGGACCAGGGCCCGCACTGTCATCGAGGGCGCCAGGGGCACGTCGCGGCGTGTCAACCAGCCGCGCAGCGCACCCGTAACGGTCGCCAGCACGACATCGTTGACGGAGCCACCGTGCACACGGCGCACCTCGCGGTAGTCGTCCAGCCTGGTGCGGGCGATCGCGATTCGGCGCTGCTGGCCCAGCGTGGCCCTCAGTGGCGCCGGTGGGCTGTGCCGCACCAGCGCGGTCGCGGACGAGACCAGTCCGGCTGCGCTCGCCCCGACCGTGCCGAGCTTGCCGAGCTTGCCGACCGCCGCCCGCGCGTCGTGGAGAGCGAGCCGGACCGTGTCAGTGACTGCCGCGGGGCGGCGGACCACGTCGGCGACCGCGCCGAGTACGAGCGCGGTCCCGGACGGCTCCGGCTCAGGCATCCACAGTGCCTCGACGGTCCGCCGCGGCCGCGGCAACTCGTCGAGGATCACCTGCGCAACGTCGACCGCGCCGACGCCGTCGACCATTGCGTGGTGGGTCTTGGTGATCACCGCGAGCCGGTCGCCTGCAAGACCCTCGACCAGGTAGAGCTCCCACAGCGGTCGGGCGCGGTCGAGCAGGCGCGAGTGGATGCGCGCAGCGAACTCGAGCAGCTGCGCGTCCGTGCCGGGACGGGGGAGCGCCGAGCGGCGCACGTGGTACGTGATGTCGAAAGCCGCGTCGTCGGCCCAGACCGGGTTGGCGATGTGCCCGGGCACCGCGCGGATCCTCTGCCGGTAGCGCGGGAAGCATGAGATGCGCTCGTCGAGCAGCCGGACCAGCCGGTCGTAGTCGAAGCCGCCGGGCGGCATGGCGAAGACGGCGATGCTGCCGACGTGTTGCGGCTCCGTGCGCGCTTCCAGATAGAGGAACGACACGTCGGCCGCCGACATCCGTTCGCTCATGGAGGGGCCAACACCTTTCGCTGCTGCGACCATCCATGATCCCAGATACCGGCTCGCGCGGGTGGGATGTGGGTGTGGCGTCAGCCGCGACGGCGGCGGCGTGAGCTGCGGCTCTCGATGCCGGTGAGCGACCGCGCGAGACCCGTCAGCGATGCTCGCAGCGGACTGCCGGGCCGTACCTCGGAGAGGGTGCGCCCGACCGCCAGCGCGGCGTCGAGCCCCTCGCGGTCGTAGGGCAGCAGCCCGTCTGCCTTGCGTCCGGCGAATCGCCGCAACGCCGCGACAGCCTCGGCACCCGCGTCATGGCCCCCCGCGCCACGCCGGACCTTGTTGAGCACCACGACGAGCTCGGTGCCGACCTCGGCGTCGCGCAGATCCGACAACCCGCGGACCAGCCGCTGCAGACCGATCGGGTCGCAGGTCCCGACGACGACGACGAGATCGGCGGCGTCGAGCACCGCCAGCGTCGCGCCGTTGCGCCGCGGCGCCAGGGAGTCGAAGGAGATCTCTTCGTCCGCCTCGAGCGAGAAACCGCAGTCGACGACGGTGACGTCGGCGAGCGACCGGCCAGCGCCGAGAACCGGGCCGATCGCCGACGCGCGGATCTCAGGCCAGCGCTGCGCCAGCGGGATGCCGGTGAGCACTCGCAGCAGCGGGGTCAGTTGCCAGCACAGGCTGGCGAGGCTCGCGTTGTCCAGGCGCGCCGTGCCCGCCGCACGGCAGGCCGCGGCCAGGCCCGGTGACTCGTCGAGGAGGCCGACGGCGCTCGCGACCACGCCGCCGTAGACATCGGCGTCGACGAGCAGGCACGCCTGGCCGAGCCGCGAGATCTCGTCGGCGAGTCCGACCGCGACCGTGGTCCGTCCCGGCGCGCCGGTCGGCCCCCACACCGCGATCACGGTGCCGTGGCGGACCGGAAGCTCGTCGGTGGGATCGGCCCGAGGCGTCGCCGGCACCGCACCGGTGATGAACGGGTCGGCGAACCCGCGAGACGGCGTCGACTGCGGCGCCGCTGCGAGCGAGCCGAGGACGACAGCGGCCACCACCGCGGCGTCGGCGTCATCAGGCACGACGTGCTCGATTCCCATTGCGCGCAGGCGGTCCTCGGCCACGGAGTCACCTCGTGGGAGCACGCCGATCGGGACGACCTGCGCCGCGATCAGCCGGTCCACGACGTCGACGTCGAGGTGCCGAAGATCGGCGGAGAGCAGCGCCGCACGACCCTGGCCGGCGGCGGCCGCGCCGAGGAGATCGACGACATCGACGCACCGACGCGCCACTTGGACGCCGGAGTCGGCACGCTCGAACGCAGCGAGCCAGGTCGCCTCCCACGCGGCGCCTTGCGCCGCGGTCAGTACCGGGGATTTCACCGGGCGGGCGGGCGGCAGGGCGCCAGGTCGGGGAGTCCCGGCGCCGGCTCGACGGCCCCCGCGAGTCGCGCCGCATGCAGGACGGACTTGTCGATCGCGAGCGCGTCGATCACCCGGTCGGCCAGCTGGGGGGCCACGGCGACGGTGACGGCCTGCCCGCCGGACGACGTGAACGAGCCGCTGTCCCCACTGCGCACCGACTGCACGGGCACGTCGTCGAGCAGTACCCGCGGCGGGCAACTGGGTGTCGCCACCCAGATCCGGATGCGCTGGCCGGCAGCCAGGCGCGGGCCAGAGTCGGCCGCCAGCGGGATGACCACCGTCGCCGCCGCGTCCGGCGCCCGCACGGCTGTGCCGGGCACGAGTTGCCCTTCGGTGACGGGCTGCACCAGTTGCCGCCCCACCGCCTCGCTGGGGTCCCGGAGGTAGCGCTCACGCTGCGCGGCGGGCAGGTGCACCCGGGCCACCGCGAGATCGCCACGCTCGAGCCGGGTACCAGCCGCCAGCGAGTGACGCACGACCACCAAGGGCTCGGTGTGCCGGGCGGCACTCACCAGCCGCGCGCCGAGGACGACCGACACGAGCACGAGTGCGAGTCCCATGAGCAGCCGGGCGTCCATCCAGCGCGGCAGTGCGAGCCGGCGGCCCGGCGGCGATGGCGGAGTTGGCGGCGGTGCGGCGGTCACGGCCGACATGTTGGCCTACCGCAGCGCAACGCGTGGGGTCGCGAACCAGACTTGTGGATCGGCGGTTTCAGCGCCGTTTCGGCTGCCAAAATGGGCACGCCAGGCAGTTCCCGCGCGAGAGGACGATCACCGACCCGATGGCTTCGCAACGCTTCCTGACGCTCGCCGACGTCGCCGAGATCCTGAACATCTCGGCGTCGCAGACCTACGCGCTGGTGCGCAGCGGCGACCTCGAGGCGATCAAGGTGGGCGGACGCGGGCAGTGGCGGGTCGAGCGCGAGAAGCTCGAGAGCTATATCGGACGGATGTACGAGCAGACCAAGCAGTTCGTGACCGAGCACCCGTTCGCCGAGGCGGAGCCCGAGCAGAGCGGCTGACCCGTTCACCGAAGCTCCCGGCGCACCGCCGCGACCGCGGCGAGCGGAACGGCCCGGAATTCGCGCACGTCGGCCTGTCGCCGCGTGGCACTGCCCGCGGTGGTGGCCAGCTCGAGGTAATCAGAACCGACGCGATCGATGGTGCCGGCCAGCATGGAGCCGTCGACCACGCACACCCGTACGGAGCTTCGATCCCGCGAGACGCCCCGGAGCATGTGGGGCAGACGCAGCCGCATCTCGGTCCGCTCGTCCCGGCCGGGTGCCGAGGTGTAGCGCGACAGCCCGGCGCAGGACAGGACGGCCGCGCTCAGGACGATCGCCTCGCGGCCCGTGCCTTCGCTCACAAGGAGCCAGTCCGGCCCGGTGCGTTCGACGACGCCGCTGATCTGGCTGTCGCCGCGCAGCCAGAGCCGCACCGGCGCCGACCCGCACCCGCGTAGCCGGTCGCTGATCGACCCCGTGCCGACGTAGATCCGCCCGGCCTCGGCGGCCTCCCCGGCGCGCTCGGCCCGCGCGAGCTCGTCGCCTTGCGCCTCGAGATCGGAGAACAGCGCCGTCCACGTCACGAGTGCCCTCCCGTCCGGCTTGATGTCCACAGTTTATATGACCAATATTGCCTGCAAATGCCAGGCTCGGCTATAAAGGCAAACACAAGCAAATGACAGGAAACGAAGTGATGCGCCCGCCTTCCCAGCTGCTCGTCCCGGCCGTGATGTCTGCAGACGTCGCGGTTCTCATCGGCGCCCGCCACGCAGTCGTCCGCACCATCACGGGGCTGCGCCATCCGCATCGGTGGGTTGCCGAGCAGGGCGCAGACGCCGCCGCGGGCGCCCTCGGCAGCGCCGCACTGTGGTGCCTCGCCGCGTGGATCGCTCTCGGTGTCGGCGCGCTCGTGATGCAGGAGCTGTGCGCCCGGGCCCAACGGACGCCGAGTCGTCTGACCACCTGGCTCCTGCCGCAGGCAGCGGTTCGACTCGCGGCGACCTTGACCGGACTCGGGATCGCGGCGGCACCGCTCGCGGCATCCGCGACACCGCCGCCCGCCCCTGCGCCCGCGCTCGGGTGCGACACCTCCTGCGTGGCGAGCCTGCCCGCGTTGTCCAGTCCCGCCAGTCCCCGGTTGCCGAGCCTCGGGCTCGCGCCGGCGCTCGCGTTCGGGTCACACACCTACGTGGTCCGTCCGGGCGACAGCCTGTGGCAGATCGCCGCCGGACGGTTGCCCCCCGACGCGCGGCCCCGCCAGATCTCGGCCGCCGCCACCCGGTGGTGGTCGGCGAATCGCGCGGTTGTCGGCCCCGATCCCGATCTGCTCCACCCAGGCCAAGTCCTGTCCGCTCCCCCGCCGCCGGAGGCACCATGAGCACCGCCCTGTTCGACACCCCGCAGCCTGATCTCGCCAAGCCGGCCGTAGCGCGGCTGCTGACGGCACGCCCGGCGCCGCGCCGCGAGCCGCCGTTCGACGACGAGATCGACATCCACCGTCCTGCCCTGACCCGATTCGATCGGCCGTTACCGTTCGAGCGCCCCCAGATCCGTCCGGAGCCGGTCGTCATCCGTCGCCGGATCGACGACGAACTGCCTGACCCAGCAGTGTGGGGGCGTCGCCTGTTGATCGGGCTGGTCGAGGCCGCGGCCGGCAAGCGCCCGATGCAGCAGCTCGACGAGTTCCTCACCCCGGCGATCGCGCAAGGTCTGCGCGCAGAACTGCAGCGCTCCGAGACAGCCGGCCGCAGGCATTGGCTGCACCGGGCGACGCCAGGCAGCGTCCGGGCGATGCAACCGTGTCGCGGCATCGCGGAGGTCAGCGCGACCGTCTACGTCGGTCCTCGTGTTCGCGCGCTCGCCCTGCGGGTCGAGCGGCGACACGACCGGTGGCGGTGCACGCGCATCCAGCTCGGCTGAGCGCCCAGTGGCCCCTGTTCGAGCGCGCCGTCAGCGTTTGCGGCGACTGGCTCCGCCCTTGTTGCCGCGGCTGCCGCGATTCGGGTTGGACCGGGCCTGCCGACGGCGAGCGGTCGCCGACTCCTGACCGGCCGGCGTGTCGTCGGCGCTCGTCTGCACCGACGGGGTGTCCGAGCCGAGCTCCGGGGAGCTGTAGACGAGCGGGCGCTCCTGCACGTCGCGGTCCAGGCCCTTGGCCTTGATGTGCGGCGCGTGGGCCTCGGCCGAGCCGTTCGGCCGGCCGTCGTCATCACCACCGGCAGCGATCGCGGCCAGCTTCTGCAGGTCGATCGCCGGCTGACCGCCGTTGAGCGACGGCACCTCGACTGCAGGCGCAGCGGGCTGCTCGACCTCTTCGATCTGCACTTCGAGGTTGAACAGGAACCCGACAGACTCCTCCTTGATCGCGTCCATCATCGCCGAGAACATGTCGAAGCCCTCGCGCTGGTACTCGACCAGCGGGTCGCGCTGCGCCATCGCGCGCAGCCCGATGCCCTCCTGCAGGTAGTCCATCTCGTAGAGGTGCTCGCGCCACTTGCGGTCGAGAACCGACAGCAACACGCGCCGCTCCAGCTCACGCAGTACCTCGGCGCCGAGGTCCTCCTCGCGGGCGTCGTAGGCCGACTGCGCGTCGGCTATCAGCTCCTCGAGCAGGTAGTCGCGGGTGATGTCCACCTTCGAGCCGCCGACCTGCTCGATCGCCTCGTCGATCGTCAGCGACACCGGGTACAGCGTCTTCAGCGCCGTCCAGAGCTGCTCGAGGTCCCACTCCTCGGCGTAACCGGAGGTGGTGGCGCCCTCGACGTAGCTGCGAACGACGTCGTCGATCATCGGTCGGATCTGGTCGCTGAGGTCGGCACCCTCGAGCACCTCGCGGCGCTCCTCGTAGATCACGGTGCGCTGCTTGTTCATGACCTCGTCGTACTTGAGGACGTTCTTGCGGATCTCGAAGTTCTGCTGCTCGACCTGGGTCTGTGCCGATTGGATCGCCTTCGACACCGCGCGGGCCTCGATCGGCATGTCCTCGGGCAGGCGCAGCAGGTTCATCATCGCGGCGACACGCTCGCCGTTGAACCGCACCATCAGCTCGTCACCGAGCGAGAGGTAGAACCGGGACTCGCCCGGGTCGCCCTGGCGGCCCGAACGGCCACGTAGCTGGTTGTCGATTCGCCGCGACTCGTGCCGCTCCGTGCCGAGAACGTACAGACCGCCGAGATCGACGACCTCCACGTGCTCGAGGGCGACCTCGGCCTTGGCCTTCTCGAGCGCGTCGGCCCAGGCGGCTTCGTACTCCTCGGGCGTCTCGTCCGGGGTCAGGCCACGTTCGCGCAGCGCGGCATCGGCGGCGAACTCGGGGTTGCCGCCGAGCATGATGTCGGTGCCTCGGCCGGCCATGTTCGTCGCGATCGTCACCGCGCTCTTGCGGCCGGCGTTCGCGATGATCGCCGCCTCTCGGGCGTGTTGCTTGGCGTTGAGCACCTCGTGCGGGATTCCCCGGCGCAGCAGCAGCGACGACAGCCGCTCGGACTTGTCGACGCTCGCGGTACCGACCAGCACCGGTTGCCCAGCCTCGTGTCGCTCGGCGATGTCGTCGATGACCGAGCCGAACTTGGCGTCCTCGGTCTTGTAGATCAGGTCGGTCTCGTCGAGGCGGATCATCGGCCGGTTCGTGGGAATCGGGATGACTCCCAGCTTGTAGATCTGGTGCAGCTCGGCGGCCTCGGTCTGGGCCGTGCCGGTCATCCCGGACAGCTTGTCGTAGAGGCGGAAGTAGTTCTGCAGGGTGATCGTGGCGAGGGTCTGGTTCTCCTGCTGGATCTGCACACCCTCCTTCGCCTCGATCGCCTGATGCATGCCCTCGTTGTACCGGCGGCCTGCGAGCACACGGCCGGTGAACTCGTCGACGATCAGCACCTCGCCGTCGTTGACGATGTAGTCGCGATCGCGCTTGTAGAGCTCCTTGGCCCGCAGGGCGTTGTTCAGGTAGCCGACCAGCGGCGTGTTCGCGGCCTCGTAGAGGTTGTCGATGCCGAGCTGGTCCTCGACGAAGGCGACGCCCTCCTCACTGATCGCGACCGTGCGCTTGCCCTCCTCGACCTCGTAGTGCTCGTCCTTGCGCATCCGCGGTGCGATGCGAGCGAACTCGAGGTACCAGCGCTGGTTGTGCTCGGCAGGGCCGCTGATGATCAGCGGGGTGCGGGCCTCGTCGATGAGGATCGAGTCGACCTCGTCGACGATGGCGTAGTTGTGCTTGCGCTGCACGACGTCGTCGAGAGACCAGGCCATGTTGTCGCGCAGGTAGTCGAATCCGAACTCGTTGTTCGTGCCGTAGGTGATGTCGCACTCGTAGGCGGCGCGGCGGCGCTCCTGCGGCAGATCGTTGAGGATCTTGCCGACCGACAGGCCGAGGAAGCGGTGGACGCGACCCATGGTGTCGGCGTCGCGGCTGGCGAGGTAGTCGTTGACGGTGACGACGTGCACGCCCTTGCCGGCCAGCGCGTTGAGGTAGGCGGGCAGGGTCGAGACGAGGGTCTTGCCCTCACCGGTCTTCATCTCGGCGATGTTGCCGAGGTGCATGGCGGCGCCGCCCATGAGCTGCACGTTGTAGTGGAACTGGCCCAGCGTGCGCCGCGCCGCCTCGCGGACGACCGCGAATGCCTCGGGCAGCAGGTCGTCGAGCGTCTCGCCGTCGGCGTAGCGCTCCTTGAACACGTCGGTCAGAGCGCGCAGCTCGGCGTCGGTGAGGTCGACGTAGTCGTCCTCGAGGGTCTCGATGTGATCGGCGATGGCGGCGAGGCGCCTGATCATCTTGCCCTCGCCGGCACGCAGAAGCTTGGCTAGAACCACGGCGGCCATGGTACGGGCTGTGGGGCGAAGATCACGTCCCGGTCACAGCGGTCGTTTCTGCGGGCCGTAGGGTGCCTCCGTGGCCGAGCCGAGCGAGGTCGTGCCGCAGGATCTGGTCCTGACCGGCCCGCGGGTCACGCTGCGGCCCCTGCGAGCGTCCGACGCGGCCACGGTGCACGCCGCGATGCAAGACCGCCGGATGCACCGCTTCCTGTCGCTGCCGGACCCCTACACAGAGCCGGACGCCCGTGAGTACGTGGGCACGATCGGCCGGGGTACTGACCGCAATCTCGAGCGCGGAATCGTCGACAACGGCACCGATTCGCTCGTCGGCGCCATCTCGTTGCGGCTCGCGCCGCCCGGCCCGCACCAGGGCAGTGCCGAGATCGGGTATGCGGTGTACCCGGCCGGCCAGGGGCGGGGCCGCGCGAGCGAGGCCGTCGAGGTCCTGACCGGCTGGGCGTTCGGCTTCGGGCTGTCCCGGCTGGAGCTGTCCTGTTCCGTCGCCAACCTGGCCTCGGTCAAGACCGCGCTCAATGCCGGCTTCCGGTTCGAAGGCACCGCGCGCAACTCGATCCGCACACCCCGCGCCGATGGCGATGCCGCCGTGTTCGCACGGGTCCCCGGCGACCCGACCGGGCCGGTCGCCCGCAGCTTCCCGGCCCTCCCGCCCGAAGGGGTCACGGACGGCACGGTGCGGCTGCGCGAGCTTCGGGCCGAGGATGCCGACGCCTTCTACGAGGAGCAGGCCGACGAACGGACCGTGGCCAACGGGTTCACCGGGATCGCGCCCAGCCGGGAGGCGATCGCCGCGGCCGCAGCCCGGGGCGGTCTCGACTGGCTGGTCGGCGCGGCCGCACCGTTCGCCGTCGTCGATGTTGCGTCGGGCCGCTTCGCCGGCTCGATCCGGCTGCGGCAGGCCGGCCCGCCCGGGGTGGGCGGCATCGGCTACTCGATCCACCCGACGCTGCGGGGCCGCGGCATCACGGCGCTCGCGCTCCGGCTGCTCGTCGCATGGGCGTTCGGCAGCGGCGCGTTCGCGCGGCTCGAGCTCGGGGCGAAGGCCGACAACGTCGCGTCGCAGCGGGCCGCGCTGTCGGCAGGGTTCGAACCCGACGGGGTGCGGGCCGCTCGGCTGCGCCACCCGGACGGCAGCTTCGCCGACGAGGTTCGCTTCGCGCTGGTGAACCCTCAGATCGCCAGGCGGATGAGCCCGTAGTCATAGGCGTGGCGCCGGTACACGACCGACGGGCGGCCGGACTCCTTGTCGTGGAAAAGGTAGAAGTCGTGGCCGACGAGTTCCATGTGGAACAGCGCTTCGTCGACGGTCATCGGCACGGCGGCGTGCTCCTTCTCGCGGACGATCCGGCCTGGGCCTTCCTGACCCTCTTCGGTGGCGGCGTCGCCGGCGTCGGGCGTCCCCTCGTCCACCACTGTGGCGGCGGCTACCGCCGCGATCGAGTCGGGGTTGCGCCGTCCGTGATGCACGCGCCGCCGGTCGGCGGCGTGGCGGAAGCGCCGCTCCAGCTTGTCTGCCGCCAGGTCGAGTGCCTTGTAGAAGTCCTCGGCGCACCCCTCCG
>JAVHVN010000073.1:0-21209 GCA_032160545.1 Pseudonocardiales bacterium | reverse complement strand
GCCGGCAGCACGTCACCGGCGATCAACCTGAACGTCCACAACCCGCTGCTGCCGACGACGACCTCGAGCACGCCGGCCCCCTCGCCCTCGGTGTACGGGCAGCAGGTGACGATCACGACAACGGTCGTTCCGAAGACGGGCAGCGGCACGCCGACCGGTTCGGTCGAGTACATCGCCGACGGCGTCTCACTCGGGACGGCGGCGCTGGCACCGTCGGCGGGCGGTGCGGAGGCTTCCTTCGCGACGTCCGCACTCGCGGTCGGCGCTCACTCGATCGTCGCCAACTACTCCGGTGACGACGTCTACAACGGCAGCTCGTCGACGTCCTCCGTGACCGTGACGCCGGCGGCCACCACGACGGTCGTCGGCACCAACGACGCGACCACCGTCACGGGCGAAGGCGTGGACGTGACCGCGACGGTAGCCGCGAGCGCTCCGGGCGCCGGCACCCCGACTGGCTCGGTGACGCTGACCGTCGACGGCGCTGCGGCCGGCACCGCCACGCTCGTCGGCGGTGTGGCGACCTTCGCGCCGCTGACCGGGTTGCACGCCGGCTCGCACACGCTGTCGGTCGCGTACTCCGGAGACGGCAGCTTCGCGACCAGCTCGGGCACTGCGGCCCAGACCGTCACCAAGGCCGACACCACGACGACGCTGAACACCACGCCGTCGCCGTCGGCCGAGGAGCAGGCAGTGGCCATCACGGCGACGGTGACGGCGGTCGCTCCGGGATCGGGCGCTCCGACCGGCACGGTCACCTTCTTCGCGGACGGCGACCCGATCGGCGCCGCGACGCTCGCCTCGACGGGCGGCAGCAGCGAGGCGACCATCTCCGTGACGACGCTGACGCCCGGCACCCACCTGATCACCGCGTCGTACGCCGGCGACGGTGACTTCGTCGCGAGCGCGGCGGCCCCGGTCAGCCAGACCGTGATCTCGGGTGCGGCGGTCCAGTCGACCGTCACGCAGGTCAGCTCGTCGGTGAACCCGTCGACGTACGGCCAGCTCATCACGTTCACCGCAGTGGTCAGCGCCGCCGACTCGGTCCCGAGCGGAGCTGTGCAGTTCTCGGTCGACGGTGCGAACGTCGGCGGCCCTGTGCCGCTCGACGCGCAGGGCGCAGCGGTCAGCCCGACCCTCGCGTCGCCGGATCCTGGAGACCACACGGTGATCGCAGCGTTCGTCCCGGACGCCGGCTTCGCGGCCAGCGGTGACTCGATCACACAGGCGATCGCCGACGCGGGCGTCGACGTGCAGCTGAACTCGTCGCAGCCGAGCAGTTCGTACGGCACGCCGGTGACCTTCACCGCCACGGTGGCCTCGACCCAGATCGGCACCGCCAAGCCCACCGGCGCCGTGCAGTTCCGGGTGGACGGCAAGCCGCTGGGTGACGCCGTCGCGCTGGACGACGGCAGCGCGACCAGCCAGGCAATCTCCACGCTGCTGCCCGGGGACCACCTCGTGTCGGTGCTCTACTCCGGTGACGTCGACTTCGTCGCGGGCCTCGCCTCGGCCACCCAGTCGGTCGCCAAGGTCGCGACGAGCACGACGCTGACGGCGTCGCGGACGTCCACCAGCTACCTGGACCCGGTGAGCCTGACCGCGACGGTGACCCCTGCGGGAAGCTCTCTCGGCGTCCCCCGCGGCACGGTGACGTTCACCGACGGCGCGACGACGCTCGCGACCGTGGCGGCCGCACCGGCAGCCGGCACCACGGCGGCGGCGACCGTGGTCCTCAGCACGCTCGGGGGCGGCAGCCACTCGATCAAGGCGACCTACTCGGGCTCGTCCTCGTTCGAGGGCAGCACCTCGAACACGGTGACGGTCGCGGTCGCGCGGCGGGCGACGATCATGAAGGCGGACGCGGCGATCCTCAAGATCACCCCGCCGATGTCCGGGCCGTACGGGATCCTGCGCATCACGCTGAGCTCGGTCGGCGGCCCGATCGCCGGCGCACCGATCACCTTCACGATCGGCTCCGCCACGATCTGCACCACGACGACCGGCGCCGACGGCGTGGCCACCTGCGACGCCCGTGGACAGGTCGTCCAGCTGCTGCTGTTCAACGGCTACAAGGCCACGTTCGCCGGCAACGCCAACTACCTGCCCGTCTCGGCGCAGGGCGCCGTCCTCAAGTAGCAGCACCCGACTAGAAGGAAGAGCTCATCGTGCGCAGAGTTCTCTCGGCCGCCACGGCGGTCCTGCTGACGGCCGGCGTCATGGTCGCGGCGTCCGAAGGTGTAGCCGACGCGTCGGTCACCTCGCCGTCGTCGGGCTCCGTGCTGCGCGGGACCGTGACGCTGAGCGACTCGGGCGGCACCGACAACAGCAGCATCCTCGGCGTCAAGCACTGCGGCAGCAGCGTGCACACGACGCTTCAGCTGATCAACTCTGCGAACACGGTCGTATTCAGCCAGGTGAAGGACGGGGCGGGTTCGTTCTCGGTGTCCGTCCTGACCGAGAGCTACCCGAACGGCAGCTACAAGGTCCGGGGCATCGACGGCAACGGCGCCAACAGCGGCTTCGGCGGGTTCGGCTGCACGACGCAGAACGTCACGCAGGACGTGCCGGTCACGATCGACAACGTGGTCTCGATCGCGTACTCGGGTGTCACGTCGGCTCCGCAGAACACCTCCGCGACCGTGTCCGCGACGCTGACCGACCCGAACCTCAGCCCGGCCGAGCTCGGCGGCCGTCAGCTGTCGTTCGCGCTGTCGGGGGGAGCGACGGTCAACGCCACGACGAATGCCGGCGGAGTCGCAACCGCGTCCCTGCCGGTCAACGGGCCGCCGCGCTCGGCGACGCTCAACGTCACGTTCGCCGCGACCTCCTTCTACGGCGCGAAGACGCAGTCGATCACGTTCACCGTCGGCAAGGACGCGACCGCGACCACGCTCGCCGCGCCGGCTCCCGTCGTCCACGGGCAGACCACCTCGTTCACCGCGACGGTCGCCGCGACCCAGGGCACCGGCACGCCGACCGGCAGCGTCCAGTTCACCCTCGACGGCGCCAACTTCGGCTCAGCTGTCCCCCTCGCGGGCGGGTCCGCGACGACGCCGGCCGCATTGCTGACGACGGGCAGCCACACCGTCGGCGCGCAGTACTCCGGTGACGGTAATTTCCTCGCGAGCACCGCGTCGAGCGTCGGCCAGACCGTCGCGAAGGCGTCGACCACGACCACCCTGGGCAGCGCACCGAATCCGTCGGTGACCGGGCAGGGCGTCAGCTTCACGGCAAGCGTCGCAGTCGTCGCTCCCGGCGCGGGAACGCCGAGCGGCGGCGTGCAGTTCTTCGTCGACGGCAACCCGTTCGGCACTGCGGTCGCGCTGACGGGGACGAGCGCGACCCTCACCGTGAGCAGCCTGCACACCGGCAACCACGCCGTGACGGCGACCTACAACGGCGACTCCGACTTCGCCTCGAGCGATTCGGCGCTCGTGACGCAGGGCGTCAACAAGGCCGATACGTCGGTCGGGTTGAGCTCGTCCGATTCGCCGTCGGTGACCGGTCAGCCGGTCAGCTTCACGGCCGATGTCGCCGCCGTGGCACCCGGGGCGGGCACGCCCACCGGGACCGTGCAGTTCGCCGTCGACGGCGTCGAGCTGGGCGCACCGGTGCCGCTCGTCGACGGCTCGGCCACCTCGCCCGCGATCGCCACGCTGGTCCCCGGCAGCCACGCGGTGACTGCCAACTACGCCGGCGACGACGGCTTCAGCGGCCAGTCCACGTCGTTCAACCAGGTGGTCGACCAGGCGGCGACGACGGCCGCGGTCAGCTCGACCGTGAACCCGTCGGTCTTCGGCCAGCCGGTCACGTTCCACGCGGCCGTCGCGGTGGTGGCTCCGGGTGCGGGCATCGCCACCGGCTCGGTGCAGTTCTTCGTCGACGGCGTCGCGGTGGGCACGCCCGTCGCGCTGGTCGCCGGTGCCGCGGACAGCGCACCGATCGCGGATCTGCCAGTCGGCGACCACGCGGTCTCCGTCGCCTACTCCGGTGACAACGGCTTCCGGCCGGCCAGCTCCGACGCGATCACGCAGACGGTGAACAAGGCGCCGACGGCGGTGAGCGTCACCTCGTCGGCGAACCCGTCGGTGTTCGGGCAGACGGTCACGTTCGAGGCGCAGGTGTCCGTCCCCAGCCCGGGGGCGGGAACCCCGGCAGGCTCGGTGTCGTTCACGTTCACCGGCGTGGCCGGCGTGTTCACGGCGGCGCTCGATCCGACCAGCGGTGGCACCGTGCAGATCAGCACGAGCATCCTGCCGGTGGGTCAGACGGTGGCCACCGCGACGTACAACGGTGACGGCAACTTCCTCGGCAGCAGCGACTCGGTGGCGCAGACCGTGCAGCGGGCTCAGACGTCGACGGTGTTGACGTCCTCGGCCAACCCCGCACAGTCCGGGCAGGCGGTCACGTTCAGCGCCACCGTCACCCCGGTGGCGCCGGGCGCGGGTGACCCCGGCGGAACGGTCGTGTTCCGGGTGAACGGCGCCCAACTGGGCGCGCCGGCAGCGGTGGTGGCGGGTGTCGCGACCAGCACGTCATTCGCCTCCCTCTCGCCAGGGACGTACGCGATCACCGCGACCTACAGCGGCGACCGGAACTTCGTCGGTAGCAACGCGAGCCTCGACCAGGGCAACGGCCTCAACGTCACGAAGGGTGCGACGAGCGCGTCGCTCACCGCCGGGCCGAACCCGGCCGCGTACGGGGCACCGGTCACCTTCACCGCGACGGTCACTGCGGTCGCCCCGGCGACGGGCCGCCCCTCGGGTGTCGTGCAGTTCTACGAGGGCTCGGTTCTCCTCGGCGCGAGCAGCCTCGCGGGCACCGTCGCGAACACCGCCGCGGCCACGTTCGTGTCGACTTCGTTGACGCCGGGCAGCCACTCGGTCCGGGCGGTGTACGTCGGCAACTTCAACTTCGCGGGCGCGACCGCGTCGGCCGACGAGTCGGTCGGCCAGGTCGGCACGATCACCGGAGTGGAGTCCGCCGCGAATCCGTCGGTGTTCGGTGCTGCGGTCGTCCTCACGGCGGTCGTCGCTGCGAACCCCGCGGCTGCGGGTGACCCGACCGGCACCGTCACATTCAAGGACGGCACGGCGATCCTCGGCACCGCGGACCTGAGCACGCAGCAGGGCCGTCAGCAGGCGAGCCTGTCGGTGCCGGGCCTGGCCGCGGGTTCGCACGGCATCACCGCGGTCTACGGCGGCAGCACCGAGTACGCGGGCAGCACGTCGCCGGTGTTCACGCAGAACGTGAACCGGGCGCCGAGCACGGTCGAGGCGGCCACCCTGATCACGTACCACAACCCCGGCGGCTTCGAAGGCAACGGCGGCGTCGTCCGCGCGACACTGACGGGCGTGAACGGCGCTCCGCTCGCGGGCCAGACCCTGGTGTTCACGACGACGCAGTCGACCGATCACAGCGTCATCCACATCTGTGACGCGGTGACCGGAGCCGACGGCGTGGCCTCGTGCGACGCGACGGCGCTCATCCTGGCGATCGACAACGACGGCGGCTATGACGTCAACTTCGCCGGCAACGCCAGCTACCTGCCCTCGCACGACCACGG
Source organism: Pseudonocardiales bacterium (assembly GCA_032160545.1). Lineage (GTDB taxonomy): Bacteria > Actinomycetota > Actinomycetes > Mycobacteriales > Jatrophihabitantaceae > DATGFB01. The sequence goes on along the minus strand of JAVHVN010000073.1, from coordinate 15,640 downwards.
CACGCAGTTCTGACGTAGGGCGGGTGGGGTGTTAGCCCCACCCGCTCCACCTGCTCGCACCCTTCTTCCCGGATGCCCCGACCGGCCACGCTCGGTCGCGACAGGAGTTCCGACCGGAGGGGGCAGTCATGGACGAGTCACGGGTGTCGCGCTGGGCGGTGTGGACCGGGCCTGTCTTCGCGGTGCTGTTCTTCGTGTTGAGCGCGCTGACCGGCAGCTCGCCGAGCGACAAGGCCTCGCCCGAGAAGGTGGACTCCTACGTGGACGGCCACAAGGGACAGCTGCTGGTCGGCGTGTTCCTGTCCCCGCTGGGTGTCGCGCTGCTATTGATCTTCGCTGCCTACGTGTACTCGCGCGCCAGGGCGGCGGGCGACGCGACCGTGGGGCCGAGGGTGCTCGTCGCCGGCGCGGTGCTGTGGGCCTCCGGGCTGCTCATCGGCTCGATGGTCGCGCTCGCTCAGGTCAGCGCGGCCGACCACAACCAGTTGCAGGTCGGGCAGACGCTGAACGTCCTCGCCAGTGCATCGTGGGTGCCGTTCATCGGCGGGATCGCCGTGTTCCTGATCGGTGCGGGCATCACCGGGCTGAGCAGCGGCATGCTGCCGACCTGGATCGGCTGGGTCGCCCTCGTCCTCGGCATCGTGTCGCTGGCCGGGCCGGGCGGCTTCATCGGGTTCTTCGCGGCACCGCTGTGGATGCTCGTGGCCGGGATCCTGCTCGCCATGCGCACCGGAGCGCCGCGGCCGTCGGGGCACCGGGTCGCCGTGGCCTGAGTGAGCAGCTCAGGGCTGGCCGGGCAGCAGCGCGAGGAACAGCGCGTCGCAGTCGGCGAGCAGCACCCCGTCCGGGTCCAGCAGGCGCCCGCTGCACCATCGCTTGCGGCCCTCGATCCGGTCGACCGAGACCTCGACGCGCAGTTCGACGTCGATCGGCGTGATCCGCCGGTAGTTCACCTTCAGGTATGCGGTGCGGGCGACGCCGGGTTGCTGTGCATTGACCACCCGGCCGAGCAGGTCGTCGAAGACAGTGGGTTGCGAGCCGCCGTGCGCGGCGCCATTGCCGCCGAGGAAGAACCGGGTGAACGTGACGCGGGCACTGAGCGTGGTGGCGGTCTCTGCGTCGATGACGTACGGCGGCAGGAACGGATGCCCTCGACCGGGCAGGTCCGAACGCCAGCCGTCCCACCGCAACCCCTCGAGCACCTGGTACTGCTCCAGTTCTGCCGAGAACTTGTCGAGCGTGGCAGCGATCTCGTCGGCGAGCTCGTCGGACGGCGCGGCTCCCGAGAGCCGGTCCTGAAAGCGCCTTTGCGCGGCGCTCAGCGCCGTGAAGTGCTCGCCCCCGCGGGGCGGCTCGCCGGCGCTGTGGCCGGTGGCTGCGGCGAGGACCTCGTCGGGCCAGGGCCCCGGATTGTCTGTGGTCACCTCCCGACTCTAGGGAACGCGTTTCATTCAGCGAGTTGGAGGTCCGCGAAGTCGAAGCCGGGAGAGACGACGCACGCCACCAGCGACTCACGGTCGGTTGCCGGCTCGGCCGTTTGCCACTCGCCCGCGCGGACGAGATACTGCCCGCCGCTGCGCAGCTCGACGGCGAAGCCGGGAACCGGCGTGTCGTCGAAGCCGCCGACGGTGACCAGCATCGGGCCGCCGCCCTGCCACAACCACAGCTCGTCCGAGGCCACCCGGTGCCAGGCCGATCGCTCGCCGGGACGAAGCAGGAAGGCGACACATGTCGCGAGCGGCCGGTCGCCGCGCGCCGTCGTGGTGGTGAGCTCGTGACGCCAGGTCTCGCGGTACCAACCACCCTCGGGGTGCGCCTGCATCCCCATCGCGTCCGGGTCGAGCGGCAAGTCGGCTGGCGGCAGCGCGGCCGGGGTGATGGACACCCCGACACCATAGGGCCGGACGCATTCGCTCCCAGTGACGCGCGGCGCTGACGTCGGTCAGCCGCGCCGCATCGGCGTGTGCGGGATGCCGTCGTCGAGGAACTCGGCGCCGCACACCGTGAACCCGAATCGCTCGTACCAATGCGCCAGGTGGCTCTGCGCGTGGAGCTCGACCGGACGCTCGCCGGTGAGTTCGAGCGCGCGGGTGATGAGTTGCGCCGCGAGCCCCGTGCCCCGTGCCTGCCGCGCGGTGGCGACCCGGCCGATCCGCGCCGAGCCGTCGGGTTCGGTGAGAAGCCGCAAGGTGGCGACCACGTCCCTGCCGCGCGCGGCCCACAGCAGGCGCGTCGCCGGCTCCAGGTCGCGTCCGTCCAGCTCGGGATAGCAGCACTGCTGTTCGACGACGAAGACGTCCACGCGCAGCCGCAGGATCGCGTAGAGCGTCGCCGGATCGAGATCCGTCGCGGCGGCGTCATGGACGGTCAGTTGCGGTGCAGCCACCGGTTCATGCTGGCAGGTCGTGTTGGATGGTCGTATGGACAAGCCAGTGATCGAGTTCCCGGGCGGCGAGGCGCCGTCCGACCTGACCATCGAGGACATCGTCGTCGGCGAGGGTGCCGAGGCGAAGCCGGGCGACACCGTCGAGGTGCACTACGTCGGCGTTGAGTTCCATTCCGGCGAGGAGTTCGACGCCTCCTGGAACCGCGGTGAATCGATCGAGTTCCCGCTGCGCGGCCTGATCCAGGGCTGGCAGGAGGGCATCCCGGGGATGAAGGTCGGCGGCCGCCGGCAGCTGACGATCCCGCCCGAGAAGGCGTACGGCGCGGCCGGCGGCGGCCACCGGCTGTCTGGCAAGACGCTCGTGTTCGTGATCGACCTGCTCGGAGTGCGCTGAGCGGTCCTCCGGCCGAGCGCGACGCCGAGTCGGGTTGACGGCGACAGGCGCCGCCGCCCCCTGTTCCCGGCGGCCTGTCGGTGCGGCGCTTCATGCTCACCGCCTAGACTCGCACTGAACAGCTCGTGAAGCCGTTCACAAAGTCTTGTGGAGTAGGCCCAGATAATGGGCCACGCCGTGGAACGGAGGCCGCTGATGAGCGCACCCACCGCGGCCGACGTCATCGTCGTCGGCGCCGGGCCGGCGGGCAGCAGCGCCGCGTACTGGCTGGCCAATGCCGGCCTGGACGTCCTGATGCTCGAGAAGACCGCGTTCCCGCGCGAGAAGGTCTGCGGTGACGGGCTCACGCCGCGAGGCACGCGCGCGCTCGTCGACATGGGCATCGACGTCAGCGAAGAAGCGGGCTGGCTGCACAACCGCGGGCTGCGCGTCATCGGCGGCGGCCAGCGGCTGCACCTCGACTGGCCCGAGCTCACCTCCTTCCCGTCATACGGGCTGGTCCGCCCGCGCGCCGACCTCGACGCCCTGCTCGCCCGCCAGGCCGTCAAGGCGGGCGCGGTCCTGCACGAGCAGACGACCATCACCGAGCCCGTGCTCGACGCATCTGGCCGCGTGGTCGGCGTCAGAGGTCGGACGGCCGAGAAGCGCCCGGTCGAGTTCCGTGCCCCGATCGTCCTGGCCTGCGAAGGGGTCAGCGGCAAGCTGGCCCAGCACCTCGGCGTGCACCGCAACGACAAGCGGCCCCTCGGTGTGGCCGTGCGCCGCTATTACACGAGCCCCAGGACGCACGACGACTACCTCGAGTCGTGGCTCGAACTGTGGGACGGCAAGCCCAATGAATCCGATCTGCTGCCCGGCTACGGCTGGATCTTCGGCATGGGCGACGGCACGGTGAACGCCGGTCTCGGCGTGCTCAACTCGAGCGCCGGCTTCCAGAACACCGACTACCGCAAGCTGCTGACCTCGTGGCTCGACAACACTCCCGAGGAGTGGGGGCTGCGCGAGCAGAACGCGACCTGCCCCACTCGCGGCGCCGCGCTGCCCATGGGCTTCAATCGCACACCTCATTACCTGAACGGGCTGCTGCTCGTCGGCGACTCGGGCGGTTCGGTCAACCCGTTCAACGGTGAGGGCATCCCCTACGCCATCGAGTCCGGCAAGTTCGCCGCGGAGGCGGTCGTCCAGGCCCTTGCCCGCCCCGAGGGGCCGGCCCGCGAGCGCGCGCTGCAGGCGTATCCGGCTCGCATGCGCAGCGAGTGGGGGGCGTACTACCGCCTCGGCAGCGTGTTCGTGAAGCTCATCGGCAACCCGAAGGTGATGCAGGCATGCACGCGCCACGGCCTGCCGCACCCCGCCCTGATGCGCGTCGTGCTCAAGCTGCTCGCCAACCTCAGCGATCCCCACGATGGTGACGTCTCCGACCGCGTGATCGGTGTGCTGACCAAGCTCACCCCGGCCGTCCGCTAGGCCGAACCCACCGTCTAGCCTTCGAAAAGCACGAGAGAACGAGAGAGAAAGGAGCCAGCCGGACATGCTCGCGCCGTACCTGCCGATCGTGCTGCTGTTCCTGCTGGCGCTGGCCTTCGCGACCTTCTCGGTCGTCATCGCGCCTTTCGTGGGGCCGAAGCGTTACAACAAGGCGAAGCTCGACTTCTACGAGTGCGGGATCGAGCCGACCCCCCAGCCGCTCGGGCCGCACCGCTTCCCGATCAAGTACTTCCTGACGGCGATGCTCTTCATCGTCTTCGACATCGAGATCATCTTCTTGTACCCGTACGCCGTCGCGAACAAGGCGCTCGGGCTCTTCGGGCTGGTCGAGATCATCTTGTTCATCGTCACCGTGTTCGTCGCGTACGCCTATGTGTGGCGTCGCGGCGGGCTGGACTGGGATTAACTGACATGGGCCTGGAAGAGAAACTGCCGGACGGTGTCCTGCTTGCCAGCGTCGAGAAGCTGGTCAACTGGACGCGCAAGTCCTCGCTGTGGCCGGCGACCTTCGGCCTCGCCTGCTGCGCGATCGAGATGATGACGTTCGGCGCGCCGCGGTTCGACTCGGCCCGCTTCGGCATGGAGGTCTTCCGCGCCTCGCCGCGCCAGGCCGACCTGATGATCGTCGCGGGCCGGGTCAGCCAGAAGATGGCGCCGGTGCTCCGACAGATCTACGACCAGATGCCCGAGCCCCGATGGGTGCTCGCGATGGGTGTGTGCGCCAGCTCCGGCGGCATGTTCAACAACTACGCGATCCTGCAAGGCGTCGATCACGTGGTTCCGGTCGACATGTACCTGCCCGGATGCCCGCCGCGGCCGGAGATGCTCATCGACGCGATCCTCAAGCTGCACACCAAGATCATGAACGAGCCGCTCGGCCCGAAGCGCGCGGCGAAGCTGGCCGATCAGAGGGTCGAGCTGGTCCCCTCGAGCATCAAGTACGGCCGATGAACCGCTCCGCGCGTGCGCGCATCCTGGGCGGGGGGTCGCGATGAGCGGACCCGGCCCCACCGAGCGCCCCGTGCCCGCCGATGCCGCACCCGAGCAGCGTGCCGCTGACATCCAGCCGCTCACCGTCGATCCCGGTGCGTCCCCGGACGCGCCAGCGCCGATCGCCCCCGGAGGCATGTTCGGCGTCACCGGGTCCGGCGACACCACCGGCTTCGGCCGGCTCAAGCGCCAGCCCTGGGAGGTCCCCGGTGCCGAAAGACCTTTCGGCGGGTACTTCGACGAGTTGGTCGACGCGCTGCAGGCCGCCTATCCGGACTTCGACGCGGCCGTCAGCAAGATCGCCGTCGACCGTGGCGAGCTCACGCTGCACGTCCGTCGCGAACACCTGCTCGGCATCGCCGCCGCCCTGCGCAACGGCGCCGCGCTGCGTTTCGAGCTCTGTTCGAGCGTGTCCGGCGTCGACTACCTCGGCCTGGATCCCGAGCGGCTGCACTCCGTCTATCACCTGACGTCGATGACCTATCGCCGCCGCATCCGCCTCGAGGTCGCGGTGCCGGCCGAGGATCCGCACGTGCCGTCGCTGACCGCGCTGTACCCGACCGCCGATTGGCAGGAGCGCGAGACCTACGACCTGTTCGGCATCGTCTACGACGGCCACCCCGCGCTGACGCGGATCATGATGCCCGACGACTGGGACGGGCACCCGCAGCGCAAGGACTACCCGCTCGGCGGGATCCCCGTGCAGTACAAGGGCGCGACGATCCCACCTCCGGACGAGCGCAGGAGGTACTCGTGAGCGCCCCGACCGACGGCCCGTACGCGCCGTCCCGCCCGACCACCGAGGGTCGCGTCTACAACCTCACCGGCGGCGACTTCGACGCCGTCATCGACGACGACACGCTGTCCGACCAGCGCATCGTGCTCAACATGGGCCCGCAGCACCCGTCCACACACGGCGTGCTGCGGCTCGTCCTCGAGCTCGAAGGCGAGACCGTCACCGACGCGCGGGTCGTCGTCGGCTACCTGCACACCGGCATCGAGAAGAACGTCGAGTTCCGCAACTGGACCCAGGCGACCTCCTTCCTCACTCGCGCCGACTACCTCTCGCCGTTCTTCAACGAGACCGTGTACTCGATGTCCGTCGAGCGGCTGCTCGGCATCGAGGCCCCACCGCGGGCGCAGCTCATCCGGGTGCTGATGATGGAGATGAACCGGCTCTCGTCGCACTGGGTCTGGCTGGCGACCGGCGGCATGGAACTCGGTGCGCTCACCGCCATGACGAACGGTTTCCGCGCCCGGGAGCGGTGCCTCGACGTCTTCGAGATGATCACCGGCCTGCGCATGAACCACCAGTACGTGCGGCCCGGCGGCGTCGCGCAGGACCTGCCGGACGACTACGACGACACGATCCGCGGCTGGATCAAGGAGATGCGTACCGAGCTCGTCGGCGTCGACAAGCTGCTGCGCGGCCAGCCGATCTGGGTCAACCGGCTCAAGGACGTCGGCTGGATCGGCGTCGAGGGCTGCATCGCCCTCGGCATCACCGGCCCGCTGCTGCGCGCCGCCGGCCTGCCGTGGGACCTGCGCAAGACCGAGCCGTACCTCGGCTACGAGACGTTCGACTTCGAGGTGCCGACCGACGACCGCGGCGACTCGTGGTCTCGGTTCGTGGTGCGCGTCGCCGAGATGTGGGAGTCGCTCAAGATCGTCGAGCAGGTGCTCGACCGCCTCGAGCCCGGCCCGACCATGGTCGACGACCCCAAGATCGCATGGCCCGCGAAGCTGTCGATCGGCCCCGACGGGTTGGGCAACTCGCTCGAGCACGTCCAGCACATCATGGGCGGCTCGATGGAGGCGCTGATCCACCACTTCAAGCTGGTCACCGAAGGCTTCCGCGTGCCGGCCGGGCAGGTATACACCACGGTCGAGTCGCCACGCGGCGAACTCGGTGCGCACGTCGTCAGCGACGGCGGCACCCGGCCGTACCGCGTGCACTTCCGTGAGCCGTCGTTCATCAACCTGCAGGGGACGGCCACGATGTCCATCGGCGGCATGGTCGCAGACGTCATCGCCTCGGTCGCCTCCATCGACCCCGTGATGGGCGGGTGCGACCGATGACTGCCCTCCCCACGTCCGACGGCCGCTCCGAGCCGTTCGCGACCGGCGCGGCGAACCCGACGATCCCCGTCGGCGCCCAGTCGGGCGCGGCGAACTTCCGCACCTCGGTGATCAGCCTGGACCGTCCGGGCGACCCGGCCGTCTTCGACACCCGGACGCGCGCCGAGGCGGCCGAGCTCATCGCGCGCTACCCCGAGGGGCAGTCGCGCTCGGCGCTGCTGCCGATGCTGCACCTCGTGCAATCCGTGCAGGGCCACGTCACGCCCGACGGCATCGCATTCTGCGCCGACACGCTCGGGCTCACCAAGGCGCAGGTCTCCGCGGTGGCGACGTTCTACACGATGTACAAGCGCTCGCCCACCGGCGAGTACCTCGTCAGCGTCTGCACGAACACGCTCTGCGGCATGCTCGGCGGCGACGAGATCTTCGCGACGCTGCGCGAGACGCTCGGCCTCGGCAACAGTGCAGGCGCCCACGGCAGCGGGGGAGCAGCCGCCGGGGAAGACACGACCGCCGACGGGCGCATCACGCTCGAGCACGCCGAGTGCCTGGCCGCCTGCGACTACGCACCGGTCGTGACGGTGAACTACGAGTTCTTCGACAACCAGTCGCCGGAGTCGGCGATCGACCTCGTCGGCAGGCTTCAAGGTGGCGAGCGGCCACTGCCGACGCGCGGTGCGCCGCTGTGCACCTTCAAGCAGATCTCGCGCCAGATCGCCGGCTTCTTCGACGCCGAGACCCTCGCGCCCGACGCCGTCAGTAGCGGCGTGCCGACCGAGATCGGCGTGAGGCTCGCGATCCAGCGCGGCGACACGCCTCCCTCGTACGCCGCCCGCGACTCGCGTTCGTCCGGCGCCGCGGCCGCCGAGCGGGCGTCATCGGCCTCCGGACAGCAGCCCACCAGCGAGCACGACGCGCCGCTGTCGACCTCCGCCTCAGACCCGAGCCACGCGCAGGGGTCAGGGGCAGGCGCCGAGGCCGAACCGGGCGACGGGAAGGACGACTGACATGCCACTCGCACCCGTGCTCACGAAGCGCTTCGGCACCGACCAGCCGTGGAAGATCAACAACTACGAGCGGCTCGACGGGTACGCCGGCCTGCGCAAGGCCATGGACATGCAGCCCGACGAGGTCATCGCTGTCGTCAAGGAATCCAACCTGCGCGGCCGCGGCGGCGCCGGCTTCCCGACCGGGATGAAATGGCAGTTCATCCCGCAGAACGACGGCAAGCCGCACTACGTCGTGGTCAACGCCGACGAGGGTGAGCCGGGCACCTGCCGCGACCTGCCGCTGATGATGAACGACCCGCACTCGATGATCGAGGGCATCATCATCGCCTGCTACGCCGTCCGCGCGAATCACGCGTTCGTCTACATCCGCGGCGAGGCCGTGCACGCGATCCGTCGGGTCACCGCGGCCGTCGACGAGGCCCGCGCGCGGGGCTACCTCGGCGCGAGCGTGCTCGGCTCCGGCTTCGCCTGCGACATCACCGTGCACGGCGGCGCCGGCGCCTACATCTGCGGCGAAGAGACGGCGCTGCTCGATTCGCTCGAGGGCCGGCGCGGGCAGCCGCGGCTCAAGCCGCCGTTCCCCGCGACCAACGGCCTCTACGACGCGCCGACGGTGGTCAACAACGTCGGCAGCCTCGCCTCCGTGCCCTACATCGTCCTGGGCGGCGCCGAGTGGTTCAAGAAGCTCGGGCCCGAGGGCTCGCCCGGCCCGAACATCTACTCGCTGTCGGGACGGATCAAGTACCCCGGCCAGTACGAGGCTCCGATGGGGACGACCCTGCGCGAGCTGATCGAGCTCGGCGGTGGCATGAGCCGCGGGAAGGCGCTCAAGTTCTGGACGCCCGGCGGCTCGTCCACCCCGATGTTCACGTCCGAGCACCTCGACGTGCCGCTCGACTTCGACTCGGCGGCCAAGGCCGGGTCGATGAACGGCACGTCCGCCGTGATGATCTTCGACGAGGACGACTGCGTCGTGCGCGCGGTGAAGAAGTGGAGCGAGTTCTACGCCCACGAGTCCTGCGGCAAGTGCACGCCGTGTCGCGAGGGCACCTACTGGTACGTCGGCATCTACGAGCGGCTCGAGCAGGGCGCCGGCACCGACGAGGACCTCGCGACGCTGGTCGACCTCTCGGACAACATCCTCGGCCGGTCGTTCTGCGCGTTGGGTGACGGTGCGGTGAGCCCGGTGACCTCGTCGATCAAGTACTTCCGCGACGAGTACCTGACGCACGTCCAGGACCACGGCTGCCCGTATCCCGGCGCCCGCACGTTGGCAGGAGCGCACTGACATGACCCAGGCTCCGGAGGCGCCCGCGAAGGAGGACCTCGTCACCGTCACCATCGACGGCATCGAGATCTCCGTCCCGAAGGGCACCCTGCTCATCCGAGCGGCCGAGCAACTCGGCATCGCGATCCCGCGGTTCTGCGACCACCCGCTGCTCGATCCCGCCGGCGCCTGCCGGCAGTGCCTGGTCGAGGTCACGGACATGGGCAACGGCCGCGGCATGCCCAAGCCGGCCGCGTCGTGCACCACGACGGTCATGCCGGGCATGGTCGTCAAGACGCAGCTAACCTCCGCCGTCGCCGACAAGGCGCAGCAGGGCGTCATGGAGCTGCTGCTCATCAACCATCCGCTCGACTGCCCGGTGTGCGACAAGGGCGGCGAGTGCCCGCTGCAGAACCAGGCGATGAGCAACGGCCGCGCCGAGTCGCGCTTCCACGAGGCGAAGCGGACGTTCCCCAAGCCGATCGCCATCTCGACCAACGTGCTGCTCGACCGTGAGCGCTGCGTGCTGTGCCAGCGCTGCACCCGGTTCTCCGAGCAGATCGCGGGCGACCCGTTCATCGACCTGCTGGAGCGCGGTGCCCAGCAGCAGGTCGGCACCTCCGAAGAAGTGCCGTTCCAGTCCTACTTCTCGGGCAACACCGTCCAGATCTGCCCGGTGGGTGCGCTGACCGGCGCGTCCTACCGCTTCCGCGCCCGGCCGTTCGACCTGCTGTCGACCGATTCGGTGTGCGAGCACTGCTCGTCCGGTTGCGCGCTGCGCACCGACTGGCGGCGCAGCAAGGTCACCCGCCGGCTCGCGGGCGACGACGCGCAGGTCAACGAGGAGTGGAACTGCGACAAGGGCCGGTGGGCGTTCAACTACGTCACCCAGGCCGACCGCATCCTCACGCCGCTCGTCCGTGATGACGACGGCACCTTGGTCGAGGCGAGCTGGCCCGACGCGCTCGGGCGTGCGGCCACCGCACTCGCCGAGGCCGTCGACCGCGGTGGAGTGGGCGTGCTGCCCGGCGGCCGCCTGACCGAAGAGGACGCGTACGCGTACGCCAAGTTCGCCCGGGTCGCGCTCGGCACGAACGACATCGACTTCCGCTCCCGGCCGGGCAGCGTCGAGGAACTCGGGTTCCTCGCGTCGCACGTCGCCGGGACGACGCCGGAGCACGTCTCCTACGAGACGCTCGAGAACGCCCCGGCCGTGTTGCTCGCCGGCTTCGAGCCCGAGGATGAGTCGCCGATCATCTTCCTGCGGCTGCGCAAGTCGACCCGTCTCGGGCGCACCGCCGTGTTCTCGATCGCCGCGCTCGCATCGCGTGGCCTGCGCAAGCTCGACGGGACGCTGCTGCAGACCGTCCCCGGCGGCGAGGCGGCGACGCTGGGCGCGCTCGAGCCGGCAGTCGTCACGGCGCTGTCGGCACCGGGCGCGGTCATCCTCGCCGGCGAGCGCCTCGCCACCGCGCCGGGTGCACTGAGTGCCGTCGCGGCGCTCGGCGAGCGGACCGGCGCCAAGGTCGCCTGGGTGCCGCGCCGCGCGGGCGAGCGCGGCGCCGTCGACGCCGGTGCCGTGCCGAATTTGCTGCCTGGTGGGCGTCGCGTTGCCGACGCCGCAGCGCGGGCCGAGGTCGAGGCCGTGTGGGGCGCTGGCCTGCCGGCGTCCGCGGGCCGCGACGCCGACGCGATCCTGCAGGCTGTGTGCGACGGCTCGCTCGCGGCGCTGGTCGTCGGCGGTGTCGATCCCGGCGACTTCGCGCAGCCGGCGATCGCCGAAGAGGCCCTCGAGCGCGCCGGGTTCATCGTCAGCCTCGAGCTCCGGCACAGCGCGGTGACCGAGCACGCCGACGTCGTGCTGCCGGTGGCCCCGGCCGTGGAGAAGTCCGGGCGTTACGTCACCTGGGAAGGCCGCCGCCGGCCGTTCGACCTGACGATCACCAATCCAGGGTCGATGTCGGATGCACGGGTGCTGGACGCGCTGGCCGAGGAACTCGACGTCGCGCTGCAGCTGCCGACCATCGACGCGGTGCGCGCCGAGTTGGTCCGCCTCGCCGGACCGGGCCCCCGCGCGGCGGCTCCGCAGTTCGGCGCGGCCGCTCCGGCTGTGCTCTCGGCGGGGCAGGCGGTGCTCGCGACGTGGCCCGAGTTGATCGACGAGGGGCGCATGCAGGTCGGCGACGAGCACCTCGCCGGCACGGCGAAGCCGGCCCGCGCGATCCTCAGCCCCGCGACAGCGACCGGGGCCGGGCTCGCGGACGGCGGCCACGTCAGCGTCAGCACCGAGCACGGGACGATCGTGGCGCCGGTGCTCGTCGATCCGACAGCCGCCGATGGTGTCGTCTGGCTGCCTACTAACGCGCGCGGCTGCGCCGTCCGCAAGACCCTGGGCGTAACCTCCGGCGCGGTGGTCACCCTGACGGACTCCGACGCCCCACCGATCGTCGGCGTGGGAGGGGGGTCATGAGCGTCCTCGCGTCCGCGGCTCAGAACCTGCCCGGGTTCGGCGACCAGCCGCTCTGGATCACCCTGATCAAGGTCGTCGGCGTGTTCGCCTTCCTGGTCGTCATGACGCTGTTCTCGATCGTCTTCGAGCGCAAGGTCGTCGGCCGCATGCAGAACCGCATCGGCCCCAACCGCGTCGGGCCGTGGGGCACGTTGCAGTCGCTGGCCGACGGCGTGAAGCTCGCCTTCAAGGAAGAGGTCATCCCGCTCCTGGCCGACAAGCCGGTGTACTTCCTCGCGCCGATCCTCTCGGCCGTCCCGGCATTCGTCGCGTTCTCCGTGATTCCGTTCGGGCCCGAGGTCTCGCTGTTCGGCCACCGCACCGCGCTGCAGCTCACCGACCTGCCGGTCGGGGTGTTGGTCGTGTTCGCCTGCTCGTCCCTCGGCGTGTACGGCATCGTGCTGTCGGGCTGGGCGTCCGGGTCGACGTACCCGCTGCTCGGCGGGCTTCGCTCGGCGGCGCAGATGATCTCGTATGAGGTTGCGATGGGCCTGTCGATGGTGGCTGTCTTCCTGTTCGCCGGAAGCATGTCGACCTCGGGCATCGTCGCCTCGCAGTCCCACACCTGGAACGTCATCCCGCTGTTCGTATCGTTCTGCATCTACGCCGTCGCGGTCGTCGGCGAGACCAACCGTGCGCCGTTCGACCTCGCCGAAGCCGAGTCCGAACTCGTCGGCGGCTTCCACACCGAGTACTCGTCGTTCAAGTTCGCGATGTTCTTCCTCGCCGAGTACATCAACATGGTCACCGTCTCGGCCCTGGCCACGACACTGTTCCTCGGCGGCTGGCGCGCTCCGTGGCCGCTCTCGCTGTGGCACGGCGCGAACTCAGGCTGGTGGCCGATGCTGTGGTTCACCGCCAAGGTCATCGCGATCATCTTCGCCTTCGTGTGGTTGCGGGGCACCCTGCCCCGGCTGCGCTACGACCAGTTCATGGCCTTCGGGTGGAAGATGCTCATCCCGATCAACCTGGTCTGGATCCTCGCCGTCACCTCGATCCACGTCCTGCGCGACCGCAACTGGCCGGCGTGGGAAGCGACCATCGTTCCCCTCGCGTTCGTGCTGCTCCTGATCGTCGTCCCCGGCCTGATGATCTGGGAGGGCGCCGCGGCCCGACGTGCGGGACAAGACGCCGAGGACGAAGAGGACGCCGCGCAGGAGCCGTCCACCTTCCCGACCCCGCCGATGGATCTCACCATCCCCACCCCACCGCGCCGACTCGCGACTGCGAGCGTGAGCCGGCCCGCCGCCGAACTTCCAGGCACCCGTTCAGAGGTTGATACCGATGGCTGACCTTCCCGCCGTTCCCGGGAACAACACCCCCGACGTGTCCCCGCCGATGTACCAGCCGACGACCAACGCGCTCGGTTTCGCCAAGGGCTTCGGACTCACCTTCGCGACGATGTTCAAGAAGGTCTACACGGAGCAGTACCCGTTCGACTTCTACCCGACGAAGGCCCGCTATCACGGTCGGCACGTGCTCAACCGGCATCCGGACGGGCTGGAGAAGTGCGTCGGCTGCGAGCTGTGCGCGTGGGCCTGCCCGGCCGACGCGATCTATGTCGAGGGCGCCGACAACACCGCCGAAGAGCGCTACTCGCCGGGCGAGCGTTACGGCGCGATCTACCAGATCAACTATCTGCGCTGCATCTTCTGCGGCCTGTGCATCGAAGCCTGCCCGACGCGCTCGCTGACCATGTCGAACGAGTACGAGCTCGCGCTGGACAACCGCGAGGAGCTGATCTACACCAAGGAGCAGCTCATGGCCCCGCTGCTGCCGGGCATGGAGGCCCCGCCGCACCCGATGCGCCTGGGTGACAGCGAGAAGGACTACTACACCGTCGAGTCGCAGGCCCCGCTGCAGCAGGGCGCGGCGCAGAGTACCGCCAACGTGGCCGGCAAGCCGATCACCGGCCACGCCATCGAGGTCGGAAGGCACCACGGGTGATGAGTGCCGTGCTGGCCGCCGGGCCGCTCGTCAACGGACAGGTGCCGCTCGGCGAGGCGATCGCCTTTTGGATCCTCGGCCCGATCTCGCTCGCGGGCGCGATCGGCATGGTGCTGCTGCGCAACGCCATCCACTCGGCGCTGTCGCTCGTCGCCACGATGATGTGCCTCGGCGCGTTCTACATCATCGAGCAGGGACCGTTCCTCGGGTTGGTGCAGATCATCGTCTACACCGGCGCGATCATGATTCTGTTCCTGTTCGTTCTGATGCTGATCGGCCGGGATTCATCCGACTCGCTGGTAGAAACGCTGCGCGGGCAACGGGTTGCCGCGCTGCTGTCCGGCTTGGCCTTCGCATTGCTGCTCGTGGTGGCCATCGGTCGCGCGTTCACCGGCCAGACGCCGAAGAATCTCGCCGCGGCGAACGGCGGTGCGAACAGCTCCGGCAACGTCAACAACATCGCTGACAAGCTCTTCAGCGACTACCTCTTCGCCTTCGAACTCACCTCGGCGCTGCTGATCGTCGCGGCGGTCGGTGCGATGGTGCTTGCCCACATCGAGCGCGAGGGTCCGCGGCCGACGCAGAAGGAACTCGCTCGGCAGCGCATCCGGTCCGGACGGCCGCAGCCGCTTCCCGGCCCCGGCGTGCTCTCCTCGGGCAACGCGGTGGGAACGCCGGCCCTGCTGCCCGACGGCACGATCGCGCAGGAGTCGTTGCTGGGCGGTACCCGGGTCGATGTCGGTGGCAGCGGCGCAAGGGAGCTGGACCGATGACCATTCCTCCCGCCTCACTGAAAGGCGCGTTCGGCTCGTGACCCCTACCTACTATTTGGTTCTTTCCGCCGCGCTCTTCTCGATCGGCGCGGTCGGGGTACTCGTGCGCCGGAACGCGATCGTCGTCTTCATGTGCGTCGAGTTGATGCTCAACGCGGTGAACCTCACCCTGGTTACCTTCTCCAGGATCAACGGCACCCTGGACGGGCAGATCATGGCCTTCTTCGTCATGGTCGTCGCGGCAGCCGAGGTGGTCGTCGGTCTCGCCATCATCATGTCCATCTTCCGGACGCGGCGCTCGGCTTCGGTCGATGACGCGAACCTGCTGAAGTACTAAGGAGCCCAGTGACCATGCTGCCCGCCTCGCTGAAAAGCGTGCTCGGCTCATGAGCCCTGCCCACGGAATCCAGTCAGCCGCCTGGCTGCTGGTAGTGCTGCCGGCGCTGTCGGCCGCCCTGCTGCTGTTGCTCGGCAAGCGGGCCGACAAGTGGGGCCACCTGCTCGGTGCCCTCGTGCCGGTGGCCTTGTTCATCTACACCGTCGCGCTCTTCTTCTCGATCAAGTCCGAGAGCGGCGAGGGCCGGGTTCGCGACCTGCACCTGTTCAGCTGGATCGCGGTCGGCGGCTTCAAGGTCGACGTCGGCTTCCTGCTCGATCCGCTGTCGCTGACCTTCGCCTTGCTGATCACCGGCGTCGGCTCGCTCATCCATATCTACTCGATCGGCTATATGGCCCACGACGAGGGACGGCGCCGTTTCTTCGGCTACCTCAACCTCTTCATCGCCGCGATGCTGCTG
>JAVHVN010000043.1:0-3358 GCA_032160545.1 Pseudonocardiales bacterium | reverse complement strand
TCGGGGGCCGCGATCTCGCCGCGTCGCACCCTGCGGGCCAGCGCGGTGCCGCCCTCGACAACCAGGGCGTACGCCGATACTTGATCGACAGGGGCGGCGATGACCGCGTCGATCGAGCGGCGGAGATCGTCGTCGGTCTCCCCAGGCGTGCCATATATGAGGTCGAGGTTGACGTGGTCGAAGCCCGCGCCGTGGGCTTCGCCGGCCGCGTCGAGTGCCCGGCCCGGCGAGTGCACCCGATCCAGCACCGCCAGCACGTGCTGAGCGACGGACTGCATGCCGAGCGATAACCGGGTGAACCCCGCCGCCCGCAGTTGCTCGAAGAACTCCGGCGAAGTGGACTCCGGATTCGCTTCGGTGGTGACCTCGGCGGTTCGGGCCAGGGTGAAATTCTCGCGGACGGCGTCGAGCACCGCGCCCAGACCGGTACCGCCCAGCAGCGAGGGCGTCCCGCCCCCGACGAACACGGTGTCGACTTCCCGCGAGCCCACCCGCGATGCGGCCAGGCCGAGCTCGGCGCGCATCGCTTCCAGCCACCCGTCGGGGTTCGCGCCGCCCAACTCGGCGGGTGTGTAGGTGTTGAAGTCGCAGTAACCGCAGCGGGTGGCGCAGAACGGCACGTGGATATAGATGCCGAACGGTCCACCCGGCCCGGCGACCAGGTCGGGCAGCGCAGCAGGCGCCGTTCGGACCGTCATATCACCAAGTGTTACGCAACCGGCGCCGGCCAGATCGCGCGGATTCCAGCTGGCAGGGGTGCCGATGGGGTACCAGCAGTGACGACATCCCTCAAAACGAGCGCGATTCTGGCTACAGGAGTGCGATTTAGCGGCCACCAGTTGAGGAGCATCCATGCGAACCGGATAAGCCTGTTTTAGTCAAGAACGGACAGCACTTTTACTCACCACGAGCGCAAATCCTCCCCGGTTAGGGCAGGTGTCGGTGTGCGTGGCACAATTGAGAACGTGATTGCCGCCCGCTTCCCCCACCGCATCTCGCTGGTGGCGCGGCGGCACGTCGACTTCAAGCGCGTTTGTACCTGTTGTTGTCTGCCTTGACGGCCTGATCGTTCGACCCAGCCCACCCCGTACTTTCAGCTGGCCGCCGGATCTGCGCCGCCGGACAGCCCCCCGGTGATGACGCGCGATCCGGCTCCACAGAGGAGCCAAACCCAATGACCACTGTAAAGCCCATAAAGCGCCCGCGTGGCGAGGGCCAGTGGGCGCTCGGCTACCGCGAGCCGCTCAACCCGAACGAACAGTTCAAGAAGGACGACGACGCCCTCAACGTGCGGGCGCGCATCCTCGACATTTACTCCAAGCAGGGCTTCGACAGCATCGACAAGCAGGACCTGCGCGGCCGGATGCGCTGGATGGGTCTGTACACGCAGCGCGAGCAGGGTTACGACGGCACCTGGACCGGCGACGAGAACGCCGACATCCTCGAGGCCAAGTACTTCATGATGCGCGTGCGCTGCGACGGCGGCGCGCTGACCACGGCCGCTCTGCGCACTCTTGGCGAGATCTCCGCCAAGTTCGGCCGCGACACCGCCGACATCAGCGACCGCGAGAACGTGCAGTACCACTGGATCCGCATCGAGGACGTCCCCGCGATCTGGGACCGGCTGGCCGATGTCGGGTTACAGACCACAGAGGCGTGCGGCGACTGCCCCCGCGTGGTGCTGGGCTCGCCCGTGGCGGGCGAGTCGCTCGACGAAGTGCTCGACCCCACGTGGGCGATCGACGAGATCGTCCGCCGCTATATCGGCAGCCCGGAGCTCTCCAATCTGCCGCGCAAGTTCAAGACCGCGATCTCGGGTCTGCAGGACGTCGCCCACGAGGTCAACGACGTCGCGTTCATCGGCGTCAACCACCCCGAGCACGGCCCGGGTCTTGACCTGTGGGTCGGTGGCGGCCTTTCGACGAACCCGATGCTGGCCCAGCGCGTCGGCGCCTGGATCCCGTTGGACGAGGTGCCCGATGTCTGGGAGGGCGTCACCTCGGTGTTCCGCGACTACGGCTACCGCAGGCTGCGGTCCAAGGCGAGGCTGAAGTTCCTGATCAAGGACTGGGGCATAGAAAAATTCCGCCAGGTTCTCGAGGACGAGTACCTGGGCCGCAAGCTTATCGACGGACCCGCACCGGAGCCCGTCAAGCACCCGATCGATCACGTCGGCATCCAGAAGCTCAAAAACGGGACGAACTCCGTCGGCGTCGCGCCGATTGCGGGACGGGTTTCCGGCACCATCTTGTCCAAGGTCGCGGATCTCGCGGAGGCCGCCGGATCGAACCGCGTGCGCTTCACGCCGTATCAAAAGCTGGTCATCCTCGACATTGCCGATGAAAAGCTCGACGAGCTGGTCGCCGGTCTGGACGCGCTCGGGCTGCCGTCACGGCCGTCGGCTTGGCGCAAGAACCTGATGGCCTGCACCGGGATCGAGTACTGCAAGCTGTCGTTCGCCGAGACCCGCAACCGGGCGCAGGTTCTGGTGCCCGAGCTGGAGAAGCGGCTCGAGGACATCAACGCACAACTCGACGTGCCGATCACCGTCAACATCAACGGCTGCCCCAACTCGTGCGCCCGCATCCAGGTCGCCGACATCGGCTTCAAGGGCCAGATGATCGACGACGGTGACGGGCCGGTCGAGGGCTTCCAGGTGCATCTTGGCGGCAGCCTCGGCCTGGACAGTGGGTTCGGCCGCAAGTTGCGCCAGCACAAGGTGCTTTCCACCGAGCTGGGCGACTACATCGACCGGGTGGTTAGGAATTTCGTGAAACAACGCGAGCAGGGCGAGCGTTTCGCTACGTGGGCAGTACGAGCAGACGAGGCGGATTTGCGATGACAGAAGTGATGACGGAGACAGAGCTTCAGCAGCTGGCCGAGCGCGGGGCGGCCGAACTCGAGGGTGCCGGCGCCGACGAGCTTCTGCGCTGGACCGACGAGAACTTCGGCGGCAATTACATCGTGGCGTCGAACATGCAGGACGCGGTGCTCGTAGATCTCGCGGCGAAGGTCCGCCCCGGCGTCGACGTGCTCTTCCTGGACACCGGCTACCACTTCGTCGAGACGATCGGCACCCGTGACGCTGTCGAGGCCGTCTATGACATCAACGTGGTCAACGTCACCCCCGAGAACTCGGTTGCCAAGCAGGACGAGCTGTTCGGCAAGGACCTGTTCGCCCGTGAGCCCAACGAGTGCTGCCGGATGCGCAAGGTCGAGCCGCTTGGCAAAGCGCTGCAGGGGTACTCGGCGTGGGTGACGGGCATCCGCCGCGTTGAGGCGCCGACGCGGGCCAACGCGCCTCTGATCAGCTGGGACAAGGCGTTCAACCTGGTGAAGATCAACCCCATCGCCGCGT
>JAVHVN010000186.1:0-14747 GCA_032160545.1 Pseudonocardiales bacterium | reverse complement strand
CAGCCCGCAGTAACAAACCCGGCAGGGGCTTGCGGCAGTCGCACTCACCTTGCCCGTGCGTGCAGTAGTAAAAGGCGTCGACGTGGGCGCCCTCGGCGGCGAGCAGGCGCACCAGCCGGCCGGTGACCGCGTCCAGCTGCACTCGGCTGAAGACGCCGCGCGCCACTCCGCGCTGGTTGGAGACCACGACGACCATGCGACCGGATTCGTTGAGCCTGCGAATCGCTGCAGCCGCTCCCGGCAACAACTCGACGGCGTTCGGATCGGTGACGTACTCCCCCTCAGCGGCCTTCACGTTGATCGTGCCGTCGCGGTCGAGGAAGACGGTGTGCCACCGAGCGCTCACGTGCCGGTGTCGCGCGGGTAGATCGTCGCCTCGACGATCTCGCAGATCGAATGCCCCAGGTGCATGCAGGCCTCCTGCACACGCGGGGTATCGGTTGTCGGCACTTGGACGCAGACGTCGGAGACGTCGGCGACCCCGCCGCCGTTCGCGCCGGTGAGCGAGACCGTCACCATGCCGAGCTCACGGCCCGCCTGCAATGCCGCGATGACATTGGCCGAGTTGCCACTCGTCGTCAGCCCGACGAGCACGTCGCCAGCCACACCGAGCCCCCGAACCTGGCGGGCGAAGACCTCGGCGTAGGAGTAGTCGTTGCCGATCGCGGTCATCGCTGCGGTGCTGTCGGCCAGACTGACTGCCGGCAGCGACGGCCGGTCGTAATAGAAGCGACCCAGCAGCTCGGCGGCCAGATGCCCGGCGTCCATGGACGATCCGCCGTTGCCGAAAAAGATGATCTTCCCCCCGGCGCGCAGCGAGTCGACGATCCGCGCGGCGATTTCGGCCGCCTGCTCGACGCAGCGGGAGTCGAGCATCGCCTGCTTGCTGGCGATGCTGTCCTGCAGCCGGGACCGCACCAGGGCCGCCGCTTCGGCCGTGCTCACGCCTGCCACGTCGTGACGCCTTCCCTCGCGAAGCTGAACTCGCTGACCGTCGCGCCCATGGCCTCGAGCGCCTCGGCGACGCGATGCTTTCGGGCGAAGTCGCAGTAGAAGAGGATGTAACCTCCGCCGCCCGCGCCGGTGACCTTACCGCCGAGCGCACCGGCGGCACACGCGCTCGCATAGGCCTCGTCGATGCGCGGCGTCGTGATGTAGGGAGACATCTTCTTCTTCTGCGTCCAGGCCTCGCCCATCATGGCGCCGAAGTTCTTCAGCTCGCCCCGCAGCAACGCCGTCTTCATCTGGACCGCGAGTTCCTTCTGGGCACGCAGGCCCTCCAGAGCGCTGTCCTGCTTGGACTCCACCCGTGCGGTCTGGTCGACGATGATGTTCGACGACTCGCGGGTCACGCCGGTGAAGCACAGCATGAGACTGAGCTCGAGTTCGTTGACGACCGAGTCGCGGATGCGCAGCGGGTTGACGACGACACGATCCCCGAACTCGATGAAGTTGAAGCCGCCGAACGTCGCTGCGTAATGATCCTGCAGACCGCCCTTGATCTGGAGATCCTCGCGCTCGATGCGGAACGCGGTGTCGGCGATCTCGTATTCGGTCAGCGGCAGGCCGTAGTACTCCTGCAGCAGCGCGACCAGCGCCACCATCACCGTCGACGAGGAACCGAGGCCGGACCCGGGCGGCGCGCTCGAACGCAGCACGAGGTCGTAGCCCCCGCTGTCGGTCTGACCGAGCCGGCGGATCGCGGCTTTCACCAGGTCGAGTTCGCCGTCGAACGTCAACTCGTCGTCGACCGAGAGATCGAGCGAGATGCCGAAGTCGACGCTCTCGACGGTGATGCGGCGGTCGTCACGGGGGGTCAGCGATCCGTAGGCGAAGCGATCGATCGTCGCGGACAGCACAACGCCGCCCTCGGTCTCGGGGAACGGCGACACGTCGGTGCCGCCTCCGGCGAAGCTGATGCGCAACGGGGCCTTCGCCCGGATCACCATCCGCGCGCCGCCTCGGGTGCCGCTCCCGCGAGCAGGCTGTCGAGGTAGCTGTTCCAGGCGGGCGTCGCGTCGGAGCGCTTGACGTTGCCGCGCAGGCGCAACGCCTCGCCCGGCGCGTAGAACCGCTCCAGCGCGCCGGCCAGGGCCGCGACGTCGTCGGGCGCGCACACGATGCCGTCGACGCCGTCGGTGACCGCGTCGGCCAGCGCACCGGTGCGCGTGACGATGACCGGACGGTCGTACTCGAACGCGAGCTGCGCGTTCTGCGAGCCGGTAGCGTGCCGGTACGGCAGCACGAGCGCGTCGCAGCCGGCCAGTAGCGCGGGCAGTTCGGCCGCGTCGACGTACCCCTCACGCAGGGTGACCCGCTCGTCGAGAGCCAGTTCGGTGATCAGGGCACGCAGGTCGTCGGCGCCGCCCCAGACCTCACCCGCCACCACCAGCCGGGCGGTGACGTCGGCCCGGGCGAGGGCCCGCAATAAGACGTCGACGCCCTTGTACGGCCGCACGAGGCCGAAGAACAGCAGGCTGTCGTGCAGCGCGTCCGCATCGCCGGGAACCATCGACGCACCGGCCGGCCGGGGCAGATGCGGGGGCAGGGCCGCCGTGACCACGGGCCGGTCCGACAGCTCACCGATGAGCCGCGCGGAGTCCGCGCCGTGCACCAGGAGCAGATCGGCACGACGGTAGAGGGCGCGAGCCAGATGCTTGTCGATGGCTCGGGCCTCGTGCGGGAGGACGTTGTTCACGATGAGGACGATGCGGGCGCCGGCAGAGCGGGCTCCACGGATGATGCCGAGATAGGGCAGGGTCTGCACCGACGTCGAGTGCACCTGCAGCACGACGACGTCCGAAGCCGCGCCGATGCGGCGCCCGTGACGCAGCCAGCCGAGCGGGTTGCGCCATGACAGCGTCCGCCGGGTCGGCTCGAACAGCGGCATCTCGGGTTCGTCGACAGTGAGCTGACCGGGGTACAGCCGCTTCGGGTACTGCGCCGACCACGACTCGATCGCGGCCTGGTGACCGGCCGCGGCCAGCCGATGAGCGAGCTCGGTCGTGTGCAACGCGGCGCCACCCTTGTACGGATGCGCTGGACCGACGACAGCTACCCGCACATCGCCAGTCTATCGGTCACGTTATGGGCGTCCACGCACGCCATCCGGCGGCGGTGCTCCACGCCATCGTCCCGATGACGCCGTTGTGACCGGACACGAGATCCGCGTGAGCGGCGTCGTCCGTCCAGGTGTCCGGAGCGCCCGTGGTCGAGCCGCCCGGGACCGAGTACCACGGCGACCACGCCCCCGTGCTGGTGTTGAGCCCGGCATGGTAGACCACCCCGTCGTTGCCCGTGTAGTACACGTTCGGCGAGCCGGTGCCCGAGTTGTTGATGCTCGGATCGGCGTTCGGCAGCGTGGGCTTGGGCAGCGCGCGGGTGGGGTTGGCGCGCGTCGGCGCGCCCCAGGCCGACCCTGCTCGGGTGACCGTCCAGTACTGCCCGTCCGTGCCTCGGTACGCCACGACGATGGCCTTGGTCGTCTGCAGCAGCGTCGTCGCGTCCGGCCCGGATGCGGCGTTCGTCACGCCGGGAACGGCGAAAGCTGCCGACCAGCCAACGCCTTGGATCCAGTTCAGCGTCCAGATGGTGTGGTTCGCCCCCAGATAGAACACGTCCGTCTCGCCCACCCTCGGGCTGGTGACGGCCGGGCTGGACAGCATCGTCGGCGCGTAGACGAACCATTGGCTCCATACGGTGCCGTTGTACGAACGCATCGCGAGGTGACCGCTGCCGTCGCGTATCGCCACGTCGATGTGCCCCGATCCCGACGTCGCGGCATCGGGATCCCAGCTCACGCCTGCCGGTGGGGCGCCTAGATCGACCGGTGCCGCCCAGCCCGAACCGCTGGTCCATGTGCGTCCCGTGAGGTGCTTGGTCGCTGTCGACTGGTAGAAGACGCTGGCGCTGGTGGAGGTCGAGTGCACGATCGTGGCACCGAGCGAGGACGTTGCAGGCGTGCGCACGACGAACCAGTTGTGCATCAGGTTCATCGCGTCCTGCAGGCCGAACCCGGTGGTCGGGACAGAGCCCGCCGATCCGTCGGTCTTGATCCCGTAGACCGTGGCCGCCAGCACCCGTCCGCCCCATTCGCCGTGCCCGTCACGCTGGGTGATCTGGATCTGGGTCACGCGGGCGAACCCGTATGCCGATGCGACCTGGCTCACCGGCACGGACGCCGTCCAATGGATGTACGGATCTCCGGCTGCGGCGGTGTCGTACGGGTCGGCCTTGGCCGGCAGGTACGGCTGGCCGCCCGACACGGTCCACCCGCCGTCGGACGCGGAGAACTGGGTGAACGCTGCGGCGCCGCCGTACCGCACGATCTGACCGGAGTTGCCGCTGATCGCTGCCGGGTCCTCGCTCCAGAGCAGGTTGCCGCCGGCGTCGTAATGGTTGGCGCCGCCGTACACCTGGCACTGGGTGGTGTCGCAGATGTCGTACGTGCCGCTCGCGTGCTCCCGCTCGTACTCGGCGTACGTGCGCGCGGCGATGGCTTGCGCCTGCACCGCAGCGGCGGCCCACGACGCCGGCATCTCTCGTGGCACCACGCCCTGCGTGTACGCATCGATGCCGACCCGGTTGACCGTGATCTCGCCCGTTCCGCTGCGCACCGCGCCGAGCGCGCCGCGGTAGTCGGTGGACGTGCCGTCGTTGAGATACAGCCGCAGGTATCCCTGCGTCGAGGAGAAGTCGGCGCTGGACGGAAGCCCGTCCTTCACCGTCGTCCAGGTGCCCGACGTGCACGCGCTGCCGCTGGTCTTCTGCACCGCGAGCAGATTGCCGGACGGGACGAGCCGGAAGCGCGTGACGCCGGTGGCGCTCAGCGCCGCGCCGGCGACCGAGAGGCCGGCCTTGGCCTGCACGCACGTGTACGGAGTGCCCTTCGTGATGAGCACGCGAAGCGTGGTCGAGCCGGAGATCGTCGCGAGGGTCGTGCCCGGGTAGTAGAACGCGACGATCTGTGCCGCGGACAGCCCGCTCTGGGCGGCGCCACGCGCGCCGTACTGGCTCAAGCCGTGTCCGTGCCCGTTGCCGTTGCCGGTGACCTGGATGCTGCCGGTGCCCGGCAGGATGATCGTCTCGGCGGTCGCCGTAGCCTGCTGCAACGCGACCCATCCCGCGGCCGAGCTGACGATGAGCAGGGCGGTGACCGTGGCGCGAAGTGCGCGGCCGGTGCGTGTCGGTGCTTGCATGCAAAGCTCCAGGGCGGTAAAGCGCGAAAGATCGGCTCAGCCTAAACACTCCTGTCACAAGAGACCAGATCTGCCTCATCCTTCACGCGAATACGGCAGGTTTAGATCGATCCCGGACATAGCGGGGTCCCGGAGCGTGTAGACCGTGCACCTGCGCCGGGCCATTAAGCTGCCAGCGGACCTGGTTGCTGGAGGCGTCGGAAGGATGACACATGCAAGAGGCGGCCCCGCCCGGCGGAAAGTTGCTCCATCTCGCGAAGCTCGGCGCCGAGCAGGTCCTCTGGGCACGTGTCGGCGCCCAGTCGGCGCTTGCCTCGATTCGCTCGTACCGCCGTCCACTGCCGGCGCCGGTTGCGCCATCGGATGTGCTGCGCACTCGTGACGAGTGCCAGCGGGCCATCGACGAATGTCGTCGGCTCGGTTTGCCGCTGCACCACGACCGGCTCAAGAACTGGGACGCGCTCGGCGCGGTCAGCCTGATCCTGCACGAGCTCGGAACCGACAGTCGCGTGCTCGACGCGGGCGCCGCGCGGTACTCGTCAGTGCTGCCGTGGCTACGGCTCTACGGGGTGCGCGAACTCGTCGGCAACAATCTCGAGTTCACCCACGTGCGCAACCACGGCGGCGTGCGCTTCGAACCGGGCGACATCACCGCAACGCAGTACCGCGACGGCTGGTTCGACGCCGTCACCTGCATGAGCGTGATCGAGCACGGCGTCCCCCTCGAGGGGTTCCTCGCCGAGGTCGCGCGGATCCTGCGCCCCGGCGGCCTGCTCGTGGTCTCGACCGACTACGACGAGGACCCCCCGGACACCACCGGAAAGTTCGCCTATGGCGTCCAGGTGCACATCTTCGGTCCGGACGAGATCCGCGAGCTGGTGAAGCGCGCGGCCGATCACGGCCTCGAACTGGTCGGCGACCTTGCGCTCGCGCACCCGCAACGCCCGGCGCATTGGAAGCGCACCGGCCTGGACTTCACTTACCTGCGACTGGCATTCCGTCGCGTCGACTAGCGAGCGAGAGCCGCCACAGCCCGGCCGTCAAGGCCGCCTGACCGAAGTCCAGAAGCGCGAGCAGTATCCGGGAGAGCAGCACGACAAGGACGACCTTGTCGTGCGTGAAGGATCCCGAGTGACTGACGACGCCCGTCAGCGCTACCCCCAGGACGGCTTCACGGACGCCCACGCCTGCCGGCGCGGGGACGAACAGGGTGCCGGCGACGTAGGCGAGCGCGAACCCGCCCACCGCGCCGGCCAGCGAGCTGGCTACCGGGCCGCCCAGAGCGACGACGAGGGCCCAACACTGCAGTCCGAGCAGCACCCAGGACACCGCAGGCCAGCCGAGTGACCCGCGCAACGCGGCGCCGTGCATCTTGAACTCGACCGACTCGCGCCGGGTGACGCGCAGCGCGATCCGGACCGCCGCTGCGACCACCCGCGGATGGACCGCGAGCACCGCTACCGGCAGTGCAAGCAGCAGCCACCACAGCTGCGGCGTGCGCTGGGCGGCACCGACCAGCACGAGGACGATGCCCACCAGTCCGCCCACCACCATCGAGAAGATCATTCCGAGCACGCCGGACAGTGCCGCCGCTCGTCGCGAGACGCCGAGCCTGCGGCTCATCTCGGTGATCGCGACGATCGGCCACACCGCGCCCGGGATGTACTTGCCGAGTTGGCTCACGAAATAGATGCGAGCAACGGCGAGGATGCCCAGCCGATGCTGCAGCGCGGTGAGGATCGCCCGGAAACCGAACACGGCGGCGTACTGGCCCAGCGCCGCGAAGGCCACGGCGAGCACGATCCACCCCGGCCTTGCTCCGTGCAGCGCAACACGCAGCTCGTCCCAGCGCCCGGCGATGTAGGCCGCACCGAAGGCCAGTACGGCCACGCCGAACGCGGCCTTGACGAGGGTGCCCCAGGGCACGCGAGGACCGGTTCGAACGACCTCCTGTTCGTCGGACTCGGCCTGCTGGGCCTGGTTCACCGAGCGCGCCAGCCAACCACGGAGGCGAGGGCGGCCGACTCGTCCGCCGACCCGTTGTCGGTGCCGAACCGCATCTTCTTGGTGTGTTCGAGGGTGTCCTCGATCAGCAACCGGTTGGTGCGGATCAGGTCGGAGATGATCCCGAGGATCACGCTGAGAAACGCCATGATGAGCAGCACCGCACCGATGATCAACGACTGCAGGTGCCCGCCCGGCCGATCGGACGTGACCTGGATGACGCCCCACCGGACGAACGGCACCAGCCCGAGCACGCCGAAGAACGCGGCGAGCAAGGTGAAGATGACGTACGGCCGGTACATGATGTAGCCGCGGATGATGGCGGCCGCGGACTTCAAGATGTGCTGCCACATGTTCTTGAACAGCCGAGACTCACGGGTCTTCGGGTTCGTGACGATCGGGATGCTGTCGATCTTCAGCTTCTTGTTGCCTGCCTGGATGATCGTCTCCATGCAGTAGCTGAAGCGGGTGATCGTGTTCAGCAGCATGAGGCTTTCGCGCGAATACGCGCGGAAGCCACTCGCCGCATCCGGCAACTCGGTGCCGGCCGCGAGGTTGACGATCTTGCTGCCCACCTTCTGCAGGGCGATCTTCAGTGCCGAGAAGTGCTCGACCAGATGCACCTGGCGATCGGCGATCACGATCTCGGCGTCGCCGTGGATGATCGGTTGGACCAGCTCGGTGATGCGTTCCTGCGGGTACTGGTTGTCGCCGTCGGTGTTCACGACGATGTCCGCGCCCAGTTCGAGCGCGCGCTGGACACCGTCATGGAACGAGCGGCCCAGACCACGGTTGCGCGCGTGCCGCACGAAATGCGTGACGCCGTATTCCTTGGCGACCTCGACGGTGCGGTCCGTGGAGCCGTCGTCGATGATGAGCACGATGATCTCGTCGATGCCGTCGATCTGCTTCGGGATCGACGTCAGCACGAGGGGGAGGGTCTCCTCCTCGTTCAAACAGGGAACCTGCACCACTAGTTTCACGCTCCCAATTTACCCGTCGCGATACCGTTCACGTGCGTTGAACGTCCCCCACGCAACCGAGGAAGCGATGTCCGAACTCCGCGACTATGCGCATCATGTGATCAACCTGGCCCGCAGCAAGGAGACCTCGATCCCGGCGTTCGTGGCCGGGGTGGTCCGTCACCGCATTCTCGCCGACCGCGCGATCTGGATCGGCTCCCGAACCGTTCTGGACGGGGTCGAGCGGATTCTCGTCGAACCGGGGGGCGCGTTGCGGGTCGGAATCGGCGGGTTCGGCCTCAGCACCCGCGGCGACATCTCGGTCGTCCGGGTGCGCCCGGGCGCGCGGTTGAGCATCGACGGCGTGGTGAGCCTGCAACGCGGCGTGCGCATCGTCGTCGACGCCGGGGAGTTGCGCATCGGGCACGGCACGAACGTCAACGGCTTCACCAAAATCCTGGTTGGTGCGGGAGTCAGCATCGGCGCCGACTGCACAGTGTCCTGGAACGTGCAGATCCTCGACCACGACTTCCACACCCTGACTGTGCAGGGCGTCACCCTGCCCGAGAAGCTGCCCGTCGCCATCGGCGACCGGGTCTGGATCGGGACGAACGTGACGATCCTCAAGGGCGTGACGATCGGCGACCGCGCCGTGATCGCCGCGGGGGCGGTGGTCAACCGGGACGTCCCCGCGCACGCGATCGCCGCCGGCGTCCCGGCCCGCGTGGTGGGCAGCGCCGATGAATGGGGCACCCCACAGTCGAATGAGGATGTCGCGGCAGCGCACGTCGCACCGGTCGACCTCTCCTCGATCGGGGGCTGACAGGCCCGGTTCAGCCCGCCTTCGCGACTCGGTAGACGGTGAAGTCGTACTGGTAGTCGGTACTGGATTTCGGACGTGAGATAACCGTCTCGGCCCAGTGCGGAAGCGAACCCGCGAGGTGCGAGGCCGGCGTGAGCGACAAGCCAGGAATCGACACGGCATGGGGGGCGCCGCCGAGGATGTAGAACACCGGCTGGCCGTTCGCTCCGAAATGCGACACGTAGTAGGTGAGCAGTGCCGTCAGCTCGGCACTGTCAGGAGGTGCGAGCGCGCTCGCCTCACCGCCGATTGTCAGCAATGAACCGCCGAACAGCAGCGACGGCCGCGCGCAACACGCACCCGACTCGTCCCAGACGTACACACCCTGGTGGTCGCCGGACAGTGCCGCGATGCTCTGCACCACCTGCAGCGAACCGCCGTTCTCGTTGTGGTGCCGCAGCGGCCAGGACTCGCTGAGGTAGAAGCTCGACAGCCCCAAAACGACCGCGACCACACCGATCACGGCAACGGCCTTGGGCAGGTAGCGCGAAATCAGCCACGCACACCATGCGACACCAGCGCCGATGAGGACAGCCATGCCCGGCACGACGGTGGTGACGAACCTGCGGAAGTCCCACATGAGATACGGCGAGTTGCGCACATGCCAGCAGTAGACGGCCAGTAGCGGCAGGGCGGTCAGTGCCACGATCCAGTTCTCGAGGCGCCAGCGACGCATCGCGATCCAGACGATGCCTGCTCCGAGGAGGGCGAGTCCGGTGAGCGAGAAGAACCAGCTCAGCCGAACCAGGGAGATCTCGTCGAAGGTACGCACGCCGTGCGAGTAGTCCCTACCGAAGATCTTCGGGCGCAGGAAACCGACGATCATGGCCGCCGCACAGAATGCGACGAACACGACGCCCAGCGTCAGCCGCACGCGGCGGCGTGCCGACCAGTCGACCATCGCGCGCACCAGAGCGCCCTGCCACGCCAGAACGGCCGCGACGACGGCCAGACCCGCCATCAGCTCGAGGACGGTACGAAAGCGGGGTATGCCGTTGACCAGCGTGTACGTCTTCGCGAGGTGGTAGGCCTGGTAGAAGCCGTAGGGCAGGAGCGCGACCAGGCCCACCGTGAACCAGCCGGCCCGCGCCTCGAAGCGCCGCGCCGCTACGAGCGCGGCGAGCATCGCCCAGGCGATCAGGACGACGAGGATCCCGTCGGCTCTTTCGAGGTAGCCCAGCCCGACGAGTACGCCGCCGAGCGCCGCGGCCGAGCGCCAGCCGGTGCGAATCGCGACCACCACTGCGAGCGTCGCGGCGATGAACAGCATCTGGCCGAAGATCTCCGACGACGGATACTTGGCCTGCCAGACCTCGAGCATGTTCGTCGCCATCACGGCGCCGGTGACCCACGCTGCCGTGAGGCCCGCCACGCGCCGGGCCACGGCGACGGTCAGCGCCACCGCGATCACGCCGAGCAAGGGACCGAGATCGAACAACCCGGTCCAGCCGCCTGCGTCCTTTGCGCTCGCCATCAGCGCGGGCCACAAATGGTAGAACTGCGGAAAGATCTTGCCCGGATGCCACGGCGAATTCCACAGTCCGGGCCACGAGGCCCGCACCGATTCCGGTAGCGCCTGCACGGGCAACGACGGGTTCAACAGCGGGTCGGAGAACTCGATCGAGTGCGAACGCTGGATCTCACTCGCGATCTCGACGTATCCGCCCGGGTCGCGGTCCGACGTGGCGTACTGGAATCCCGGGAAGAACATCACCGCGGCGACGGCGGCCGCCACGACACCGGCGAGCAGTCCCCAGCGGTCGACACTGACGGCCGGGCGGTCGACCCGCCAGATGACCGCGGCCACCACGACGACGAGGGCGATCGCGATCGGGAACACGACGGTCGGCGTGTTGTGATGCAGATCGGCCGCGGCGAGGCTGACGAGGCTCAGCAGGCCTATGGCAACGGCGACGGCGAGGCCCGCAAGCTCAAGTGCGGAGACCGTGCTACCCGACTCCGCCGGCATGGCCGGGGGCGCTGTACCCGCGGTTGGCTCGGGACTTTCGTCGGTATCGAGGGGAGGGTGATCCGAGGTACGGGCCTCCCCTTGAGCCGCCATGCAGGCCACCATATCGGGGCCGACGCCCGGCGGCTCTCACGCTCTCAGCGCCGGGTGTCGCGCCGGAACAGCCGGGACTTCACGCCGTGGGATACCTCACCCAGCAGCCCGACGGCCTGCGCTACACCGTCCGAGATCCGCTCGTCGTCCCAGTTGTTGATCCCGCTGATCGCGTGGTCGAGGTAGTACCGCTGCTCGCGGGACGGCCGGGCGGAGTTCGCGTACCAGGGCACGTGCCTGGCCAGGTAGGGCGCTCCGGTACGCAGCGCCGGCTCCATCGACAGCAACCGGCGGGGACGGTACAGAGCGAAGGTCGTGTCGATCGGTGCTCGGAACACCCCGGGCTCGACCTCGTCCCGCCAGAAGGCCTGCTCCCACCGGCGGACCGCTTCGGCGTGCTTGTACCGGGGGCTCAGGTCGTCGATGCGCAGCCCGAACCCCACCTTGTCGACCTCGGGGTACCGCTCGAGCAGCTCGGCGAAGTGGTCGATCGCGTCCAGCGGGCAGTTCTCGTCCGGGACGACGTCCGGATCCGTCTCGACGTACGGTTCGTCGGTACCGACGAAGTAGTGGATGACATTGGATCGCCAGGGCGCGGTCTGGCCCAGGTTGTCCTTCAACCGCACCACCGCGTGCGGAGACCGCTCGAGGTAGTCCAGCAGCGGTGGATAGGTCGAGGCATTGTCGACGATGACGATGCGCTGGGTGCCGGCCCGCTCGAGCCAGCTCACCAGCTTGCGCAACGGCGACACCCGGTCCCTGGTGTTGATGAACACGGGAATGTCGCTGCCCACCGGCGCAGTGTGCCACGCGCCATCCCGGCGAAGGCGCGCGTATATCCTGAATCGCGCCGCGACCCTCGCGGTCCGGTGCGAGAGGAGCCCCCGCTGACTGCGACCAGCGCAGCCGTGCGAGCCGCCCGTCAGCGCGTCGTCAGACGCGAGCTGTTGACCGGCCTGGTACGCAAGGACCTGAAGGTCAAATACCAGGGCAGTGTTCTCGGCTTCGCCTGGTCACTCGCCAACCCGCTGCTCACGCTCGCCGTCTACTCCTTCGTCTTCGGGCTCGTACTGAAGGCCGGCATTCCCGCGTTCGGCTTCTATCTCATGTGCGGGCTGCTGCTGTGGAACGCGTTCGCGACAGCGGTCGGGTCCGCGTGCGCGGCCGTCGTCGCGAATGCCGGCCTGGTGAAGAAGGTGCCGTTCCCGCTCGGGGTACTGCCGCTGTCGTCCGTCGCCTTCGCGATCGTGCACTACGTGCTGCAGCTGTTCGTCCTCGTCGTCGTGATGGTCGCGTTCGGTGAATGGCGGCACTGGGACGCCGGATTGCTGCTGCTGCCGCCGGCGTTGCTCGTCGCATTGACATTCATGATCGCGATCAGCTTCCTGGTCGCCGCGCTCAACGTGCGCTACCGCGACACGCAGCACATCGTCGACGTCGTGCTGCTCGCAGGCATGTGGCTCAACCCGATCGTGTACTCCGCGACCCAGCTCAGGGCCCGGCTGGAGAAGCACCATCTGTGGGACGTGTACTTCCTCAACCCGATGGCCGACGTCGTCGTCGCGGCGCAGCGCGCGCTGTACGGAACCGGCCGAACATTCCAGTCCGGCACCGGGAAGCAGGAGGTGCTGCCCGACTCCGGCCTGATGTTCTACGTCACCCGCCTCGGCGTCGGGTTCGCCGTGTCCCTGGTCGTCCTCGTCGCCACCTACCGGCTCTACAACCGCATGTCGGCCGACTTCGCCGAGGAGCTCTGAGTGCACGAGCCGATCACGTCCCCGACGGCCGCCAAGAGCGGCGAGGTCGCCATCAGCGCGCACAACATCGTCAAGAACTTCCGGCCGCACGGCCAGGCGACGAGCCTCAAGGAGCGCCTGCTTCGCGGGGACCGGATTCCGCGCAAGCCGTTCCGCGCGCTGGACAACATCAGCATCGACATCCCCGCCGGGCACACGGTCGGTCTCATCGGGCACAACGGATCGGGTAAGTCGACGCTGCTGAAGGTGCTGTCCGGCATCATCCGGCCGACGACCGGCGAGGTCGTCGTCAACGGACGCGTCGCCTCGCTGCTCGAACTCGGTGCCGGGTTCAACGGCGAGCTGACCGGGCGCGAGAACATCTACCTCAACGCCAGCCTGCTGGGGCTCACCCGCAACGACATCGACGAGATGTACGACTCCATCGTCGGCTTCGCCGAGCTGGGCGAATTCATCGACGACCCGGTCAAGCACTACTCGTCCGGCATGTACGTCCGCCTCGGCTTCGCCGTCGCAGTGCACGTGGACCCCGACATCCTGCTCATCGACGAGGTGCTCGCCGTCGGCGACGAGGCATTCCAGGCGAAGTGCCTCGACAAGATCGAGCAGTTCCAGCAAGAGGGCCGCACCATCCTCGTGGTGAGTCACGCGCTCGACCTCGTCGCACGCGTCTGCGACCGCGCGATCGTGCTCGATCACGGCAGCCTGGTGTTCGACGGAGACCCGATCATCGCGGCCGACACCCTGCGGATGTTGCTGGGCACAACCCCCGACGACGAGATCGCCGCCGTGGCGCCGCCCGACGACTCCAACCCGGTCCAGATCGTGTCGGCCGTACCCCTCGCGGGCATAGGCGGGCCCGAGATCACTGCCGCCTATGCGGGCCAGCCCCTCGTCGTGCGGGTGACCATCGACATCGCAGCCGACGCGGCCGCCCGCTGCGCCGAGGTCATCATCGTGCTCATGGGGGTGGGCGACATCCCCATCCTGATCCAGAGCCACCATGGTGGTCCGGGGCCGTTGCCGGGCGGCGGCCGCTGGGTCGTCGACTTCCGAACGGACGAGCTACCGCCGGCGCGCGGGGCTGCGGTGATCGCGGTTCAGGTGAACGATCCGGACGGCGCCCCCATCGCCGTCTTCCGCGCCAAGCGCGGGTTCGCACTGGTTCGCGACACGGTCGAGGACGGCCTCATCTACGCCCCGTACACGACCGCGGCCCGCATCCAGGCCCGTCCGGCCATCTCGGCGGAGCCCATTCGATGACTCCTCGCGCCACCGTTGTCGTGGTGAACTTCAACGGAGCGCACCTGCTGCGTCCGTGCCTGGACGGTCTGCGCAAGCAGGATCTGCCCGCCGACGAGTTTCGCGTCGTGGTCGTCGACAACGCCTCGTCCGACGGCAGCCGCGACCTACTGCGCACCGAGTACCCCGAAGTGACCTTGCTCGCCAGCCCGACGAATCTCGGCTTCGCAGGCGGCAACAATCTGGCCCTGCGGCAGTTGACGACCGATATCGCGGTTCTGCTGAACAACGATGCCGTGCCCGACCCGTCCTGGCTGCGCGAGTTGCTCGCGGCGTTCGACGGCCCGGCCGCCGCACGCGTCGGAGCAGCAACCGGCAAGGTCGTGTTCATGCCGCGCTTCGTACGGCTCGACTGGCAGGTACCCGGGTTCGTCCCCGGCCCGCACGACTCCCGGGAGCTCGGAGCCCGGGTGTACCAGGTCCAGGTGGGCCCCGCCGACGGTGTGACGCCGCCACATGACGTCACCGCCAAGGTCCTCTGGGAGCGGATGACCTTCGGTGCCGACGGCGCCGGCGACAACCGGTTCTGGTGGACGCGGCCCACCGGTGAGCTGCTCGTGCCGGTGCCTGACAACTGCATCGACGTCCCGTTCACGGTCA
>JAVHVN010000167.1:0-17882 GCA_032160545.1 Pseudonocardiales bacterium | reverse complement strand
CGGCTGCATGAGGTGCACCGGGTTCTGCGCACCGCAGCGTGCATGGGAGAGGAACGGCCCCTCGAGATGCACCCCGCGGATGTTGGTCTTCCCGGATTCGATGGTGTCGGCGAGTGCCTCGAGCTGTACGCACAGATCGGCGATCGGCGCCGTCACCAGCGAGGCGAGCTGATGCGCGCTGCCGTGTCGCGCGTGGAACGCCGACGCGGCGACCAGCTGATCGGCGTCGGCCGACGCGAAGTCGGCGCCCGCCCCGCCGTGGCAGTGCACGTCGATGTAGCCCGGCACGAGGTAACCGCCGTCGAGATCGTGTGCCGCGACCGGCGCCGCGCAGTCCTCGACCGCGCCGATGACGTCGCCGTCGATGTTCAGCCAGCCATCGACGACCCGGTCGGGCAGCACGAGCCGAGCTCCGCGGACGGCCCTCATGGCGCCGTGCGCAGCAGGCCGGACGACGGGAACGTGCCCGAGCTCGCCGGCGCGGTAGCCGGCTCCGCTGACGACCGTGCTACCCACGACGGGCCTCCCGCGATTCCGGTACCGATGGCGATGACCACTGCAACGGAGTATCCGGCGGACGCCAAGTCCAAGGGCATCGCCGTCGCGGTCAACCCGGCGCCGAGCGTCAAGGACCAGCCCTTGCGCGACCCGAACGACGTCTATGTCTCACCGTCAGCTCCGACTGCCCGGAGCGAACTCGGTGAACGTGCCGCTGGCGCGGATCGTCATGCCGGGCGAGCCGTTGCGCGCAACCATGACGTGGCGGTGGACGCGCAACTAGCCCGATGGACGCGCACCACCTCCGGACGCCGCCATTGACTCAGCGCTGCTCACGCAGCAGGTCGATGAGTTCCTGCTGGCCGGGCACGCCGAGCTTGCGGTACGCGGAGGAGAGGTGGTTGCGGACCGTCCCCCGGCTGAGGTAGAGCGCGCGGGCGATCGCCGGCACGCGGTCGCCGCGGGCGATGCCGTCGACGATCTGCCGTTCGCGCGTGGTGAGCGTGGCCAACGGGTCGGCCGTGCCGGACGGGCCGGCGTGGAGCGGCTGGGCCGGCGCGACGCGGGTGGACCCGGTGCCGTTGGCGCTCATGGCGCCGGTCGCGATGAGGAACGCGCACGCGTTGCGGGGGCTCGCGGGCATCAGCAGCAGATGGCAGGTTCGGGTTCCGCCGGTCCGCAGCATGAACCGCAGCGCTTGGGCGGTCCGGCTGCGAAACGCCGCGGTCCTGTTGATCATCCCGGCCAGCCTGCTTCGGTCCTCGGGGGCCACGATCGTGAGCAGCGATCTGCCGACGAGTTCGTCCGCGGTGAAGCCGAGCAGATCGCTGACGTCACAGGTGATCTGTTCGATGGTGAGGCGCTCGGTGATGGAGCCGAGGACGAACGGCGCCGTTGCGTGATCGGGGGCCGCGGCCACGAGTGCGGGCCGGCTGATCTGCCTGAGCTGCGTCACCGCGTCCCCTCGCGGCGGACGGCCGATTCGCACGGTGCATCGGAACCGCCGCCGTCGACGTCGCGGCCGCCGCGGGGCGTCAAGCCAGGGGTCGCGCGATCGGACATCGGCGCTCCTCTCGGGTCGTGAAAATGGATGCAATCACGATGGAGAGGTTGTCGCGCGTTGAAACGCCGCCGCTGAGAGCAAGACCGCAGATGCGACCCGCGGCGCGGCAAAGAACCCAGACTCAAAGCAGCCCTATTTCCTGCTGATAACGGCATCGGTCAGGCCGCATACGGCAATTGAAGTACCCGAGTTCGTCGGCGAAGAATCATGACATTGTGTCATGGACGGCGTTGCCCGATTATGCGGTGCCCGCCGGTGAGCGGTCCTGGGGTTGCGTTACCACGTGCGTATTCCGGAGGCGCCCGAGGCCCGCTTGTCGGGGCCTGCGGTGCTCTTGGAAACGTGTTTGCGACATCGGCGCGGCGCGCCGAGTAACGAGTTTCCGGTCCGCTGGTTTCACGTCGAGAAAGCAGTTTCGCGACGTCACCCGAGGTATTCGTAATCGAGAAAGTCTCTTCCGGGAGAGAAAGATGAGGCCGTCGCTCATTGGAAATTCTTGGTAGGCCGTGACCACGTCGATGCAAATGTCCGAGATACCGCTTGTAGCGGCCTGCGGATCACCTGAAGTGACCAGCTGGAAGGGGGCGACGCCCATGCCGCCGCGACACGGTTAACTCTTAACTGACTGCGCCGGCGACGAGACGGGGGACCGGGAGATGGCGGCGACCACGGCGGGCGTCGAGGTGTTGCCTCGGCCCGGGCTGCAGGTGGCGGGTGGCCGCAGGTGGTCGTGGGGCGTATTCCTTCTCGCGCTGGTCGCGATGCTCGCGCTGTACCACCACATGTGGGCGAACCCGGCCCAGCGCACGTTGGGCAGCGCGAACCACACCAACGATCCGATGCAGATGATGTGGTTCCTCGAGTGGGTCCCGCGGGCCGTGCTGCACGGTCACAACCCCTTCCACACCAACGCCATCTTCTACCCGGAAGGGGTGTCGCTCACCTGGAACACCTTCGTCCCGACTCTCGGAATCCTCGCCGCGCCGGTGACCCTCACGTTGGGCGCGGCTGTCGGCTTCGCATGTCTCATGACGCTCGGACCGCCGTTGACCGCGCTCACCGGATTCTGGTGGCTGCGGCGCCACACCGAGCGCCCCGCGGCTGCCGCGGTCGGGGCCCTGTTGCTCGCGTTCAACCCGTTCGTCGTGGGGCACATGCTCGGTCACCTGAACCTGGTGTTCCTGGCGTTGATCCCGCTCATCCTGATGCTCGCCGAGGACCTGCTGTGGCGTCGTCCGCGTCCGATGGCCCGCACGGCGATCTATCTCGGGCTGACGGCTGCCGCGCAACTGGGCATCAGCGAAGAGGTCTTGCTCATCGTCATCATCGAGGCGGCTCTGGGCCTCGCCGTCGCGATGTTCGTCATGCCGGGCCGGACCGGGCAAGCGCTGGTCGCGTCGTGGCGCGGGATCGCCCTGGCCATCGGGGTGTTCCTCGCTGTCTCGGCGCCGCTGCTGATCTCCCAGCTGTTCCTGGCCCGGCCGCTGATCGTGCCGACTCAGCGCTTTCGCGCTGTTCCCGGCGACTATCTGTACTCGCTGCACCGCCAGTGGCTCGTGCCGTCGGGTCGGCACCACAGCTATCTCGGCGGGGCCGAGGGCGGCGTCTATCTCGGATGGGCAGTCATCGCGATCCTGGTCGTCGGGGTGGCGCTGACGCTGCGCGATCGCCGGGTGCGGGTCATGGCGGCCGTGCTTGCCGTGTCGGTACTGCTGACGTTCGGCACGAACGGGCTCGATCTCGACTGGCTGCCCTGGCGGCTGCTCGCGAAAGTGCCGGCCGTCGAGTCCATCCTGCCGTCGAGGTTCGCCCTGGGTTCGTTCCTCGTCATCGCGTGGCTCATCGCTCAGTGGCTCGACCGTCTGCTCGCCGCAGCACCGGGCCACGATGGTCGTGCGTCGCCGTCGCCCGCACGGGCCGTGCGCCGGGCAGCCGCGCTGGCCGTCGTCGGTGCGCTCGTTCTCACGTTCCTGCCGCGGCCGGTCGGCGCCACCCGCCTGCCTGCGCACGTCGCGTTCTTCGGCTCGGCCACCGAACGGTCACTGCTCGCGGAAGGGTCGCCGATCCTGCTGCTGCCCGCTCCGTGGTTCGGCGACGCCAGCGGGATGTACTACCAGCAACTGGACGACTTCCGGTTCTCGGTGCCGACGGGATACGCGCTGACGTCGGACACGGGCAACGACTCGCGGGCTCAACTGCTGCGCCGGTTCGTGATCAGGGCCCAGACGGGGGGCGGCGAGCCTGTCGGCCCGGCCGTGAGCGTCGCCGACGCGAGAGCGGCGGCGCACGCGATCGGGCTGCGCGCCGTTGTCGTCGTGCTCAACAGTCCCACCGCTGCGCAGTCGATGGCGCTGGCGACGTCACTGACGCAGCGACCAGCCGACCTCATCGGCGACGAGGTCGCGATCTGGCGACTGACGCCGGCTCAGCAGCGTTGAGATCGGGCAGCGTCGAGTGCACCGTCGCGAGCGTCATCGCGCCGCTCACCAGGCTGCGCTCCGGCCTGTGCACCACGCAACGCAAGCGCGACGACGAGCGGCCAGCAGGCCTGCCCGACGGAACTCACCCGCTCGGCGAGCCCGAGCGCCGTTCCGTCTCGCGTCTCGATGAACGTCCA
Source organism: Pseudonocardiales bacterium (assembly GCA_032160545.1). Classification (GTDB taxonomy): domain Bacteria; phylum Actinomycetota; class Actinomycetes; order Mycobacteriales; family Jatrophihabitantaceae; genus DATGFB01. The sequence goes on along the minus strand of JAVHVN010000167.1, from coordinate 13,704 downwards.
GAAGAACACGAGGGCGGACACGACGATCGCCGTGTTCGTCACCCGCGCACCGAGCGCTGCGCGCACGCTGTGCTGGCGAGCGGCGACAGCCGGCCAGCTCGCGAGGGTGATCGCGCCGATCCCGGTGCAGACGGCGTGCGCCTGGCTGGTGCCGTGTTCGGGCTGCGGGAAGGACGCCACACCGATCGCGGCCGCGCCGGCGAGGACGAGGCCGGCGCGGCACGGCGCGGACAGAACTGTCATGAGGGCCGCAGTGACCAGGTAGCCGGCGCCGACGACATACAGCGCCGAGGTCATGATCCAGCGATGCGAGCCGGCGTGACCGGCCAGCACGCTGACCGTTTGCCGCACCGGGCTGTAGTCGGGCGGTTGCAGTGCACCGGCGATCAGCCAGGCCGAGGTCAACACCGTGGGCAGCATTGCCGTGCACGCCACGGTCCACCGGGTGACGGGTCGTTCCGGCGCCATGGCGGCCGGCTGGGTGCGCGGCACCGCGAGGAGGTCGATGAAGCGTCGCCCGCGCGCGGTCGTCATGACCTACCCCCCCTGGACACATCAGGTCATAGAGCTGCGCGGAGCTGCGGCGCTGACCCACCGCCGATCAGGATAATCGGCGGCTCGCCGCGGTGCTGGGCCGAACTCGATCGAGTGTCACACCCTGGCCGGCGTGCGATTTCCCGCCGCGGTGATGCCGCGCCGGATCGGCACCCGGACCAGCAGCAGGAAGCCCAGCACGAAGAAGACGACCAGCGTGACGAGCGCGGTGCGATAGCTGCCGGTGTTCTGGTACGCGATCCCGAAGAGCAACGGGCCGAGCCAGCTCGTCCCGGCGTCACTGATCTCGTAGAACCCGAAGTAGCGAGCCTCGGACCCGGTGGGGATGAGCCGGGAGAACACCGACCTCGACAGCGCCTGACTGCCCCCGAGCACGACGGCGATGAGCGTCGCCAGCGCGTAGAACTGCAACGGTGCGCGCGCCGGGAGCACGTACGCGAAGCCGATGGCGGCCAACCAGACGAGCAACGAACCGAGGATGACGCGCTTGGCACCCCATCGGTCGGCGAGGCCGCCGAGCCAGATGGCGCCGACGTAGGCGACGAACTGCACGAGCAGGATGCCGAGCAACAGCGTGGTGTCGGACAGGTGCAACTCCTTGTCGCCGTACTGCGCCGAGACCGTCGTGACGGTCTGGATCCCGTCGTTGTAGACCAGGAAGGCGATCAGGAACCCGAGCGTGACTGGATAACCACGTAGCTCGCGCAGGGTGCCGGCCGCCTGCCGGAAACCCGCGGCGACGATCGATCCTCCGTCCGGGGGTGCGACGACGTTGCTGCGAGCGGGGAGCAGCCGAAGCGGCACCAGGCTGAACACGGCCCACCACACCCCGGACGCGCACAGTGCCAGCCGCGCGAGCATGGCGTCGTCGTGCAGCACCGTGCTCGCGACGAACGCGACCGCGAGCAGGACACCACCCCCGAGGTAGGAGATGGCCCACCCCACCGAGGAGACGTGGTCGCGTTCGTCGTGCGAAGACAGGTCCGGCAGCATCGAGTAGAAGACCACCAGCGAACAGCTGAACGCGACGAATGCGAGCGCGTAGAGCGCGGCACCGAGTTGCCAGGCGGTGCGGGTCACTCCCAGCATCGCGACGCACATCGCGGCGCCGATCCAGCCGAAGCCGAGCATGAGGTCGCGCTTGCGGCCACTGCGGTCCGCGATGGAGCCGACGACCGGCATGAGCACGACCAACAACACGGTGCACGCGCTCACGACGAAGACGAACAGGCTCCCGGGCGCGATGGGGATCCCGAGCACGTGTACCCGTCCATCCTTGCCCACGGCGTTCTCGGTGACCTTGGTGAGGTAGCGCGACATGAAGACCGTGGTAACCAGCGTCGGAAAGACGTGACTGGCCCAGCCGTAGGCGTACCAACCCTTGCGCCGGGGGTCCATGTGCCCCGTTCTACCAGCGTCGCTGAGGGCCGGCGGCCTTTGGCCACCGACGTGTTCCGCGTCGTACGCTGCCCGTGGGAGGCGCACCGTGGACACGTTGTGGCGAGGGCTGGCCGGCATCGTCGTCGGGGTGCACTACGCCTACATGGGCTACCTGCTGGTCGGCGGGTTCATCGCTTGGCGGTTGCCGAGGACCATCTGGGTGCACGCCGTCGCAACCGTGTGGGCCGTCCTGATCGTCACGACCAAGGTTCCCTGCCCGTTGACGGCGCTGCAGAACCGGCTCCGCGAGAACGTGGGCGAGCGAGCGCTGCCCACCAGCTTCATCGACACCTATGTCCGCGGAACGCTCTACCCGTCGGGCCACCAGACGTTGGCCCAGGCCGTGACCGCCGCTGTGGTCATCGCCTCCTGGGTCGGCTTCGTCCGGCGGCAGCGCAGGCACCAGCGGCGGCCCCGCAGCCCGCAGGTCGCGTCCGCCGGCTGACATCCGCTACCGGCAGGGACGACGCGTGCGGCCGAACGTAGCGCCGGGTCCGACACCTGTCGATCGGCTAGCGTCACTGTCGTGACGCTGTCGTGATCAGGCCGGCGACCGCCCGGGACGTGCCCCGCATCCTGTCGTTGATCCGCGAGCTGGCGAGCTTCGAGCGTGAACCCGACGCGGTCGAGGCGACCGAGGCAGGCCTGCGGGAGGTCCTGTTCGGGGCGGACCCGAAGGTCTTCGCGCACGTGGCGCAGGACGGCGACACGGTGGTGGGTGTCGCGATCTGGTTCCTGAACTTCTCGACGTGGACGGGCCGGCACGGCATCTACCTGGAGGACCTCGTCGTGAGCGCCGACGCGCGGCGTGGCGGCCACGGGCGCGCGCTGGTCGCCGAGCTCGCACGAATCTGCGTCGCGCGCGGGTATCAGCGGCTGGACTGGGCGGTGCTGGACTGGAACGCCGAGGCCCAGCGGTTCTACCGGTCGCTCGGCGCACATCCGATGCAGGAGTGGACGGGCTGGCGAGTCACCGGCGACGCGTTGCGGCTGGTCGCCGGCGACTCGCGCCCGTCATGACACGAGGCGCCGCATCGCCTCGAGCTCGGTGTCGTAGAGGTGCGCCGACTTGATCGTCATCGCCAGCGTGCCGACGCCGGCGCCGAGGTCGGCCGCGACCCGGTGTTGCAGGGCGGCGAGCTCGACGAGATTCGCGTAGCCCTTCGTACCGAAGTCGATGCCGTGCGCGTACACGTCCAGCTGGAGCAACCCGTCACGAAGCCAGAAGTCGAGCAGGCTGACGCAGGGCACGTACGAGGTGTCCGTCAGCGGCTGGAACGTCGTGACGGTCGCATTGCGGGCGTCCGGATCGTCGGTGAGTCGCTGCACCACCCACCGGACCTGGTCACGGCCGCTGCGCGCGTAGTCGTAGAGCCGGGTCGCGTAGCTGTCGGCCGCTCCGAGTTCGGCCACCCGGGCGTGGTCGGTGAAGTTCGCGTGCATCCACGCGAGCCGCTCCCGATCGGCATGCTGCGCGATCAGTGGATCGTCCGGCCGCGGTGCGCTGACCTCGAGCGTCGCGCGGAACACCTCGACCAGCGGCAGCCCGTCCCACTTACCTGGGACACCCTCGTCGAGGATGCCACGCGCGATGGCGAACCAGGCCGCGCCGATGGTCTCGGACTCGATCCGCATCGGCTGATTGTCGCGCAGGTTCACGTCGCCGTGCCCGGCGACAGCTCGCGACAGTACGCAATCACGCCGAGTCGGCGCGGGCCGCCGCAAGCGCACCTAGTTTGGGTAAGTACGGCGTGAGGGCTGTGAATCCAGCACAGCTCACGTGCGCGGCTCCCGCCGCCGCCCCAGATCATTTGGACCGGCCATGGCCGACTATCACACCCCGATACTCGCGCTCACCGAGATCGCAGCCGCCGCCGGACCGGCTCGCGCGAGAGCGGACGCGTTCCTCGAAGAGCTTCGGCGCCACATCCCGTTCGACGGTGCGTGGCTTGCCGTAGGTGAGGCCGAGCCGCTGGGGTACACCTCGCTCGCGGCGATCGACCTCGACGACTCGACCGTGTGCTTCCTCGAGGGGCCGGCGACGGCGCGTGACATCGACGTCAGCGGCGCGGACCGCCCCGGGCCACCGCTGAGCCCGAACGACCTGCCAGTAGCCCTCGAGGAGTGGCTCACCTGGGCGCAGTGCCTGCTGCCCGCCGGGTACCGCGACGCCCTGTCGCTGTCGCTCTACGGCCCCGACGATCGGCACATCGGTTTCCTCGGGCTGCTGTCGACCGACCGCCGGCTCCCGTCGCCGCGCGCCCGGCGCCTGCTCGCCCGGCTGCGGCCGATCCTCGCCCACGCGGTCGACCCCCTTCGCACGCTCACCATGACGGTCGGGCTGGTTCGCGGCGCGTCGGCCGGCGTCGTGGTCCGCGTCGACGGGAGCACCCAATCCCTGCCGGGTCTGCCCGGTCATCCGCTACTGGTCCACGGAGCGCCGGTGCTGCAGGCCGCGTGGGAGCGGATCGAGACCGAGCGCCCGTACAGCTCCTTCCTGTGGCCGTTGGGCGGCTCCCACGCGCCGGACGGGCACGCCCGGATCACGGTGGTCGCCAGCCCGAGCGACGTGCCCCTCCTGCTCGCCGGGGTGGTGCTGTTGTCGCCGAATGCCGACACGCGCGGCCTCACCGCGCGGGAACTCCAGATCCTCGGGCTGCTGGTGGACGGCCTGTCCAACGCGGCCATCGCACGCGCGCTGGTCGTGACCCAGCGGACCGCCGCGTCCCACGTCGAACACATCCTCGCCAAGCTGAAGGTGTCGACCAGGACGCTTGCCGCAGTCACCGCCGAGCGCCATGGGCTGTTCGTCCCGCCGATCGCGATCCCATGGCGAGGGAGAGTCACGGGTGGCCAGGGATAGTCCAGGACATTTCGGGCAGCGCTGCTCGTCAGGATGGGCAGAACGACCGATGTCCCCGCCCCCCGCCGTCGAGTGAGATCGATGGGAGGCGGGCAGCGCACTTCCAGGAGCCGGTCCTGGCAGCCGCTGCTGTCGTGCCAAGGGGGCATTGGTGAAGGTCACGAACAACCCAGCAGGTCAGCCGAATCGCGGTGTCGCCGCGGATACTGCGGAGGTCCAGGACCGCGGCCGGTCGGCGATCGTCAGTCGGCTCACCGCGGTGGTGTGACGTGGCCGGAGCACTGGACGGACCACGAGTCGCGATCCTGGCCACTGACAGGGTCGAGCGGGTCGAGTTCGCCAAGGCGCCCGCCTCGGCCCGACGCGGCGGTAGGGCATGACCGCCACGGCCGATCGGCCGGTCATCGCCGGGGGGAGCAGCCGGCACGCCGAGGCGTTGCTGGACGTGCTGACCGAGTTGCAGACCCGGGTCGCGCCGGCTCACTCGCTGGCGGACGCCTTCGACGCGTTCGTGGCGGTTGCCGCCGACTGCATTCCGGAGGCCGACTACGTCAGTGTGGGCGTGCGGAGGGGCCGTCGTGCGAGGACGGTTGCCAGCACACACCCGACGGCAATCGTCGCGGACGAGCTGCAGTACACGCACGAGTGCGGGCCGTGCGTCGACGCCATCGAGGGGGAGGGTGGCGTCGTGCGCTGCGGCGAGCTGCGCGGGGATCCCCGCTGGCCGGCCCTGTCCGACGCAGACCCCGAGATAAGGGTGAACAGCGTGATGGCCGTCCCCCTGGTGATCGAGCAGGAGGGAGTGGACGTCACGGCGAACGTCTACGCGCTGAGCGAGCACGCCTTCGGTGACGACGCGTACGCCGTCGCTCAGTTCGTCGCGCTGCACGGCGCGTCGTACCTGTCGGGCGTCGCCGCGGCCGAGAAGGTGCGCAACCTCTCCGAGGCCCTGGAGACCAGCCGCGAGATCGGGATAGCGATGGGCATCCTGATGCTCGGACGCAAGATCGATGCCCCCGCCGCGTTCGATCTGCTGCGCACCACGAGTCAGCGCTCGCACCGGAAGCTGCGCGACGTCGCCCGGGACGTCGCCGAGACCGGCGCGCTGGAAGCGCCCGATCCGCGGTCGCACAGCCGGTCGCGACCACATCGCGTGACGGGGTCCGGCGAGCGCTACCTGACCGGGACGCACCGCTGGATGGAAGCGACCAGGCCGTTGGCATAGCGCTGCTTGTCGGCTGCGTTCAGCCCGGACTGGCCGGGACTGTTGCCGCCGGCTTCGTTGTAGATCCACGGCACCTTCGACAGCAGTTGCACGATCCAGATGTTGCCGGGGGGAAGGCCGCGGCTGCCGAGGTCGTAGCCGGTGTTGCCGAGCACGGTGACCGGGTGCCCTTCGGCCTGTGATCGCTGCGCCTGGAAGATGCCGCCGTACTTCTTGCTCAGTGCGGCGACGTTCGCATCCGTGAAGGTGACCCGCTTGCCCGACGAGGTAGTGCGGTAGTCGCCGACCGACTGGTAGTACACCGTGTTGTTGCCGGATGCGAACGGGATGCCGCCGTTCGTGCCGGCCTGGTCGTGGATGCTCACGGCGAGCGCGGCGTGCGCCGAATTTGCTACGGCCGCCCGCTCACCGAGCGAGGTCGGGTCGCCGACGGTGCTCTTGGTCATGACGACCCGGTAGCCCACCGCCTGCAGCCGGGCCTTGACGAGCAGCGCGATCGCGAAGACGTCCCGCATCTCCGGCTCGTTCTCGTAGTCGGACACGTCCAGACCGGTGGCCGGATCGGTCGCGTGCACCGTGACGCTGTGGCCGGGATCGAGCACGACGACCGGCCCGGTCCCGGGCGGGACGGTCACACCGGCCGCGACCGTCGGGACGCCGGCCGGGGTGGGCGCCGGCTGCTTGGACGTGGGCGGCGCCGGTGGCGCCGCAGTCGTGCGCCGGGTCGTGGACGGATGCGGTGGGGTACTCGGCGCCGCGGACGTCGGCGATGTCGTCGATGCCGAGGTGCTCGGGAGCACCGCCGTAGCCGGGCCGCTCGGCGCTGCCGTCCGGTGCGACGATCCGCACGCCGAAGCCAGCAGCGCGGCACCGGTGAGCACCACGACCAGGCACCGTCGGCGCCGGATGGGCGGTCCCGTCCGTGTCACCCCGCGATCATGCCCCAGGCCGGAGCCGGGAGCGGGCAACGCGCGCACCCCCGGCCCCGGCCGGCGGCTCACCTGCCCATGCCGTCCTCGACGCCGGTGACCTTCAGGTTGCTGTCGAACTTGACCGTCACCACGGTGCCGTCCGACTTGGTCATGTGTGCCTCGTACGCCGCATCGCCGGAGTCGGTCTCGACGCGAACGACGGTGCCGCCGGGTACCGCCTTCAGCGCCTCGGCCTTGAGCGTCGCGGTCTGCGAGTCGGTCAGCGCCTTCTCGTCGCTTCGGACGGGCGCCGCGCCGCCGACGCCACCCGGTGCACCCGGACCGCCGTGCCCGCCGGTGCCAGGCGCGGCAGTTCCCGAGGGGGTGCCGGTGGGGGCCGAGAAGCCGTAGCCGCTCGCCGCCGAGCCGGCGGTGCCGTTCGTCGTCGCGCCGGCCCCGACGGCCATCGCACCGATGGCTCCCGCCGCGATGCCTGCCGACACCAAGCCGATCGTGAGCCCGAGCCGGGGCTTGCTCCGCCCCACCGGGTCGGGGGTGTTCTCGTCGTACTGCATGGGCGTCCTCCTTCGAAGCAGACGCCGCGCCTCGATGCGCGACTCCCTCTGGCGAGGTCGGACTACCGTGCGATGCCGCGGCTCATGAGGAACCCATGTGAACGTCAACTCGACGCTAAGAATTGCTGGGCGAGCCGTCCGGCGGCCGGGAGGTCATGGGTTCCGCGCCTAGCACCTCACCGCCAGGCAACGACCGCAGCCATACGATCCGGCACCAGTTCGTCCGGTTTGCCGAGGTCGCGGGGGACACCATGCGGATCCGATCACTCGTCGCGGTCGTCGCCGTGACGGGAGCTGCGGTGCTTCTCGCGCCGTCATCCGCGGGCGCCTCGGGACCGGCCGGCTCCGGACTGCTGCACGCGTTGCGCGGAGCATGCGACTCGGGTCAACAGGCCGGTCTCGTGCACTGCAACCTCACGGTTCTCGCGGACAGTCACGACCGGCCGTTCGCCACCGCCGGGCCGACGGGGTACGGGCCTGCCGACCTGCGCAGCGCGTACGTGCTCGACGCGACCCGTGGCAGTGGCCAGACCATCGCGATCGTCGACGCCTACGACGACAAGACCGCGGAGACCGACCTGGCCGTCTACCGGTCGCACTACGGACTGCCCGCGTGCACCACGGCGAACGGGTGCTTCAAGAAGGTCAACCAGGCGGGGGTGCAGGGCTCGTACCCGGCCAACAACGCCGGATGGGCGTTGGAGATCAGCCTCGACCTCGACATGGCCTCGGCGGTGTGCCCGAACTGCCACATCCTGCTCGTCGAGGCGACCTCGAACGCCAACGCAAACCTGTACGCCGCGGTCGACACGGCGGCGCGGCTGGGGGCCACCGTCATCTCGAACAGCTACGGCGGTGCCGAAGCGGCGAGCGAGACGACCGACGACGCACACTTCAACCACCCCGGGGTGGCGATCACCGTGAGCTCGGGCGACGCCGGCTACGGAGTCGAGTACCCGGCCGCATCCCGGTACGTCACCGCGGTGGGCGGCACGACGCTCACCCGGACGAGCGGTGGGTGGAACGAGTCGGCGTGGAGCAAGGCCGGCAGCGGGTGCTCGGCCTACGAGCCCAAGCCGTCGTGGCAGACCGACACCGGCTGCACGCGTCGCAGCGTGGCCGACGTGAGTGCGGTCGCCGACCCGAACACGGGCGTGGCGGTCTATGACACCAACTGCAATGTCGTGCAGAAGCTGCTCGGACAGTGCTTCTCAGGCTGGGGCACCGTCGGCGGCACCAGCGCCGGCGCGCCGATCGTCGCGGGCGTGTATGCCCTGGCCGGCAACGCCGGGTCGGTCACCTACGGCTCCGCGCCGTACGGCAATCCGGGCGCGCTGCACGACATCACGACGGGGAGCAACGGTTCCTGCGGCGGCTCGTACCTGTGCACCGCCAAGCCCGGCTACGACGGCCCCACGGGCCTGGGCACCCCGAACGGCACAGCCGCCTTCTGATCCCGGCGCCGAGACCGGGGCGGGCCGTACGGATCGCCTCGCGCGCGGCACGCGCCGCTGCCTCCGGAGGGCCCTGTCTGCGGCTCGCCGCCAATCGTGCGTATCGGGCCGGGCTGGTCATTCCGCGCGCGGTGGTGGATCGTGGTTGTATCCGGCAAGCCCAGGCGCGGTCGGCGACCCCCGGGAGCACGTGCATGTCCGCAACATCACTCATGGCAGATCCGCCCCCTCACGGGCTCGGCCGGCCGCCGTGCCCGGTCGCTCCGGCGGCGGCACGATGAGCCGTTCGGACCCCGAGCCCAGGATTGCGATGGCCCCGCGTTCGTCCCACGGCGACCGGCTGCACGGCGCGTGGTGGCCGTACACGCTCGACCTCGACAAGGAGCTGCAGCCGGTGCTCCTGGTGATCGGCGAGCGCTACGGCAGCATCCGCGGCATCATGCTCAACCGCGCGGAATGGGTCGAGACCCCGCTGAACTGGACTCCGCAGGGCGGGCACCGGACGAAGGTGAGCTGGTACGGAGTCCAGGACCCGGCCACGGCTGTGGTCCTCGGCGCGGGCAAGCGGCTCGTCCTGCTCGTGATCCCGCCGGACGTCGACGAGAAGGTCGCGACACGCGCGATGGGCATGGCGACCACGCCCGGCAACCGCCTCAGCGCCGCGGAGACCCTCGCCGCGGCGGTCGAATCGGCGGTCGTTCGCGACTGACGCCCGCTGGACGTCCGGCCCGCGTGTGCGGCCAATGCCGGCCTGAACGCCGCACGCCGCACTGCGCTGTAGCGCCGCGGACATCTCGAGGACATCCTGCGCCCTCGCGTTCTGCCACGCTGTCCGGGTGGCCTGGCCCGAGGACGTGAGCGCCACCCCGTCCGGACACGTGATCGTGTGCGGGCTGCACGACGTCGGCCTGCGGGTGATCGAGCAGCTGGTCGCGGCGGACGCGCAGGTCGTAGTCGTCGACGCGGGTGCCGAGCCGCGGCTGATGCGCATCGTGGCGGAGCTCGGCGTCCCGCACATCGCCGGCAGCGCGCAGCGCTCGGCCACGCTGCACGAGGCTGGGCTCGGCTCGGCTGCCGCCCTGCTGTGCGTCGACCCGGACGAGCTGCGCAACCTCGACGTCGCGCTGCTGGCGCGGCGGCTGCGTCCCGACCTGCGGGTCGTCGTCGCGCTGTCCAACCCGGCGGTCGGACGGGCCGTGACCCGGGTGACCGGCCCGGGGACCGTGCTCGACGTCGCCACGCTCTCCGCGCCGTCGTTCGTCGAGGCGTGCCTCGGCCGTTCGGAGAGCCACGTCGATCTGGCGGGCCAGAACTTCAGCATCGTCGAGGTGCCCGTCACCGAGGCGGGCACGCTGCGCAGCGTGTTCGGCGATCTCGCGCCGATCGCGGTCGTCCGCGCGGGGCAGGAGGACCTCGACGTCTGCCCCGGGCGTGACGCCGACGTGGCCCCGGGCGATCGGGTCGTGGTGATCGGCACGCCCGCCGACCTCGCGGCGCGCGGGCTGGTGCGCGCGCCCGACGAGCAGCCCTTGCGCACTCCGCGGTTGCGCGGTGCGCTGCTGCTGCGCTACCTCGCCGGCTTCGCACGCGAGACCGACCGAAGGCTGCGCTGGACGCTGATCGCGCTGCTCTGCCTGGCGTTCGTCTCGACCGTGCTGCTGGCCGTGGCGTACCGCACCGGACCCGGCAAGCACATCGGCGTTCTCGATGCCCTGTACTTCACGACCGAGACACTGACGACCGTCGGCTACGGGGACGTCTCGTTCACCGCAGAGTCGACGGGGCTCAAGGCGTACGCGATCGTGCTGATGATCCTCGGCGCCACCCTCGTCACGGTCGTCTACGCCCTGCTGACGAACCTGCTGGTGAGTCGCCGGCTCGAGCAGTCGCTCGGTCGCCAGCAGGTCACCCGCATGCGCAACCACGTCATCGTGGTCGGCCTCGGCTCGGTGGGCGTGCGAGTGGTCGAGGGCCTGGTCGCGGCCGGCGTGCCGGTCGTCGTCCTCGACCGGGACGAGAACAACCGCTACCTCGGCAATGCTCGCGCCCTGCGCGTCCCGGTGATCATCGGGGACTCGACGGTTCCCAACACCCTGGCATCGGCCAACCTGCCGGCGGCCCGCGCGGTCGCTGTGCTCACGAGCAACGACCTCGCGAACATCGAGACCGGTCTTGCCGTCGACGACCTGCTGGGCGAGCGGCGTGCGCACGTCCCGGTCGTCATGCGCGTGTTCGACCGTCAGCTGGCGCAGACCGTGGAGTCCGGCTTCGGCTTCCGCAACGTGCGCTCGACGTCGGCGCTGGCGGCGCCCTGGTTCGTCGGCGCGGCGCTGGGGCTCGACATCCTGGCCACGTTCTATGTCCAGCATGAACCGCTGCTGCTCGGCCGGCTCACCGTCTCGCCGAGCGGGGGCCTGAACGGGTGCACCATGCTCGAGCTCTCGGCACGCGTGCGCGTGGTCGCGATCAGCCGCGCGCACGAGAACGGCCGCCTCGAGTACCCGCCGCGTCGCGACACCGAGTTCCGCGGCGGCGACCAGGCCTATCTGGTCGGCCCGTACGACGAGCTGCTGCGGGTGTTGCGCAGCGACCAGCCCGCAGCGTAGGGAACCGTCCACGCCTAGGGTCTGGGGATGGATCGCTCCACGATCGCCGGCGTCGTGCTCGCAGCGGGCGCGGGCTCGCGGATGGGCGGCCCCAAGGCCGAACTCGTCGTCGCCGGCACCCGGCTCGTCGACCGGGCGGCGGCCGCGCTTCACGCAGCGGGTTGCGTGCCGGTCCTGGCCGTCGTGCGCTGCGGCGTCGAGGTGCCGGGTGCGACCGTGCTCGTCAACCGGCGCCCTGAGGACGGCCTGCGCTCGTCGCTCGCGATCGCGATCGAGGCCGCGTCCGGCAGCGACGCGGTGGCCGTGTGCCTGGTGGATCAACCCGGGATCGGCGCCACCGCCGTGCGCGCCGTCGCGGCAGCCTGGCGGCCCGGGCGGATCGCCGTCGCGGACTTCGCAGGCACCCGCGGGCACCCGGTGGTGATGGCGCCCGCGTTGTGGCGGACGGCCCTCGAGCTCGCGGCTCCGGACGACGGCGCGCGGCGCCTGCTGCAGAGCCGGCCCGACCTGGTCGACGCGGTGGCCGTGCCCGGTGACCCGCGCGACCTCGACACCCCCGCCGACCTGCTGGCGGGGCGGTACGCAGCGGATGAGGCCGATTGGCACTGAGATTCGGCGGCTGCGCGCGGCCCGCAATCGCGCGGGTGCGCCAGTGGCGCCCGTGGGCCAGGTGCATAGACCCGCCGCGACGCCGAGCCCTGTGCTGCCGTCGGCGCACACGAACGAGAAGTGCTCCTTGCGCCGGCATCGACTCGCGCCTCGCGACTGCCGCCGGTCCGACCACGATCGTTCGCCGGAGCGGTTTCGGCGGCGCTCGGTTTCGGTAGGACTCCCGAGACCGCACAGGGCTCGATCAGAGGAGCTTCGATGCCAGCCGCCCCAGCGCCGAACGACTACCCGTCCACCCGGCCGCTGGAGGGCCGGACGGCCCTGGTGACGGGAGGCGGCAGCGGTCTCGGGCGGGCCACCTGCCGCCGGCTGGCCCGCGGTGGGGCGCACGTCGTCGCCGCCGATGTCGACGTCGAAGCCGCGAAGCAGACCGCGCAGCTCGTCGAGTCCGCCGGCGGCCGGGCCACCCCGCTCCATCTCGACGTGACGGACTCCGCCGGGGTGGCCCGGGCCGTCGCGCAGCTCTTCGACGAGTTCGGGTCGAGCTTCGACTGCCTGATCAACAACGCCGGCACCGATCGCGGCGCCGGCCTGCTCGACATCTCGGACGAGCAGTGGCACCAGGTCGTCGCGGTGAACCAGACCGGGCCGCTGTTCACCAGCCGGGAGTTCCTGCGCGGGACCGTGGCAGGCGGCGACCGGGAGTACCCGGCTGACGTCGTCAACGTCATCTCGATCTCCGCGATCACCGTCGGCGCGGACGCGGCCGCCTACAACTCGTCGAAAGCGGCACTCGCGAAGCTCACCGAGGTGATGCAGCGCGAGGCGCACGAGTACGGGTGGCCGGCGCGCATCCACGGGCTGCTGCCGAGCGCCATGAACACCCCGATGATGCAGCAGTGGAACCTGGCCGACGAGCTCATGATGCATCCCGACACGGTGGCCCGCGCCATCGAGTTCATGATCACGTTGCCGGCTGACAGCTTCGTCCAGAGCCTGACGATCAACTCGCGGCGTGAGCCGGCGTGGCCGCGCTGAACCGATCCGGCCCCGAGGAGGGCGCAGACGTCACGGTCGTGATGATCACCCGCGACCGGCGCGAGTCCGCACTGCGCTCGTTGCGGCACTTGGTCGAGCTGCCGGAGCGTCCGGCCGTGATCGTCGTCGACAACGGCTCGTCGGACGGCACGGTCGAGACACTGTCCGCGGTGCCGGGCGTGACGGTCGTGGCGGCCGGTCGCAACCTCGCCTGCGCCGGCCGAAATCTCGGCGTCGAGCTGGCCACGACACCCTGCGTCGCGTTCGCCGACGACGACAGCTGGTGGGCGCCGGGCAGTCTCGCCCGGGCCGCCGTGCTGTTCGCCGCCCATCCGCGCCTGGCCGTGCTCGTGGCGCGCACGCGCGTCGGCGCCGACGAGCGCGGCGACCCGCTGAACGCAGAACTCGCCGCCGCACCGGACGGCCCC
>JAVHVN010000114.1:0-4970 GCA_032160545.1 Pseudonocardiales bacterium | reverse complement strand
TCCCGCGCTCCGGAGGCCAGCTCGACGAAGTTGCGCACAGTCTTCGGGGCGTGGTTGCCGAAGAGCAGGATCCGGATGTCTCCGGCGGACGTGTGCAACGTGGCGATCTGGGTGGCAGTCACTTCGGGTAGCTCCAGGCGGGATCGGGTGCGGTCCGCCCAATCCTGCCACGCGGGTCCGTCAGGCCGTCCGGCTCAGAACTTGGGGGCGATCTGCTTGGCGATGAGCCGGGCGTTGAGGGAGGTGTCCGTGCGCTGCGTCCGGACGGTCACGACGGTCTTGCCCTTGGCGAACACGCAGGCCCAGTCGTCCGGCCCGTCGGGGCCGAAGAACTTGGTGCGGTAGCTGATCGCGTCGATGCCGGGCAGGAAGGCCGGATAGCCCTGCACCTGCTTGCCGGTCTGGCTGATCAGGATCATCGCGTCGTGCGCGTCCTGGGCCGTTGCGAACCGGTGGGTAGCGATCTCGGCGATCGCCTCCCACGGGCCGGACCAGAAGTAGAACCGGCAGCCCACCGGGGTCATCGTCGTCAGGACAGTGGTGCGGTAGACGCGGTCGCCCTCGAGGTCGGCGAGGCTGTTGTCGCCCTGTTCCTGTGACGACACGATGTACGGGCAGGCCTTCTCGACCTCACCCTTCGCCGGCGTGGAGCCCGGGGGCAGCGGCGCGACGGCAGCGGCGGGCGTGGGCTTGAACGACGGGGTGGGCGCCGGGCGCGTGCGCGTCACCGTGCTGGTCACGGTCGAGTCGTGGCTGACGGTCTTGCTGCCGCTGGTGCAGCCGGCGAGCAGACCCGCGGCAAGTGGGAGCACCAACAGGGCCGCGGTCGCTCGGGTCACGACCGGGAAGCCTAGATCAGCACGGCTGGCCGTGCCGTCTGGCGTGTGGACGGCCTCAGCTCGCTATCGGGGGCGCCCGACGGCGACCCGTGCCGCGTGCTCGGCGAGCGTGTCGTCCAGCGCCGGCAGTTCGGGGTCGTCACCCCGACGCGCGTACGCGCGGCGCAGCAGCTCGTCGGCGAACCGGGGGCTCTTCGCGAGCACCGGCCCGTGCAGGTAGGTGCCGAAAACGTTGTCACGGACGGCGCCCTCGGTGCGATCGCGCCCGTTGTTGCCTCGTCCCGGCTGGGTGCTGCCGAGCGGGCGAACGCCGGAGCCGAGCTCGGTGAGGCCGCTGTGGTTCTCGTAGCCGACCAGCCGGCCGGCGTCGTCGGTGTCGACCCAGTTGTTGCCGATCAGCCGCTCGGGCCGGCCCACGGTGATCACGTCGAGCACGGCGACGCCGTGGATGCTGCGGCCGTCCTGGGTGCGGAACTCGTGGCCCAGCATCTGGTAGGTCCCGCAGATGGCGAGCATGACGACCCCGTCGTCGGCCATCGCACGCAACTGCGGTGCCCGGGCCGCGAAGTCGGCACCGATCTCGCCTTGCGCTGCATCCTGACCGCCGCCACCCAGCAGGATGTCGGCGTCGCTCGGCAGCGGGTCGCCGACGCTCACCGGGACGACTCGGACGGGCAGCCCGCGCCACTCGAGCCGCCGGCGCAGCACGACCACGTTGCCGGTGTCACCGTAGATGTTCATCTCGCGCGGATACAGATGCACCAGCGTCAGCGGGGTCACGGCGGTGTTCCGATCCGTTGCAGCACTGCGTGCAATGCCCACATCGCCGTGTAGGTGCTGAACACCGGCACCCGGCCGCCAGTGGGGGCGGTCGCCACGGCGGCGCGCACGGCCTTCTCGAGGTCCGGCTCGATCTCGTCGACGACGATGCCGTCGTAGTGCAGCCGCAGCGCCATGTCGGCGGCCCGCGTGCCCGCGGTCGACAGCCGGCCGGACGCCCCGGCGAGACCGGTGAAGTCGACGTCCCAGAGCCAGGACACGTCCCGGCCGTCTGCGTAGTCGTCGTTGATCGCAACGACGATGGCGTCACTCGGCACGCCGTCGAGGGTGCGCAGCGTCTGCCGGAATCCGGCAGGGTTCTTCACCAGCTGCAGCACCACCCGGCGGCCGTCGACGTCGAAGGCCTGGCCGCGCCCGAAAGCGGGTGACACGCGAGCGAGGCCCTCGACCACGGTGTCGACATCGAGGCCGAACGTGAGCGCGAGCGCCGCCGCGCCGGCGGCGTTCTGAGCATTGTGCGGGCCCTCGGCCCGCAGCACGACGTCGCGGTCGGTGCCGCCGAACCGCAGGCTGAGCCGCGGTGACCCGGGCGCCGGCAGCGTCTGCAGCTGTACCGACGCCGGCAGTTCGGAGACGAACAGCGGGCCGCCGTAGAGCTCCTCGTCGTTGGGGAACATCGGCCGCAGCGCCGGCGAGACGCCGTAGTAGCTGACGGCCGCCCGAGTGCCCGCGGCCAGCCCGGCGATGCGGGCGTCGTCCCGGTTGAGCACGACGTGCTCGGTCGTCGCCGCGGCGACCTTGCCGAGCAGCCTCGCGGTCGTGTCGATCTCGCCGAAGCGGTCCAGCTGGTCGCGCATCACGTTCAGCAGCAGGCTGCGCTGCGGCGGGACGACGGCCACGAAGCGCACCGCCCAGGCCTCGTCGAGTTCGAACACCGCCACGTCGTAGGGCAGCCGGCCGGTCCACGACGCGTGCTCGACGGCCGCGGTGATGGCGCCTCGCACGAAGTTGCTGCCGGTGTCGTTGGTGAGCACCCGCAGCCGCTCACCGAGGATCGTCGCGACCATCTTGGTCGTCGTCGTCTTGCCGTTCGTTCCGGAGACCACGACGACGCCCTGCGGCAGTCGGTGCACGGCGGCGGGCAGAAAGCGTGGGAACAGCTTCTCGACGACGAGTCCGGGCAGTGCATTGCCGCGGCGGCCGATCAGGCGCAGGGCCAGCAGGATGAGCTTGCCGACCCACACCGCGACGACGTTCATGATGCGTTCAAGGCTACCGACGACCAACGGCCTCCGCGGGCACCCGCGGAGGCCGTCGATCTGTGCGGGGTGCTAACCCAGTGCAGTCAGCCAGCCCGGATTCGCCGTGCCGACGCCGGTGACGTCGTCCCAGCCCTTGGTCACGGTGAGGCTGCTGTCCTGGTCGAACGTCCGGACGGAGTACAGGATGCCGCCACTCCCGTTCTCGCCGTTCGCGAAGTCCGCACGCACGACACCGGCATCCTTCGGCGTCCCCTTGATGTCGGTGAATGCTCCCGGGTCCGCGTAGATCTTCGGGTTGAGCAGGCCTGCACGACTCCCCGAGTGCTGCAGGGTCAGCGCGGTCATGCCCGTGAACAGCGGGGAGGCGAGGCTCGTCCCGCCGATGCGGTACTCGTCGTAGTACGTGCCGTCCGAGAACGCCTGGGTCTCACCGACGAGCATGCCGGTGTTCGGGTCGGCATCCATCGCGACGTCCGGCACCTGCCGGTAGGCACCCGGCACCGATGCCTGGTACGAGGGCTTGTCGAACAGCGACGAGGCGCCGCCACCCGCGCCGTAGAGGTAGCCGACCTGCGCCCAGGTGTTGCCGGACAGCGAGTACTTCACAGTGCCCCAGCCGGTCTCGTACGACATCGCACCCGAGGCGCCGATCGCCGCGGACGTGCCGCCGACGCTGGTGACGTACGGGTCCGATGTCGGGTAGTCGGCCTGCTCCAGCCCGGTGTTTGCGAGCTCGTCGCCGTTGTCGCCGGACGAGAACATGAAGCTGATGCCCTGTACCGCACCCTGCAGGAAGACCTGCTCGTACGCCGCGACCGAGTCGGCCGACTCGTTGGCCTCGATGTCACCCCACGAGTTCGAGACGAGCGACGCGGTGTTCTCGTCGACGACCTGGGCGAGGGTGTCGAGGAAGTCGGCGTCGTAGCAACTCGCCGACGCGTAGTAGCGGATGTTCGCGCCCGGTGCCATGGCGTGCACGGCCTCGACGTCCAGCGTCTCCTCGCCGTACCAGCCGGTCGGGTCGCACACGTTCTTGTGCGTGAACGCGCCGTGCGTCGCCTGGGTCAGCTGACCAGCCGCGTAGCCGCCGTCACCGTGGTTGACCGCGTAGGTCTGTGCGTCGGAGGCGATCGAGGGCGATCCGTACGCGTCGGTGATGGCCACCGTGACGCCGCTGCCGTCGAGGGTCGTGTTTCCCTCGTACGCTGCGCGGAACTGCGGGCCGGTGTAACCGCACGGGGCATACGGCAGCGTCTTGCCGTTGAACGTCGGAAGCGGAGTCTTGTAGTCGGCCTGATACGTCGCCGCCACCTGCCCGAAGTAGCGCGAGCACGGCCGCGCGTTGCGGAAGCCTGCGGGTTCGGACGCCTGCGGCGCGTTCTTCGCCGGCGAGACGGCGTGGGTGGTGGTGTCGACGCCGGTGATCGTGAGCACCGACGACCCGAGCGACACCGGAACGGTCAGCTCACTCGACGGCGCCTGCACGGTCTGCCCGTCGTGCTGGTAGCGCTCGATGGACGCGCCGAACGCGGCGCTGGCTGCCTTCACGGTGCCGGCGACCGACACGTAGCGGTTCTGCGCACCGACGCCGGTGATCTTCAAGCCGCTGGACGTCAGCCACTTCTCGACGGTGGCGACCGTTGCCGCACCGACGCCATATGTGGCCTCGTACTGCGCCGTGGTGAGGAACTGGTGGTAACTGGCGCCGCCGGGTGTCGAGACGGCCTGTGCAGCCGCCTGGAGAGCGGCGAGGCCACCCTTCGGTGCGAGGTAGACGCGGGCGGCGACGGACGCATCGGACGCCGCCGTGCCGAGGTGCTTCGCGTGGCCGATCCAGGCGGGCTTGGTGTTGGGCACCGCCGTGGAAGCGGGTGCCGCTGACGCGCCGGGCGCTGAGATCATCGCGCCGGCGACGAGAGCGGCCGTGCTGGCGCCTGCTGTGAGCAGGGCCGCCGCGGTACGTCGTTTGTGCATACGTGTTTCCTCCGCAGGAAGGGGTGTAGCGCCTCGCATGGGTGCAGGCGCGAGGGGACCCTAAGCACATTGATCGCGGCGGCAACAGCATGCGGCGACTGGCACGTTCCTGTCC
>JAVHVN010000107.1:0-50626 GCA_032160545.1 Pseudonocardiales bacterium | reverse complement strand
CGCCTGCGGACCCGCCGCGCTGCTCGACGCGCTGACCGAGCACTGGGACGCCGCCGGCGCCGGCGAGCGCCTGCACATGGAGCGCTTCCAGCCCGTCATCGGCGGGGCCGCCGGCGACGGCGAGGGCGGGACCGTCCGCTTCCTGCGCAACGACGTCGAGGCGGCGTGCGACGGCGGCACGCCGATCCTCGTCGCCGGCGAGGAGGCCGGGGCCGAGCTGCCCTACGGCTGCCGGATGGGCATCTGCCACACCTGCGTCGGGCGCCTGCGCTCGGGGCGGGTGCGCGACCTGCGCACCGGGGAAGTGACCGGCGGGGAGGGCCAGAGCGTCCGCACCTGCATCAACGCCGCCCAAGGACCAGTGGAGATCGAGCTATGAGCGCCACCGAAGCACCGCCCACGCCAACCGCGCCGGAGAGTCCGCTCACACGGCTCACCGATGAGCAGATCGAGGAGCTGGGTCGCGAGTTCGCGGCGATCCACGACGAGGTCTTCGCGGAGCTCGGCGACCGCGACGCGCGCTACATCCGCTCGATGATCGAGCTGCACCGCCGCCTGGTCGTGCTCTCGCGCGTGATCCTCCTGTTCTCCCGCCACAAGCCCGCGTGGATCGCGGGCACCGCGACGCTCTCGCTGGCCAAGATCCTGGAGAACATGGAGATCGGCCACAACGTGATGCACGGCCAGTGGGACTGGATGAACGATCCGCAGATCCACTCGTCGAAGTGGGACTGGGACTCGGCCTCGACCGCCGAGGCGTGGAAGCACTCCCACAACTACGTCCACCACACCTACACCAACATCCGCGGCAAGGATCGCGACCTCGGCTACGAGATCATGCGGATCGACCCGCAGCAGAAGTGGCATCCGGTCTACCTCGCCCAGCCGCTCTACAACCTCGTGTTGATGGCCTTCTTCGAGTGGGGCGTCGCGTTCCACGACCTCGACTTCGAGGCGATCCGCCGCGGCGAGAAGTCCAAGGCGCAGGTCAAGCGCGAGCTCAAGGGCATGGCCGGCAAGGCCAGGACCCAGATCGTCAAGGACTACCTGGCCTTCCCCGCGCTCAGTGGGCGCAAGGGCTTCGCGTCCACGTTGAAGGCGAACTTCACCGCCAACGTCATCCGCAACGTCTGGGCGCACGCGATCATCTTCTGCGGGCACTTCCCCGACCAGACCTACATGTTCACCGAGGAGGAGGTGCAGGACGAGTCGCGCGGTGCGTGGTTCGTGCGCCAGCTCATCGGCGCAGCCAACATCGACGGCAGCGACCTGTTCCACTTCATGAGCGGCAACCTGTCCTTCCAGGTCGAACACCACCTCTACCCCGACATGCCCAGCTCGCGGTACAAGCAGATCGCGCCGAAGGTGAAGGTGGTCTGCGAGAAGTACGGCCTGCCGTACAACACCGGGCCCTTCAGCAAGCAGTGGGGCAGCGTGCAGCGGACGATCATCCGGTTGGCGTTCCCCGGCGGTGCTCCGCGACCGAAGCCGGGTCCCTACGTCGCACCGCCGCCGGACCCCTCCGTCCGGCTCGAGCAGCAGCGCGTCCCCGCCTTTCCGTGATCAAGAGATCGATTTCGTCGGCTATCGACTGAGCGGATCTCTTGATCAAGGGAGTCAGCCGCCGCTGTCGGGGAGTTCGGCCCCGGCGGGGACGGCTCGGGAGGCACGGTCGGCGAGCCAGCCATCGGGCAGCGCGACCGACCGGGCGCCGGTCGTACGCCCGCGCGGCCGGCCCAGCACGGCGGTGGGGAACGGCTGGTCGTCCAGCGTCGCGAGCAGGTCGTCGAGCTGCGCGAGGCTCGAGGCGCTCGCCATCGCCACGCGGACGTCGCTGCCGACCGAGAAGCCCTTCAGGTACCACGCGACATGCTTTCGGAAGTCGGTGACCCCGCGCTCCTCCCCGAGGTAGCCGGCCAGCAGCTGCGCATGCCGCCGCATCAGCCGGGCCACCTCGTGCAGGGCGGGCAGGCTGCGCTCGGTGCGTCCGTCGAACGCTGCCGCGAGATCGGCGAACAGCCATGGGCGACCGAGGCAACCGCGCCCGATGACGACACCGGCGCATCCGGTCTCGCGGACCATCCGCACCGCGTCGTCGGCCTCCCAGATGTCACCGTTGCCGAGCACCGGGATGTCGAGCAGCTGCACCAGGTCGGCGATCGGCTCCCAGTCGGCCGTCCCGCCGTAGAAGTCGGCGGCGGTGCGGCCGTGCAGCGCCACCTGGGCGACACCGGCGTCCTGCGCACGAAGCCCGGCGTCGCGATACGTCACATGCTCTCGGTCGATGCCCACGCGCATCTTCACGGTCACCGGAACGGCACCGCCCGCCGCTCGGACCGCGGCCGAGACGATGTCGGCGAACAGCTCCGAGCGCCACGGCAGCGCCGACCCCCCACCACGGCGGGTCACCTTCGGGACCGGGCAGCCGAAGTTCAGGTCGACATGGTCGGCGAGATCCTCCTCGACCACCATCCGGACGGCCTGCGACACGACCATCGGGTCGACTCCGTAGAGCTGGATGCTGCGCGGGCGCTCCTCGGGCTCGAACCGCACCATGCGCAAGGTCTTCGGGTTGCGCTCGACCAGCGCCCGGGTCGTGATCATCTCGCTGACGAACAGTCCCCCGCGGGCTACGCCCTCACGCGCGAGGGGACCCCCCTTGCCGGCGCGGTCGTCCCCGAGTTCGGCGGCCATCGACTCGCGGCACAACTGGCGGAACGCGGTGTTCGTGATCCCGGCCATCGGCGCCAGGACGACCGGGGGGTCGGCGACGACACCGACCGCGAGGTGCAGCGGTGCGGCCTCGGTGCGGACGTCGGCGGTGGTCACCGGTCCAGGGTACGAAGCATCGCGGTCATGCCCCGACGAGCTTGCCGGCGAGGTAGCCCTCGACCTGACCGAGCGCCACCCGGGTCTGCGCCATCGAATCACGTTCCCGGATCGTCACCGCGTCGTCGTCCAGCGTGTCGAAGTCCACGGTGATGCAGAACGGCGTGCCGATCTCGTCCTGGCGGCGGTACCGCCGTCCGATCGCCTGCGCGTCGTCGAAGTCGACGTTCCAGTTCCGGCGGAGCTGGGCGGCCAGGTCGCGAGCCTTGGGCGAGAGATCGGCGTTGCGCGACAGCGGCAGCACGGCGGCCTTGACCGGGGCCAGCCGCGGGTCGAGGCGCAGGACGGTGCGCGTCTCGAGCTGGCCCTTGGCGTTCGGAGCTTCGTCCTCGGTGTAGGCGTCGAGCAGGAAGGCCAGCACCGCGCGGGTCAGTCCCGCGGCCGGTTCGATCACATACGGCGTGTACCGCTCGTTCGTCTCGGTGTCGAGGTAGGTGAGGTTGGCGCCGGAGTGCTCGGAGTGGGTCTTGAGGTCGTAGTCGGTGCGGTTGGCGATTCCCTCGAGCTCGGCGAACTCGCTGCCGCCGAAGCGGAAGCGGTACTCGATGTCGACCGTGCGCGTCGAGTAGTGCGAAAGCTTCTCCTTCGGGTGCTCGTAGAAGCGCAGGTTCTCGGGATCGATGCCGAGGTCGACGTACCAGTTCCAGCGCTGCTCGAGCCAATACTCGTGCCACTCGGCGTCGGTTCCGGGCTTGACGAAGAACTCCATCTCCATCTGCTCGAACTCACGCGTGCGGAAGATGAAATTGCCCGGGGTGATCTCGTTGCGGAAGCTCTTGCCCGTCTGCGCGATGCCGAACGGCACCTTGCGGCGCGAGGTCGTCAAGACGTTGAGGAAGTTGACGAAGATGCCCTGGGCCGTCTCGGGTCGAAGGTAGTGCAGGCCGGACTCGTCCTCGACCGGCCCGAGATACGTGCGCAGCATGCCGCTGAACTGCTTGGGCTCGGTCCACTGGCCGCGGGTGCCGCAGTGGGGGCAGGCGATGTCGGCCAGACCGCGCTCGGGTAGGCGACCCTTGCGGGCCGCGTAGTCATCCTCGAGGTCGTCCGCGCGGAACCGGCGATGGCAGTGCTGGCACTCGGTAAGCGGGTCGGAGAAGGTCGCGACGTGGCCGGATGCCTCCCAGACCTGCGGGGCGAGAATGACGGCCGAGTCGAGGCCGACGATGTCGTCACGCCCGGTGACCATCGTTCGCCACCACTGCCGGCGGACGTTCTCCTTCAGCTCGACGCCGAGCGGTCCGTAGTCCCATGCCGATCTGCTGCCGCCATAGATCTCGCTGGACGGGTAGACGAAACCGCGCCGCTTGCTGAGGTTGACGACGGCGTCGTTACGGTCGGTGGGCACTGAGGAACTCCAACTGATTGGCGGGGAAGCAGGTCCAGCGTATCGAGCGCGTCAGGCCCGATCGCTGCCGTGGCGCACGATCGGGCCGCCGGGCGGCACGTCGGCGAGGGCTTCGAAGGCACCTGGCAGCTCGAGTGCCTGGGCCAGTAGCGGTGTCGCTCGCAGCCTCACCTCGTAGTTGCCGAGCGCGCGCCGGTACGAGCCGACGTTCTCCCACTCGGTGACCAGCAGCCACCGGTCGGCATCGTCGGTGCTGCGCGCGAGCGTGCCGCGCAGGTAGCCGGGCCGGCCGGCCAACGCCGCGAGCGCCTCGGCTGCCCGGTCGGCGAAGTCGACGGCCGCGGACTCGAAGTGGGTGATCGCGATCATGCGCCGGGCGCCACCGGGCCGGCGGCACCGAAGCGCCGGTCGCGCTGGGCGTACGCGAGGCAGGCGGCCCACAGCTGCCGGCGGTCGAAGTCCGGCCAGGGTGTGTCGAGGAACACCAACTCGGCGTAGGCCGACTGCCACAGCAGGAAGTTCGACGTCCGCTGCTCGCCGGAGGTCCGGATGAACAGGTCGACGTCGGGGAGGTCCGGCTCGTCCAGGTGCGCCGCGATCGTCCGCTCGTCGATCTTGGCCGGGTCGATCGTGCCCGCCGCCACGCCTCGGGCAATGGCACGGGTCGCGTCGACGAGTTCGGCGCGACCGCCGTAGTTGACGCAGAACTGCAGCGTGAGCCGGTCGTTGCCGCGGGTGAACTGCTCGGCGTCCTCGAGCTGGTCGATCACGCTGCGCCACAGCCTGGGGCGGCGGCCGGCCCACCGGATCCGTACGCCCAGCTCGGCCAGTTCGTCACGGCGCCGCCGGATCACGTCCTTGTTGAACCCCATCAGGAAGCGCACCTCTTCGGGCGAGCGACGCCAGTTCTCCGTCGAGAAGGCGTATGCCGAGATGGTGTCGACCCCGAGTTCGATGGCACCGTGCAGCACGTCCATGAGTGCTGCCTCGCCGGCGCGGTGCCCCTCGGTTCGAGGCAGCCCGTGCGCGTGCGCCCAGCGGCCGTTGCCGTCCATGACGATCGCTACGTGCTTGGGGACGAGCGCGGCGGGGATCTGCGGGGGCCGGGCGCCGGACGAATGCGGCGGCGGCGCGGGCCAGCGGGTGCCTCTACGCACGGTCGACCAGGGGCAGGGAGCGCAGGGCGCGCTCGAGATGCCATTGCAGGTGTGCGGCGATGAGCCCGCTCGCCTCGCGGCGCGGCGACTCGTCGCTCGCCTCGGCGGCCGGCCAGTCGCCGGTCAGCAGCGCGTACATGAGGTCGACCGACTGCGATAGCGGGCGAGCCGAACCCGTCGGCCGGCAGTTCTCGCAGACCGAACCGCCCGCCGCGACGTTGAAGGCGGAGTGCGGACCCGGTGCCGAGCACTTGGCGCAGTCACGCAGCGCCGGTTCCCACCCCTCGGTGGCCATCGCGCGGATGAAGAACGCGTCCAGGACGAGCCCGGGCGAGTGCACCCGCTCGACGAGAGCCTTCAGCGCCCCGACGACGAGCAGGTAGAGCCGCAGCGCCGGCTCACCCTCCTCCGTCAGCCGTTCGGCGGTCTCGCAGATCGCGGACACGGCAGTCCAGCGCGAGTAGTCGGTGGCCAGCTGCGCGCCATAGGAGCCGAGCGACTCGGTCTGGGTCACGAGGTCGAGCCCGCGCTGGCCGCCGGGGCCCTGCTGCCCTTCGGCGAGCCGGGTGTGCAGTTGCACGTCGATGTGGCTGCCCGGCTCGAGCCGCGCGCCGAACTTCGACGTGGTGCGCCGGACGCCCTTGCCGACCGCGCGCACCCGACCGTGGCGGCGGGTGAGCATGCTGACGATCCGGTCGGCCTCGCCGAGCTTGTGCACTCGCAGGACGACCGCCTCGTCACGGTAGAGCGGCACGTTCCGATGGTGCCACGCCCCCGGGCCGCGGCGTCCGAAGCCGGGCGGTGAGGACCAGTGCGATCACGCCGACCGCGAGCCCGGCGACGATCGTGACCGAGAAGGCCCACCGTGCACCGTGCGCGTCGGCAATGCGGCCCACCGCTGCGGCGGCGACGCCGTAGCCCACGCTGAGGCCGGTGGTCAGCCAGGACATGCCCTCGGTGAGCGCCGAGTTCGGCACGACGCTCTCGATGAGGCCGAAGGCGTTGATCAACGTCGGGGCAGTGGCCAGCCCGACCACGAACGAGAGGACCGCCAGCACCGGGACCTCGACCGCGGCGAGGAACAGCAGCGGCAGGACCGCGAAGATCAGCGCCTGCTGCCGGAACCGGGCCAGCACCGGGGCGGGGCGCAGGCGCGCACCGTAGAAGAAGCCCGAGACCGCGCTGCCGAACGCGAAGCACGCGAGCACGGCACCGGCCCAGCGGGTCTGCCCGTGCTGACCGCAGAACGCCACCATCGTCACCTCCGCGCTGGCGAACACGGCACCCATCCCGATCGCGGCGGCAGTCAGCAGGACCATCCCGCGGTATCGCAGTGCCGAGTCGTGCGGCGGCGTGCCGGCGGGATGCGCCGGGGGTTCGGTCGCGTGCTGGGCCTGCAGCCACGCCGCACCGGAGCCGACGAGCACCGCGCCGAGAACGAACGACCATTCCGGGGCCGCCTGGGTGGCGAGAACCGTCGCGATCAGTGGCCCGACCGTGAAGATGACCTCGTCGAGCGTCGACTCGAGCGAGTACGCGGTGCTGAGTTCGGGACGCCCGGCAAGCACGTAGGACCAGCGCGCGCGGACGAGCGAGCCGACCGCCACGTACGCGAAGCCCGCGACGATCGTGGGCGGGATCAGCGTCCAGTCCGAAGCGTCGCTTCGCGCCAGCCCGACGACGACCGCGACGGCCGCGACGTGCACCAGCGACGCCGGCCGCACCACCCGCCGCTGACCGAACCGGTCGGCGAGTCGCGCGAGGACCGGATTGCCGACGCCGTTGGCGAACACGTAGATGCCACTGAGCAGGCCTGCGAACCCGTAGTGCCCGGTCCGCAGGGAGATCAGCAACACCAACGCGATCGGGTAGATCGCGATGGCGAAACGCATCACGAAGCCCGCGGCGCTGAATGCGGCCGTCCCTGGTGCTCGGAAGGCCGCCCGGTAGTGGGCGAGCACCTAGAAGCCCAGCCGGTCGAGCTTCTTGGGGTCGCGCTGCCAGTCGGACTCGACCGCGACGTGCAGGTTCAGATGCACCCGGCTGCCGAGCAGCTCCTCGATGCCGGTTCGCGCAACCGTCCCGATGTGCTTGAGCCGGGCGCCCCGGTGCCCGATGACGATGCCCTTCTGGCTCGTACGCTCGAGGTGGACCGTCGCGTAGACGTCGATGAGGTCAGGGCGCCCGTCGCGCGGCTGCAGCTCCTCGACCGTGACCGCGATCGAGTGCGGCAACTCATCGCGCACGCCCTCGAGCGCCGCTTCGCGGATCAGCTCGGCGATGCGCGTGTCGCGGTCGTTGTCGGTCGTCATGTCGTCGGGGTAGAGCCGCGGTCCGGTCGGCAGGTGACCGACCAGGACGTCGGTCAGGACGTCGACCTGCGAGCCGGACGCTGCCGAAACCGGAACGATGTCGGCCCACTCGCCCAGCTCGCTGACCGCCATCAGCTGCGCCGCGACGCGGTCGCGGGAGACGGAATCGGTCTTGGTGACGACGGCGACGACCGGCGCGCGGACCTCGGCCAGCTCGGCAGCGATGAATCGGTCGCCTGGGCCGATCTTCTCGTCGGCCGGAATGCAGAACCCGATGACGTCGACCTCGGCGAGCGTCGAGCGGACGACGTCGTTGAGTCGCTGGCCGAGCAGCGTGCGGGGGCGGTGCAGGCCCGGTGTGTCGACGACGACCAGCTGCGCGTCCGCACGGTTCACGATGCCGCGGACCGCGTGCCGCGTGGTCTGCGGCTTGTCGCTCGTGATGACGACCTTGCTGCCGACCAAGGCGTTGGTGAGCGTCGATTTGCCGGCATTCGGGCGCCCGACGAAGCAGGAGAACCCGGAGCGGAACTCGGCGTCCTCGTGCCCGCCCATACCGGTCATGTCGCCATTCTCCCATCTGCCGCCGACGCGAATTGGCCGAACGACTGCGTGCCCCTTGACGGACGGGCCCGGTGGGGTCACTCTCCTAATCGTGAGCGCTTTGCCTAATCGCGATAGGAGAGCCGAACGCCGTGAGGCGACTCGGCGGGAAATCGTCGACGCGGCGTGGGACATCGCCGGTGACGACGGGCTCGAGAACGTGACCCTGCGAGCCGTCGCCGAGCGCGTCGGCATGCGCTCCCCCTCCCTGTACACGCACTTCGAATCGAAGAACGCCATCTACGACGCGATGTTCGGCCAGGCCTGGTCGGACTACCTCGCGACCATCGAGGACCTGGACGGTGAGTTGCCGGCCGCCCCTCGCAAGGCGCTGCTGTTCATGCTCATGACGTTCGTCGACTTCGCCACGGCGAACCTCCCCCGGTTCCAGCTCATGAACCAGCGGGTGGTTGCCGACTTCACCCCCACCGAGGCGTCGTACGCACCGTCGGTGCGGGTGATGGACCTGTTCCGCGAACGGATGCGGACCATCGGCATACCGCGTGCCGAGGACGTCGACCTGTGCGCGGCGCTGGTCGGTGGGCTCGTCGATGCCCAGTTCGCCAACGACCCCGGCGGCAACCGCTATCTGAAGCAACTGCCGCGCGTGCTCGACATGTTCGCCGACGACATAGGCCTGCCGGGCCCCACACTCAGGAGGATCCGATGACGATGACCGCCGAGGTCGCGACACCCCGCAAGGCGGCGCTCGAACGTGCCGTGGCGATGCGGCTGGCCGCAACGGAGTACCGCCGCTTCGTCGAGCTGCTGCGCACCCTGTCGCCGCAGCAGTGGGCGACCCAGACCGAGTGCCCCGGATGGGACGTCCGGACGATGGCGAGCCACCTGCTCGGCATGGCGGAGATGTCGGCGTCGATGCGCGAGAACTCCCGCCAGCTCAAGCTCGCGAAGCACCGCGGTGACGTCTTCATCGACGCACTGACTGCGCTGCAGGTCGAGGAGCGCATGGCGATGAGCCCCCAGCAGATCGTCTCCCGCTTCGACGCCGTGGCACCGAGGGCCGCTCGCGGCCGGCGCCGCACACCGTGGTTCGTCCGCCGCATGAGCCCCCCGGAGATGGCCTTTCCCGTCAACGGCCGGGTCGAGCGCTGGACGCTCGGCTACCTCATCGACACGATCCTCACCCGAGATCCGTGGATGCACCGCATCGACGTCACGCGGGCCACCGGGGCGGAACTGGTGCACACACCGGACCACGACGGCGCGATCGTCGACGACGTCGTCCGCGAGTGGGCGGCGCGACACGGCCAGCCCTGCTCCCTGCGCCTCACCGGGCCGGCCGGCGGTTCCTGGCAATTCGGGACCGGCAGCCCGCGCACACCCGCCGATCACGGCGGAGCCGGCGGACCGTCCCTGGAACTCGACGCCGTCGAATTCTGCCGAATGGCCTCGGGTCGCGCGTCCGGCGACGGCCTGCTCACCACGGAGGTGCCGTTCTGATGCACACCATCCGAGTCAACGACGACGTCAGCGTCCTCAACGACCAGGCCGAAGTGCCCGGCCTCGGTTTCCTGCCGGTCAATGCCTTCGTGCTGCACGCCGAGCAACCGCTCGTCATCGACACCGGTCTGGGCCTTCCCGATCGCGGCTTCCTGCACGCCCTGGCGTCGGTCATCGACCCCGAGGACGTCAGCTGGATCTGGCTGACGCATCCCGACCGCGACCACACCGGCGCGCTGTTCGAGCTGCTCGAGGCGGCACCGAACGCGCGGGTGATCACCACGTTCATCGGGGTCGGCATCATGAGTACCGAGCGTCCCCTGCCGATGGACCGGGTCTACCTGCTCAACCCGGGCCAGAGCCTCGACCTCGGTGACCGCACCATCACCGGCGTCCGCCCGCCACTGTTCGACAATGCGGCGACCGTCGGGTTCTTCGACAACAGCTCGGGCACCTTCTTCAGCTCCGACTGCTTCGGCGCACCGATGCCCACCGCGGAAGCGGCGGCGGCGGAGGACGTCGGCATCCTCTCGGCCGAGGAGCTGATGAATCGGCAGATGCTCTGGACGAGTGTCGACAGCCCGTGGGTGCACACGGCCGACCCCGTTCGCTTCGGCGCGACCCTGGACCCGATCCGGGTGTTCGATCCGTCGCTCATCCTGAGCACGCACCTGCCGCCCGCGGCGGGCCGCACCGCGTCCTTCCTCGCCACCGCGAGCCGGGCGCCGGGCATGGAGCCGTTCGTCGGGCCGGACCAGGCCGCGCTCGAGCAGATGCTGCGCCAGTTCGAACCGCAGCCGGGCTGACGCCTCGCCCCGCGGCGAGCATGCGGGGGCGGCGCGGCAGACTGCAGGGCGTGCAGCGACACGCGTACGGACCCCACCCGGATCAGTACGGCGAGCTGTGGCTACCCGAGGGCGCGCGCCTGCCGGGCACGGTTGTCGTGATCCACGGCGGGTTCTGGCGGGCGCGGTACGACGCATCCTTGGGACGACCGCTGGCGCGTGACCTGGCGGCGCGAGGATGGGTCACCTGGAACATCGAGTACCGCCGGGTCGCCCGCGGGGGCGGGTGGCCCGGCACCCTCGAGGACGTCTCCGCGGCCATCGACCTGCTCGCGACGCTCGGCGTCGACCAGTCCAGGACGGTCGCGATCGGGCACTCCGCGGGCGGTCACCTGGCGGCGTGGGCCGCGTCGCGGCCGAACCTGGCGGACGGCACCCCGGGGGCGGATCCGGCAGTGCGGTTGAGCGGCGTCGTCACCCAGGCCGGCGTGCTCGACCTCGTCACCGCGGCGCAGACCGGCGTCGGCGGGCGGGCGGTACCCGATCTGCTCGGTGGAATGCCGGGCGAGGTGCCGCAGCGTTACGCGGTCGCGGACCCGCTCACCCTGGCGCCCGCCCCCGCGGCAGTGGTCTGCCTGCATTCGCGTCGCGACGAGGCGGTGCCGTTCGCGCAGAGCGAGGCGTACGTGGCGGCCGCGCATCGGGCCGGCGCTCGTGCGCGCCTGGTCGAGACGAAGGGCGACCATATGGCACTCGTCGACCCGGGCTCGCCCGAATGGGCCACCGTCGTCGAGCTGCTGCCCGACCTGCTCGGCGGTGAAACCACCGGGCTGCGCAACCCGGCGTCAGGCGACGAAGCGAACCGAGGCTGACGGCGCGACGTCGCGCACCGCGGCGACGCCCGCCTCGTCGGCGTCGTCGATCTTCCCGCTGCCGAGCACGACCGCGGCCTCCAGGCCGAGCGCGCCGGAGGACACCGCCATGGCGACGGCCACCTGCAGCGCCGACAGCGAGAGCGAGGGCAGGTCGACGGTCGCTGCCACGTACGTGCGTCCGTCCGTGTCGCGTACTGCCGCGCCCTGGGCCGCGCCGGTGCGCACACGTGCCGAGCGGGCGAGGGTGACCAGCTTCTGATCCTCCGCGGACAGCTCACTCACCGGGTCTCGACCTCCTCGGCGGGGCGAACCGGCT
Organism: Pseudonocardiales bacterium; assembly: GCA_032160545.1. Classification (GTDB taxonomy): domain Bacteria; phylum Actinomycetota; class Actinomycetes; order Mycobacteriales; family Jatrophihabitantaceae; genus DATGFB01. The sequence goes on along the minus strand of JAVHVN010000107.1, from coordinate 38,880 downwards.
CGTCGTGGTCGCCCTGCTCGGGCAGGCGCCGCACCAGCACGGTATCGATGCGGTTGCGACGGCCGCCCGCGCTCTCGGCGATCAGCTCCAGGCCGTGTGCCTCGGCTCGCGCACCTGGGATCGGCACGCGCCCGAGCGACTCGGCCAGCAGGCCGCCGACGGTCTCGACGTCGTCGCGGTCAGGCATGTCGACGCCGAACAGCTCGCCGAGATCCTCGACCGCGAGCCGGGCGGTGACCCGGGCGGTGTCGTCGTCGATCCGCTCAACGGGCGGGCGCTCGACGTCGTACTCGTCGGTGATCTCGCCGACGATCTCTTCCAGGATGTCTTCGATCGTCACCAGGCCGGCAGTTCCGCCGTACTCGTCGATGACGATCGCCATGTGGGTTCGCCGCGCCTGCATCTCGCGCAACATCTCGTCGACCGGCTTCGACTCGGGGACGAAGATGGCGGGCCGCATGACCTCGTCGACCTTCGTGGCCCGGGCCCGCTCGGCGTCCTGCGCCCGCCGCGCGAGGTCCTTGAGGTAGGCGATGCCGACGATGTCGTCGAGGTTCTCGCCGACGACCGGGATGCGCGAGAAGCCGCTGCGCAGGGCAAGTGCGAGCGCTTGCGGCACGGTCTTGGAGCGTTCGATCCAGACGATCTCGGTGCGCGGCACCATGACCTCGCGCGCAATGGTGTCGCCGAGCTCGAACACCGACTGGATCATCTGCCGCTCGCCGTGCTCGACGACGCCGCGCTCCTCGGCCATGTCGACCAGCTCGCGCAGTTCGACCTCGGAGGCGAACGGTCCGTCCCGCAGGCCGCGGCCAGGGGTGAGGGCGTTGCCCACCAGGATGAGCAACGAGGCCAGCGGACCGAATACGCGGCCGAGCACCAGCACCACCCTCGAGAAGGCAAGGGCGACCTGGTTCGGATGCTGGCGGCCGATCGTCCGGGGCCCGACACCGACGATCGCGTACGACACGAAGACCATCACCAGGACCGTGATCAGCGGCACCGGCCACCGGCCGCCGAACTGCGCCCGAGCCACGATCGTCGCCAGGACGGTGGCGGTGAGCTCGCAGGACAGCCGCAGCAGGAGCAGCAGGTTGGTGAACCGTGCGCGGTCCTCGACGACGCGCCGAAGCGCGGGCGCGCCGCGCAGGCCCTCGCGGAGGAACTCCTCGACGCGCGCGACCGACACCCGCCCGAGCGCGGAATCGACGCAGGCGAACAGGCCTCCCAACGGGATCAGGCAGACAGCGACGACGAGCGCGATGATGTCCCCGGTCGTCATCGGGCACCGCCACGGGCGTGCGGCCGGCCGGGTCTGGCGGCGGCGCCCGGGTCAGACATGCCGTCCACCGGCGGCCTCGCGCCCCTCGCCACCGGTGCCTGCGAGCGGAGCGTGGATCGGGCTGCGGCCGCCCGCGTCGACCCACTCGCCGAGCAGCCGCGCCTGCAGCTCGAACATCTCGCGCTCCTCGTCGGGCTCGCCGTGGTCGTAACCCAGCAGGTGCAGGATGCCGTGGGTGCACAGCAGGTGCAGCTCGGCCTCGGGCGAGTGGCCGGCCGACGCGGCCTGGTCCGCCGCCACCGCGGGGCAGAGCACGACGTCGCCGAGCATCGCCTCACCCGGGTTCTCGTCCGTGGTGGGCGGCGCCGACGGGTCGACGCGGTCGGCGCGGGTGTCGGCGCCGTCCATCGGGAACGCCATGACGTCGGTCGGGCCGGGGAGGTCCATCCACTGCAGGTGCAGGGCAGCCATCGCGTCGACGTCCAGGAGGACGACGGACAGCTCGGCGAGCGGATCGATGCCGAGGCGGTTGAGCACGAAGCGGCCCAGCTCGGCCAGCCCGACCTCGTCCACCGCGACGCCGGACTCGTTGTTGACCTCGATGCTCACCGGCTGCGTCGCGGCCCGTGGGTCGCCGACGGCGGAGCGGGGCTGCCCTGACGCGCGTCCCAGCGCTCGTAGGCATCGACGATCTCGCCGACCAGCCGGTGCCGCACGACGTCGGTGCTGGTCAGTTCGGCGAAGTACACGTCGTCGATGTCGGTGAGGATGTCGCGCACGACCCGCAGGCCGCTCTTCGTGTCACCGGGAAGGTCGACCTGAGTGACGTCGCCCGTGACGACCATCCTGGAGTCGAAGCCGAGGCGGGTGAGGAACATCTTCATCTGCTCGGGCGTGGTGTTCTGCGCCTCGTCCAGGATGATGAACGCGTTGTTGAGCGACCGGCCGCGCATGTAAGCCAGCGGCGCGACCTCGATCGTGCCGGCCTGTGTCAGCCGCGGGATCGTCTCGGGATCGAGCATGTCCTGCAGCGCGTCGAGCAGCGGTCGAAGGTACGGGTCGATCTTGTCGTAGAGCGTGCCGGGCAGGAACCCGAGCCGCTCGCCGGCCTCGACAGCCGGGCGGGTCAGGATGATGCGGCTGACCTGTTTGGCCTGCAGTGCCTGAACGGCCTTCGCCACCGCGAGGTAGGTCTTGCCGGTACCGGCCGGGCCGATGCCGAACACGACGGTGTGCTTGTCGATCGCATCGACATAGCGCTTCTGGTTCAGCGTCTTCGGCCGGATGTTCTTGCCGCGGCGGGACAGGATGTTGAGGCTCAGGACCTCGGCCGGCCGCTCACCGACGTCGGCCGTCAGCATGCCCAGGGCCCGTGACACCGCGTCTGGGGTCAGGTTCTGGCCGGCCTTGATCAGCTCGAGAAGCTCCTCGAAGAGGCGCACCGCGATCGCGTTGTCCTCGGGACGGCCGGCGATGGTGATCTCGTTGCCCCGCACGTGGACGTCGCTGTCGAGGCTTCGCTCGATGACCCGCAACAGTTCGTCACGAGACCCGAGCAGGGACACCATGGCCTGCTCGCCGGGAACGACAAGGACGGTGGAGACGCGATCCGTGGACGGCGTGGGATCGGACAAGTTGTGCTTTCTGGCCGGTTCTCGTGGACTCGTCCATCGTACCGGCGCACGCCCCGAATATCCCGGGTTCAGCCCGGCGGCCAGCCCATCGGGCGTCCCGCAAGCAGATGGGCGTGGATGTGGAACACGCTCTGACCCACCGGTGCACCGGTGTTGAACACCGTGCGGAAGTCGGGTGCGTCCAGGTTGTCGGCCACCTTGCCGATGGCCGCGACGTAGGGGCCGGCGAGGTCCGGACGACCCCCGAGCTCGCGCAGATCGACGACGTGCTCGCGGGGAACGACCAGGACGTGTACGGGAGCCTGGGGGTTGATGTCGCGGAATGCCACCGCGGCGTCGTCCGCGTAGACGATGTCGGCGGGCACCGTGCCCGCGACGATCCCGCAGAACAGACAGTCCTCGGCCATGGGTCGACCTTAGCGACGGCTCTGCCCGGAGCCGACCTGGTGCCGGGGCGCGACTTCGTCGGATCGGGCGGACGGCGCCGATATGCTGTGCACGAACAACCGCGGTAGCGCTCATCACTGTGAGGCATGACGTGGAGCTGCGCCATCTCGAGCACTTCCTCGCCGTAGCCGAGGAGCAGAGCTTCACGCGCGCCGCCGCCCGCGTGCATCTCGTCCAGTCGGCCCTGTCCGTGTCGGTGCGCTCGCTCGAGCGCGAACTCGGCGCCACGCTGTTCAACCGGACCACGCACCGCGTCGAGCTCACCGACGCCGGCGCGGCGCTGGTCGAGCAGGCACGATCCACGCTGGCCGCCGCCGACGCGGCCCGAGACGCGGTCGCCGCGGTCAAGGGCGGGGTACGCGGCACTGTGCGCATCGGCATCATGCAGTCGCTTGCGCTGATCGACCTGGCCGCGCTGCTCACCCGGTACAGCCGCGAGCATCCCGACGTGCGGCTCGTCCCCCTCGCCGCCGAGGGTGGCTCGGCGCAGCTGACCCGCTACGTGCTCGAGGGCCGCCTGGACCTGGCGTTCGCGGCGCTGCCCTCGGGTTACCCGGCGGGGCTCGCGGTGCACACGCTCGCCGAAGAGGAGATGGTGCTCGGCTGCCCTCCGGGCCACCCCTTCGGCAGGCGACGCACGATCGAGCTCGCCGAACTCGACGGCATGCGTTTCATCGACTTCCCGCCAGGATGGGGCATCCGGCTGAGCGTCGACCGGCTGTTCGCCCAGGCAGGTGTCACCCGCGAGGTCGCGGTCGAGGTCGCCGACGTCCCGACGGTGTCGGAAATGGTGCGGGCCGGCTTCGGGTACGCGTTCGTCGGGCCGTCGAATCTCGCGGACGGGCGGCGCCCGGATCTCGTCCGGGTGCGCCCGGCGCCGAAGTTCGCCGTCGCCCTGGTGATCTCGACTCAGCACCCGCGCTCGGCGGCCACGCGCGCGATGGTGCAGCTGGTGACCTCGGTGCTCCCATCCGGACGCTCCGAGGACCATTCATTGGACCAATGACCGTCATCGCCAGCTTTCGTTGGACGGCATGAGCGTTGCGGCGGCATGGTGGAGGCATGGCTGCTACGCATGACACCCGGCTCCGCACGGAGCCCCTCGGCAACACCGGGATGGACATCACTCGGGTCGGCTTCGGCGCGTGGGCCGTCGGCGGCGGCGACTGGACGTTCGCCTGGGGGCCCCAGGACGACGACGAGGCGATCGCGGCGATCCGGCACGCGGTCGAGGCGGGCGTGAACTGGATCGATACCGCGGCGGTGTATGGACTCGGCCACTCCGAGGAGGTCGTCGCCCGGGCCCTCACCGGCATCCCGGCCGCCGACCGTCCGTACGTCTTCACGAAGTGCGGCCTGGTGTGGGACGAGGGCGACCGCTCGGTCGCCCCGCAGCGAGTCGGCGCGCCGGCCTCTATCCGGCGTGAGGTCGAGGCGTCGCTGCGGCGGCTGCAGGTCGAGCAGATCGACCTGTACCAGATGCACTGGCCCGCCGAGGACGGCACACCGCTCACCGACTACTGGCAGACGCTGCTCGACCTCAAGGCCGAAGGCAAGGTGCGGGCGGTCGGCCTGTCGAACCACGACGCGGCGCAGCTCGACACCGCCGAGTCCCTCGGGCACGTCGACAGCCTGCAGCCACCGTTCTCGGCAATCCACCGCGAGACGGCCGATCTGCTTCCCTGGACCACGGCGCACGACACCGGCGTCATCGTCTACAGCCCGATGATGTCGGGCTTGCTGACCGGCGCGTTCTCACGCGAGCGGGTGGCGGCGCTGCCGAGCGACGACTGGCGCCGCGGCAGTTCGGACTTCACCACCGACCTCGAGGCGAATCTCGCGGTGGCCGACGCGATCGCCGAGGTCGCCCGGCGCCATGGCATCACCCAGCCCGCCGCAGCCGTTGCCTGGACGCTCGCGTTCCGAGGCGTGACGGCCGCGATCGTCGGCGCACGCAGCCCGCGGCAGGTCGACGGATGGCTTGCCGCCGCATCCGCGCGGCTCACCGGCGACGACCTCGACACGATCGCGACCGCGATCGAGACCAACCGGGCAGGTGAGGGCCCGCTCCGCCCGTAAGGGGGCACGATGGCCGAACTGGCACCGTCTGCGGCGCGCCGTACCGCGGCCGCGCTGCTGGCGCTCACCGTCGTCACCGGCCTGGTGGACGCGGTCAGCTACCTGCGGCTCGGCCGGGTGTTCGTCGCGAACATGACGGGCAACGTGGTCTTCATCGGCTTCGGAGTGCAGGCCCACTCCGGGCTGTCGGTCGCGGCGTCCCTCGTCGCCATTGCTGGGTTCCTGGCGGGCGCCTTCGCCGGGGGACGGTGGGCTGCCGCGAGCGCAGACCACGCGGCACGGTGGCTGGGCAGCGCGTTCGCGGCCGAGGCAGTGGTCCTTGCGGCGGTGGCGCTGGGCACGGCGGTCGGTGCGCTGCCCCTGCGGTCACACGGTTCGTGGGCCACCATCGCCGTGCTGGCCGCTGCGCTCGGGCTTCAGAACGCCACGGTTCGACGGCACGGCGTTCCGGATCTCACCACCACCGTCCTCACGCTGAGCCTGACCGGGATCGCCTCGGACCGGCCGTCAGCCGCGACGCGCAGGCGGATCCTTTCCGTTGTCGCGATGGCTGCAGGGGCGGCCTTCGGCGCCGCGATGCTGACCGTTTCCGTCTCGGCGACGATCGGCATCGCCGCGATCGTCGTGGGCGCGGCTGCGTGGACGTTCGCGACGGTGCGCACACCGAGTCATTAGCCGGCCATCCTCGACACGACGCAGTTGTTCCAGCCGCCCACCGCCACGATGTCGGTGACGGGACCGTCCGCAGTCAGGTCAACGCCCGTGTTGACGAACGCGCCGGCCGGTCAGGGCCGCACGGCGACCGCGAAGTCCCCCATATCCGCGACGCGCTGAACCTTGACGTAGTCGCCGGTCTGCGGCGCGTCGATCATGTAGCCGGCACCGAGGTACAGGCCGACATGGTGCAGGGCCGCACCGAAGAGCAGCAGGTCCCCCGGCAACAGGCCGTCCGCGTCGACACGCACCCCCTGGGTCACCTGCGTGCCGGTGTAGTGCTCGAGCGCGACGCCCGCGTGGCCCCAGGCCCAGACGGTGAGCCCCGAGCAGTCGAACGTCGCCGGGCCGGCCGCGTTCCAGACGTACGGGCTGCCTAGCTGCCCGAGGGCGGCCTCGACTGCGACCTGCGCGCGCAGCGGCCGGTACCCCTTCGGCAGCGCCGGCAGCGCCGGATGCACGCTGACGCCGTCGGCCTTGAGGAGCGGCGCTGTGCCGGGCACCGAGCTGCCCACCCCGGCGTTCGGCCAGCCCGCGGCCGACAGGACGCCGTCGAAGACGGTCAGCGCGCGCGACGGGCCGGCGCCGGCTCGCCCGTGCCACGGCACGGTACCGCCCAAGTCGTCGCGTCCCGTGACGTGCACGGCGGACGTCGCCGGGCCGGAAGGCCCCCGGCCCGCGGCGCGGTCGAGCAACGCCCGCGTCGCGGCGGCGATGACTGCGGGCACCGTGGCTGACACCGGGAAGGCCGCAGGAGATGCGGCACCGGACGCGATCACCTCGGCGCGCAGGGCAGCGGCCGCGCCTGCCGCGTTGTCGGCGCCCGAGGCGTGCGCGGTGCCCGCGACCATGGCTGCCGCGGCGGCAGCCTTCGCCGCGGCGGCAAGGTCGCTCAGGTGCAGCGCGGCGACCGCCCGCTGCGCGGCCGCCGCCAGCCCGGCCGCGGCCCGTTGGGCGTCGAGCGCCGAGGTCTGCGCCGTCACGGCGCCGGTCTGCGCCGCGGCCACCTCTGCCTGGGCCCGGTCGGCCGACCGCTGGGCGTCGAGGGCCCGCTGCAGCCGGGTGGATTGGTATGCCGCCAGTTGCTGCCCGCGCGCCACCGCGTCGAGGACGTCGCCGCCGTCAGCCGAGAGCAGGACCTGTGCGGTCACCGGGACGGGGTTGCCGGTCTCGTACTGGCCGACGAGCAGCTGCCCGAGATCGGTCTCTGACCGATTCGCGGTCGCCCGCGCCGACTCGGCGACGCGCTGGGCGGCGGCGAGCCGTCGTCCCGCCGCGTCCACAGCGGCAGCGGCCAGATCGTAGCGTTGGTTGGCCTCGCCGTAGCGGGCCTGCGCCGCGGCGAGCGCGGTGCGCGCGGAGAGGGTCCGCGCGCTGTCCGCCGGTTGCGGCCGGGTCAACGCGCGATCGAGCGCGACGGCGACGGGTGCCACCGGCTCGACCGGGCGGTCGACGATCGCCAAGGGCGCGGGGCCTCGGCGATTCTGGATCGGGTCGGTCGGGTTCCCCGGCTCGTGCGCTCCCGCCGCGGGACGTGCCGCGACCACGGTGGCTCGCGCGCCCGAGCGGTGACCGTTCGGCAGCGCCGGATTCGGCAGGGCGAATGCCGCGAGGCCGCAGAGCAGCAGCGTCAGCAGCGGCTGCGCGACCAGCTCGCGTCGGTGTGGGCGGGCGGAGCCGGCACAGCCGCAGAGACGGGTCTCGCCGGCGTGGTGCGACACAGGTTGTTCATCGGCGCCGGCGCGGTCGACTTGAAGGCAGGCCGCGCCGAGCAGGGCGACGCTCAGCCACCACCCGACCAACGGCCCACTCGCACGGACAGCACCGCGAGCGCCGCCGCCCCTGCTGTCGACGTCCGCAGCACCGGCTCGCCGAGACGGACGAGCGAGGCCCCGGCCCCGGCGAAGGCGCCGAGTTCGTCGTCGCTCACGCCACCCTCGGGGCCCACCACGACGACGATCTCGCCCGACGCCGGCAACGAGGCCCCCGCGAGCGGCTGCCCGGCGCCCTCGTGCAGGACGAGCCCGCGGCCGGTACCGATGCGGGCCACCACGTCGGCGGTGGACGCAAGGTCGCTCACGATCGGCACGCGCGGTCGCCTGCTCTGCTTGGCCGACTCGCGGGCCGTGCGCCGCCACCGGTCGAGACCCTTGGACACCCGCTGGTCCTGCCACTGCACGATCGACCGCGACGCCGCCCACGGGACGATCTCGTCGGCACCGAGCTCGGTGGACAGCTCGACCGCGAGTTCGGCCCGGTCGCCCTTCGCCAGCGCTTGCACCACCACCAGGTACGGCTGCGGCGGCTCGACGCTGCCCCAGGCGATCACCTCGAGTTCGAGCCCGTCGGCCAGCACCTGGATGACGGCACAGTCGGCGACAGCGCCGAGCCCGTCGGCGACGCGCAGCCGCTCGCCGACCGTCAGTCGCTTGACCCGCGCGGCATGCCGGCCCTCCGGCCCGTCGAGACGCAGCCGGTCACCGGCGGGCAGATGCTCGACGAAGAACAGCGGCGGCGTGCTCACGGCCGTCGGTCAGCGCCCGCCGAACGCGTCTCGCACCTTGCCGAACAGACCGCCGCCGTTCTTGCCGGTGACCGAGACGTCCTCGTTGCGCAGGGCGGCGAACTCGCGCAGCAAGTGCTCCTGGCCCTCGTCCAACCGGGTGGGCGTGCGGACCTCGACGTGCACGTACAGGTCACCGCGCGCCGAGCTGCGCAGCCGCGGAACCCCCTTGCCCCGCAGCGTCAGCACCGAACCGCTCTGCGTGCCGGCGCGGATCTCGATCTTCTCCTCGCTGTCGAGGGTGTCGAGGGCCAGGTCGGTGCCCAGGGCCGCGGCGGTCATGGGCACGACGACCGTGCAGTGCAGGTCGGCACCGTCGCGCGCGAACGTGTCGTGCTGCTGCTCGGCGATCTCGACGTACAGATCGCCGGCCGGGCCGCCACCGGGGCCGACCTCGCCCTGGCCGGAGAGCCGGATGCGCATGCCGTCCTCGATGCCGGCCGGCACGTCGACGGTGATCGTCCGGCGGGCCCGCACCCGCCCTTCGCCGGCGCACGTCGGGCAGGGCGTGACGATCTGCTGGCCGGTACCGCCGCAGGCCGAGCAGGCGCGCGTCGTCATGACCTGGCCGAGGAAGGACCGCTGTACCGACTGGATCTCGCCGCTGCCGCCGCACGTCGCGCACGTGCGCGGCGAGGTGCCGGGAGCACAGCCGTCGCCGTGGCAGATGTCACACAGCACCGCGGTCTCGACGGTGAGCTCGCGGCGCACGCCGAACGCGGCCTCCTCGAGGGTGAGCGAGATCTGCACGAGCGCGTCCGCGCCCGGACGGACCCGGCTGCGCCGCCCCCGCCCCCCGCCGGCCGCTCCGCCGCCGAAGAACGCCTCGAAGACGTCACCGAAACCGCCGAAACCGGCGAACGGGTTGCCCGCAGTGCCGGCGCCCTGGGACAGCGGGTCCCCGCCGAGATCGACGACCCGGCGCTTCTCGGGGTCGCTCAGCACCTCGTAGGCGGCCGTGACGGCCTTGAACTTCTCCTGCGCGCCGCGGTCTGGGTTGACGTCCGGGTGCAGCTCGCGCGCCAGCTTCCGGTACGCGCGCTTGATCTCCTCGGGCGTCGCGGTGCGGCCGACGCCGAGCAAGCCGTAGTAGTCGCGCGGAGTCTCTGCCACGACCATCCGTTCCTTCGTCGATTGGTTGGCACTCGACGCCTGCGAGTGCCATGCGCAGTCTACGGCGGGCTCACCGCTCAGCGAGCAGCTCGCCGACGTAGCGGGCCACCGCCGCCACGCGCGCAATCGTGTGGGCGTAGTCCATCCGCCGTGGGCCCAGGACGCCGACCGCGCCGAGCTGGACGCCCTGAGCGCCGTACCCGGTGGCGACGACCGACGTCGTCGACAGCCCCTGGTGCAGGTTCTCGTTGCCGATGCGCACGATGACCTGGCTCGTCGCGACCGACTGGTCGAGCAGCCTCAGCAGGACGACCTGCTCCTCGAGCGCCTCGAGGATGGGGCGGATCGCCGGGAAGTCCAGCGCGTGTTCGGTGAGGTGCGCAGTGCCGCCCAGCACGACGCGGTCGGTGCCGTGCTCGACGAGCGTCTCGAGCAGCACCGACGTCAGCGTCGACAGCAGGCCATGCAGGTCCCGGGGAACGGAGTTCGGCAGCGAGGTGACGATCTCGGGCGCCTCGGCGAGCAGGCGGTCGCGCAGATGCACGTTCAGCGTGACGCGCAGATCGGCGACGTCCTCCTCTGCCACGGGCGCCGGCAGTTCGACGATGCGCTGCTCGACCCGGCCGGTGTCGGTGATCAGTACCAGCATGAGCCGCGACTCGGTCAGCCGCACCAGCTCGACGTGGCGCACCCGGCTGCGCGAGAGCGACGGGTACTGGACGACGGCCACATTGCGGGTCAGCTGCGCGAGCGTGCGCACGGCACGATGCAGCACGTCATCGAGATCGACCGCCCCGTCGAGGAAGGTGTGGATCGCCCGTTTCTCGGCTCCGGACAGCGGCTTGAGCTCGGCGAGCCGATCGACGAACAGCCGGTACCCGGCGTCGGTCGGGACCCGCCCGGCGCTCGTGTGGGGCTGGGCGATGAGCCCCTCTTCCTCGAGCGCGGCCATGTCGTTGCGGATCGTGGCCGGCGAGACGCCGAGGTTGTGCCGGTCGGCGAGCGCCTTGCTGCCGACGGGCTCGTTCGTGGAGATGAAGTCCTCGATGATCGCCCGCAGCACCTCGAGCTTGCGATCCTCGACGCCCACGTCGCCCCTGCCTTCCTCGGTTTGGTCCTGGTGAATCAGCTTAGAGCGCGGGCGAAAGGGCAGCGCGGTGCAACAACCGGGTCGGCGCTGCCGTTATGGTCGGGACGGAGCAGGCACTGAGGAAACCCGGGGGAAGTCGTGATCTTCAAGGCGGTACGGGACGGTCGTCCCTACCCCGATCACGGCTTCTCGCAGCGGGACTGGGCGGGCGTTCCGCCGCGTTCGGTGCGGCTGGACGAGCTGACCACCACCAAGAAGGAACTCGCGCTCGACCATTTGCTCGACGAGGACTCGACGTTCTACGGCGACCTGTTCCCGCACGCCGTCCTGTGGCGCGGCGAGATCTACCTCGAGGACGGGCTGCACCGCGCGCTGCGTGCAGCGTTGCAGAACCGGAACACGCTGCACGTGCGGGTGCTCGACCTCGACGCCCTGCATCCGGCCAAGCGCTGAGTCAGGGCAGCAGCTCGCGCACCACGGCGTCGGCCAGCAGCCGGCCGCGTTGCGTCAACACCACGCGCCCCGCGGCGAGGTGTTCCTGCGCCACGAGACCCCAGGTCGCCAGCTGCGCAACGGGGCGTTGCGAGGCCGCCGGGAGCTCGTCCACGGCCAGGCCCTCACGGCGGCGGATGCCGAGCATGACCCGCTCGGTGAGCCGGGCCTGCTCGTCGAGGGTCTCGCGGCCGGCGGCGGGGCTCAGGGCGCTCTCGAGCAGCGCGGCGTAGCGAGCCGGATGCTTGACGTTCCACCACCGCACGCCGCCGACGTGGCTGTGCGCACCGGGCCCGAGGCCCCACCAGGTGGAATTCGTCCAGTACAGGTCGTTGTGCCGCGACCTCGCCTGCGGCCCGCGGGCCCAGTTCGACACCTCGTACCAGTCGAAGCCGACCTTGCCGAGCAGCTCGTCGGCCATGACGTACCGGTCTGCGAGCACGTCGTCCTCGGGCGCCGGCACGACACCGCTCGCGACCTGCCGGGCGAGCGCGGTGCCCTCTTCGACCACCAGTGCATACGCGCTGATGTGGTCGGGCCCGGCGGCGATGGCGGCGTGAAGCGAGGCGGCCCAGTCCTGATCGGTCTCGTACGGGGCGCCATAGATGAGGTCGAGGTTGACGTGCTCGAAGCCCGCCGCCCACGCCTCGGCGACGGCCTCCTCGGGCCGGCCCGGCCGGTGCTGCCGGTCGAGGACCTGCAGGACCCGCGGCACGGCCGACTGCATGCCGATCGAGACCCGGGTGAACCCCGCAGCACGGAGCTGGGCGAAGTAGGCGGGGGTCACCGTCTCGGGATTCGCCTCGGTCGTGATCTCGACGTCGGGCGCGAGCCCGAACCGCTCGCGCAGCTCGCGGATGACCAGGCCGAGGTGCTCGGCCGGCAGCAGCGTCGGCGTACCCCCGCCGAAGAAGACGGTCGAGATCGGAGGGAACCGGTCGCCGAGAACGCCCTCGGCGAGCCGGACCTCCTGCAGCAGGATGTCGGCGTACGTCCCCGGGCCGACGCCGTTGCCCAGCTCGGCCGCCGTGTACGTGTTGAAGTCGCAGTACCCGCAGCGGGTGCGGCAGAACGGGACGTGCACGTAGATCCCGAACGGGGAGCTCCTGGCCGAGTCGAGCACGGACCACGGCAGCCGGCCGTCGGGCGGCGGCGGGCTGCCCTGCGGCAGGGACGGGGGCACGGCGTCAAGTGTGCGTCATGGGCAGTGCCGATTCGCTCACTCGCTGCACCGGCGGGTGATCCGGCAGGTCGCGCAGCCCGCGCAGCGGCGACGCCAGGAGGATCAGCCCGGCGATGCAGTTGCCGGAGAGCAGGACGTACAGCGCGGTGCGCGAGCCCAGTGCGCTCGCGAGGCCGCCGCCGGCAAGTGCTCCCAGAGGGATGGTGCCGAACAGCACGAAGCGCATCGTGGCCACGACCCTGCCGAGGATCGCGGGCGGGCAGTACGCCTGGCGGAACCCGCCGATCGTCACGTTGTAGACGAGGATGCCCGCGAACAGCGTGGTGCTGCCCACGACGAACAGCGCCAGGCCGAGCCCGCGCTGGGTCGCCGCGATCAGCAGACCGAATGGTGCGGTGCACAGGGTGACGAGCCAGACGGCCCGGGACGTGCCGATGCGCCGCCCGATCGGACGGGCGAGCACGGCGCCGAGCACCGATCCCAGGCTGACGCCGCCGATGAGCAGGCCGACCGCGGCCGGCTCGACGCGGACGGTCCGCACGAGGAACAGCACGGTGATGGACTCCGCGCCGGTGAAGAAGAAGTTGGTGATCGCGGGCGCGATGGTGAGGACGCGCAGGATCGGGTCGGCGCGGACGTAGCGCGCGCCCTCGGCGATCTCACGGCGCAGATTGCGCTCGGCCGGCGGGGGTCGCTCCTCGCGATGCCGGAGGCCGAGCAGGGCGAGCGCCGAGACGGCGTAGCTGGCGACGTCCGCCAGCAGCGCGTACGGAGCCCGGAACGCCTGCACGAGCGCACCGCCCAGCCCCGGTCCCGCGACCTGGGCCACGGCGCCGCTGCCCTGCAGCTTGGCGTTGCCCTCGGGCAGGTCGTCGCGATCGAGCAGCCGTGGCAGGAAGGACTGATAGGCGACCTGGAACAGCACGCTCGCCGCGCCGGTCCCGAACGCGGCGACGAAGAGGTGGCCGATCGTCAACCGGTCGAACGCGGCGGCGAGCGGGACGCTGCCGATCAGCAACGCACGTGCCACGTCGCACGCGATCATGACGGGCCGGCAGCGCGAGCGGTCGATCCACACACCGGCGGGTAGCCCGATCAGCAACCAGGGCGCCCATTCGGCCGCAGCGAGTGCCCCGACCTCGAACGCCGTCACGTGCAGGTAGACCACGGCGATGAGCGGCAGCACCACCGCGCTCACCGCCGTGCCGACGTCGCTCGTGGTCTGGCCGCCCCACAGCAGCAGGAAGTCCCGGTGCCGCCACAGCCGGCTGGCCTCACTCATCGCGCACGAGCCGGATCGGCCGCAGGGAGCCGGCGCTCTCGGCGGCGGCCCGGGACAGGACGGCGAGGACGGAGCGCCGTTCGGCAGGGTCGCTCATCTCGGGCACGTCGACCTCGACCGGCCCGGGCGGCAGCCAGGAGAGATCGCGAAGCACGTCCGCGAGGCCGTCCAGGTTGGCGGCTGCCCAGGTCGGCGCGTCGACCTGCCGATAGACGGCTCGGATGGCGTCGCGCTTGCCGGTCACCGGCGCACGTCCACGATCGCGAAGCTGTCGTAGTGGTCGGCGGTCCAGTAGAGCGTTCCGTCCTGGCCGCGGATGATCCGCCGTGCGCCGCGGGTCGACGAACCGGGCGTCGGCACGGTGTACTCGCGGTACCAGCCATCGGCGTGCGCCGGCAACGCGTGCTCGGAGTTGTGGAACACCACGCCGTCGTTGTGCGGGTACGGAAACGGGCCGCCGGCGGCGATGAGCCGAACCGTTTGAGCCGCCTGCGGGGGCAGCGAAGTCAGCTCAACCGTCGGCAATCCCGCCGACGGGGCCCTGGTCGTGGCGGTCGCGCTCGGCCTCGGCGCGCCGCTGTCGCGGTGGACCGCCTGAACCCCGTACCCGACGCCCAGCGCGGCCACCAGCGCGACGAGCGCGACCAGTGGCCTGCGGACGCGGCGCAGACGGCCGAGACGGACGGGCACAACGGCTGACTCTAGGACGCACAGGCGGGGGTGATTCGATGACGGTATGGACGGATCACTGTCAGCGAACACCATCCGCATCACCGGCGCGTACGGCGACGACATCGAGGCCTACCTCGCGCAGCCTCACGCCGACGCCCGGCGCGGTGGCGTGGTCGTCATCCACCACCTGCCGGGCTACGACCGGGCGAGCAAGGAGATCACGCGGCGCTTCGCGGAGCTGGGGTACAACGCGCTGTGCCCGAACCTGTACTCGCGGGAGGCGCCCGGCGCGGCACCCGACGACGCCGCGGCGGTGGCGCGCGCGAAGGGCGGCATCCCCGACGACCGCCTCGTCGGCGACGTCGCCGGTGCCGCGGCGTACCTGAAGTCGTTGCCGACGTCGAACGGCACGGCCGGCTCGATCGGGTACTGCTCGGGTGGGCGCCAGTCCGTGCTGGCGGCATGCAACCTCGAACTCGACGCCGCGGTCGACTGCTACGGAGCGTTCGTCACGGGCACTCCGCCGGCCGACTTCCCGCTGCAGGTGACCAACCTCGTCGACCAGCTGCCGAAGCTGTCGTGCCCGTTGCTCGGCCTCTTCGGCGCCGAGGACATGCACCCGTCGCCGGACGAGGTCGCCGAGCTGGAGCGGATCCTCGCCGAGAACGGGAAGCAGTTCGAGCTGCACTCCTATCCGGACGCCGGCCACGCCTTCTTCGCGGTCGATCGCCCCTCCTATCGCGTCGCCGCGGCGAACGACGGGTGGGCGAAGATCGCCGCGTTCTTCGGAACCCAGCTCGGAACGGAGGTCTGACATGTGCACGTACGCCACCGTCCACATTCCGCTCGAGGGCAGCGCGAAGGGCCCGGACAGCAGCTGGTTCGCGACCACCGATGCCACCGTCTACTTCGACCACCCGGTGCACGCGATGGCCGAGCACACGCTCAACGTCGACGTCGCCGCGCCGCACATGGGCCCGGGCGCCCGCGTCGCGCTCGAGTTGACCGCGGCGTCCGCCCGCGAGTTGATCTCGGCGATGCAGGCAGCCCTCGCCTCCGCCCCCGAGTCGATGACGGTCTGAGGCCTGCCTAGGGTCGAGCGCATGCGCGCTGTCTTCGCCGAGTCGATCAACCCCGACGACCCGCTCGCCGGCCTCGTGGTCGGCGAGCGCCCCGAGCCCGACGTCCCCGACGGGTGGACGCGAGTAGCGGTCCGGGCAGCCAGCCTCAACCACCACGACCTGTGGACGTTGCGCGGCGTGGGCATCTCCGCCGAGCGGCTGCCGATGATCCTCGGCTGCGACGCGGCCGGCATCGACGAGTCCACCGGCGCGGAAGTGGTCGTCCACGCAGTGATCAACGCGCCGGGCTGGAGCGGTGACGACACGCTTGACCCGAAGCGCTCGCTGCTGTCGGAGCGTTACCAGGGCTCGCTCGCGCAGTACGTCGCCGTGCCGAAGCAGAACGTGATCACCAAGCCGGCCGACCTGTCCTTCGCCGAGGCGGCCTGCCTGTCCACCGCATGGCTGACCGCCTACCGGATGCTCTTCGTCAATTCGGGGTTGCGGCCGGGCCAGAGCGTCCTGGTGCAGGGAGCGAGCGGCGGAGTCGCCACCGCGTGCATCTCGATGGCGCGCGCTGCCGGGATGCGGGTCTTCGCCACCGCCCGCACCGAGGAGAAGCAGCAGAGCGCCCGTGACCTCGGAGCGCACGAAGCGTTCGCGTCGGGTGCGCGCCTGCCGGAGAAGGTGGACGCTGTCATGGAGACGGTCGGCGAGGCCACCTGGGCGCACTCGATCCGGTCGCTGCGCCCGGGAGGGCGCATCGTGATCTCGGGCGCCACGTCAGGGCCCAATCCGCCGGCCGACCTGACCCGGATCTTCTTCCTGCAGTTGCAGGTGGTCGGCTCGACGATGGGGACGAAGGCCGAACTCGCGGATCTCATCGCATTCCTGCACGCGACCGGACTGCGCCCGCGCATCGACCGGACGATCCCCCTGGAGTCCGCGGCCGAGGGCCTTGCGGCGATGGCCGCCGGCGACCTGGTCGGGAAGATCGTCCTCGAGGTCTGACCCCGTGGCCCGGGTGACCGCGGTCGTGTGCGCGGCGTTCGACCCGGCGACCGACGCGGCCGTGCTGGCCGTGCGCTCGCGGGTACGGCGGCTCGGCGTCACGCTTCCCGACCGGCCGCCGCACCGACCGCACCTCTCGCTCGCCGCCGCGACGGTGGACCGGGCCGACCTCGACTCCGTGCTCGAGGTGGCTACCGCCGTAGCGGCCAGGCACCGGCCGGTGCCCGTCCGCCTGGGCACGGTCGGGCGGTTCGGGCGGGCGGGAGCGCTCTGGCTCGGCCCGGACACATCGGCGGACCTGGCCGTGCTGCAGGCCGATGCGTACCGGTCGCTGCTCGACGCCGGGCATGCGTCGGCCTTCGGCGACCGGAGCGATCCTGCGCGCTGGGTGGGGCACTGCTCGCTTGCGGTGCGGCTCGAGAAGCCCGTCCTGCGCGACGTGCAGTCTGCCCTGCGCGCGGAGTACACGCCGATCGCCGGGACGATCGACGCGCTCGCCACGATCCTCGTGGGCGGCCGGGGCGACGTGGCTCACCTGCCGTTGGGACAGGTCCGCGCCTGACGAGGCACACGGCGGCGGCGGCCTCGCCGCCGTCGCTACCGGCCTGGTGACGCGGGGCTGGCCGCAGCCACGTCGCAGGCTGCGGCGCCCGTCATTTCTTCGCGGACTCGGCAGCCGGGTCGCCGGTGGACAGCGCGGCAATGAAGGCCTCCTGCGGCACCTCGACGCGACCCACCATCTTCATCCGCTTCTTGCCCTCCTTCTGCTTCTCGAGCAGCTTGCGCTTACGGGTGATGTCGCCGCCGTAGCACTTGGCGAGCACGTCCTTGCGGATTGCGCGGATGCTCTCGCGGGCGATCACGCGCGACCCGATCGCGGCCTGGATCGGCACCTCGAACTGCTGGCGCGGGATCAGCTTGCGCAGCTTGGCCGTCATGGACGTGCCGTATGCGTACGCCTTGTCCTTGTGGACGATCGCCGAGAACGCGTCGACCGGCTCGCCCTGCAAGAGGATGTCTACCTTCACCAGGTCGGCTTGCTGCTCGCCCGTCATCTCGTAGTCGAGGCTGGCGTAACCCCGGGTGCGTGACTTCAGATGGTCGAAGAAGTCGAAGATGATCTCGGCGAGCGGCAGCGTGTACCGCATCTCGACGCGCGTCTCGGACAGATAGTCCATGCCGGCCAGTTGCCCGCGGCGCTGCTGGCAGAGTTCCATGATCGCGCCGATGTACTCGCTGGGCGCGATGATCATCGCCTTCGCCACCGGCTCGTAGGTCGCGGCGATCTTCTTGCCGGTGGGCCAGTCCGACGGGTTCGTCACGATGTGGGCGGTGCCATCCTCGAGGACGACTCGGTAGACCACGTTCGGCGCCGTGCTGATGAGGTCGAGATCGAACTCGCGCTCGAGTCGGTCGCGGGTGATCTCGAGATGCAGGAGGCCCAGGAAGCCGCAGCGGAAGCCGAACCCCAGCGCAGCGCTGGACTCGGGTTCGTACACGAGCGCGGCGTCGTTGAGGCGCAGCCGGTCGAGTGCGTCGCGCAGCAGCGGGTAGTCCGAGCCGTCGATGGGATAGAGGCCCGAATAGACCATCGGCTTCGGATCGCGGTAGCCGCCGAGCGACTCCTTGGCGGGCTTGGCGGCGTCGGTCACCGTGTCGCCGACCCGGGACTGGCGGACGTCCTTCACGCCGGTGATCAGGTAGCCGACCTCGCCGACGCTGAGCCCGTCCGTGGGCACCGGCTCGGGCGAGATGACACCGATCTCGAGCAGTTCGTGGGTGGCACCGGTCGACATCATCTTGATGCGCTCGCGGGGTGTGAACTGGCCGTCGATCACGCGGATATAGGTGATGACGCCGCGGTAGATGTCGTAGACGGAGTCGAAGATCATCGCGCGTGGGGCGCCGTCGGCCTCGCCGACCGGTGCGGGGACCTCGCGGCAGACGAGGTCGAGCAGCTCTTCGACGCCCTCGCCGGTCTTGGCGCTGACCCGCAACACGTCGTCCGGGTCGCAACCGATGATGTGCGCCAGTTCGGCCGCGTAAAGATCGGGCTGCGCGGCCGGCAGGTCGATCTTGTTCAGCACCGGGATGATGTGCAGGTCGTTCTCGAGCGCGAGATAGAGGTTCGCGAGGGTCTGCGCCTCAATCCCCTGTGCCGCGTCGACCAGGAGCACCGCGCCCTCGCAGGCCGCGAGGCTACGGCTCACCTCGTAGGTGAAGTCGACGTGGCCGGGGGTGTCGATCATGTGCAGCGTGTAGGCGCGGCCGTCCGTGCGGCTCGTCCACGGCATGCGAACGTTCTGCGCCTTGATGGTGATGCCGCGCTCGCGCTCGATGTCCATGCGGTCGAGATACTGCGCGCGCATCTGCCGGTCGCCCACGACCCCGGTCAGCTGCAGCATTCGGTCGGCCAGGGTCGACTTGCCGTGGTCGATGTGGGCGATGATGCAGAAATTGCGGATCACCGCGGGGTCGGTGCGGCCGAGCGTTGCGGGCTGCTGGGTCACGTTCGGCTGGATTCCTCAGGCATGGCGTGCGGGCGGGACGGCGGGACTGGCCAGCCTCCATGGTCGCACGTCGGCGCACCCCGTTCCGGAGGATGCTCGGGGCATCGGGGAAGATGTGCGGCATGAGCCCAGACCCTCGCGCCGTCGTCGAGTACCGCGTGCCTGCCGTAGACCTGCACATCGGCGACCTCATCGACACCGGCGAGGGCGACTGGCAGCAGGTGCTCGGCGTCTACACCGATGCGGACGACGTCGCCGACGCCGAACTGCGCGCGCTGGCCGAGACGGTTGCCGGGCGCTACGTCGTCGTCCAGCTGACCGACATTTCGCCGCTGGACAACGACGTCTACTTCGCCGGAGGGCTCGCGATGACCTACGGCACCGAGGACGGCGCCGACCAGGCGGTGAAGGACGCGGTCAGCAGCGAGGACGGCGTGCGGACGTACCTCTACACGCGGTACGAGGTCGTCACGGTCCGGGGTTCCGCGGGCTGACCGGCCCGCGTGCCGCGTCCGTATCCACCCGCACCTCGCACTGTTGGCGCCCGGGTCAGCCGCTTTCCTGGCCGCTCCGGCGCGGAGCTGGCCGCTCCCGATCCTGGCCGCTCGCGGCGGATTTGGGCGCGGTCCGTGGGCGCTGGTAACCTGGTGGGGTTGTCCGCTCGGCCCCGCTGCGTCCCCCCGGGGAATACGTTCAGTGGCCTGCCGACCGGCTACACCCCAGCAAACATCGACCGTTGAGGCTTCTTCGTGGCGAACATCAAGTCCCAGATCAAGCGCATCCGCACCAACGAGGCGGCGCGCCTGCGCAACAAGAGCGTCAAGTCGTCGCTCAAGACGGCGGTGCGCCGGTTCCGCGAGGCCGCCGAGTCCGGTGACCGCGCGGCCGCACTGACCGCGATGACCACGGCCTCGCGCGAGCTCGACAAGGCCGCCAGCAAGGGCGTCATCCACCCCAACCAGGCCGCGAACAAGAAGTCGGCCATGGCATTGCGGGCCAATTCGCTGTAGTTCACCGCGCTGCACCCGAGCCGCGTAGCCGTGAGGCTGCGCGGCTCGTCTGTTCCCGCGGGTGTCAGGTGCTTCGCACTGGTTCGGCGGACAGGCTCAGCGGGCGCTGCGGGCCGCGACCACCTCGCGCACCGCACGCTCGAGCGCGTACGCCGGGTCGGCCGCGGCGCCCTTCACGTCGGCATTGAGGGTGGCCACGATGCCGAGGGCGGCCCGCAGGCCCGGCTCTGTCCAGCCGCGCGCCTGCGCGCCGGCACGCTTCACCTTCCACGGCGGCATCCCTAGCTGCGAGGCGAGCGAGTACGGATCGGCACGCCCTGCTGAGGCCACCCGCGCAATGGAGCGGATGCCATCGGCAAGGGCATCGGCCACGAGAACCTCGGCCACGCCGATGGACAGTGCGTGTCGCAGCGTCTCGAGTGCCTCCGGCCCACGGCCGGTGACGGCCAGATCGGCGACCGCGAACCCGGTGACCTCGGCGCGTCCCTTGTGGTAGGCGCGCACCCAGTCGATGTCGATCCGCCCGCCGGAGTCGCTGACCAGCTGCGCGCTGACAGCCGCCAGTTCGCGCAGCTCTGATCCCACCGCGTCGACCAGGGCAGCGACCGCGTCGGGGGTGATCGAGCCGCCGGAGCGCCGGACCTCGGCCCGCACGAAGTCGAGGCGCTCCTCGGGACGGGTCGGCTTCGTGCAGCTGATCTCGAGCGCGCCGCCCTTGCGCGCGGCCTCGAGCACGGCCTTGCCCTTCGCCCCCCCGGCGTGCTGGATGACGATCGTCGCACCCTCGCTCGGCTTCTCGAGGTAGGGCTGCAGCACCGCAAGGGCCGCAGTCTTGACGTCCTGCCCGCCGCGCACCACCACGAGCCGGGCGTCGCCGAAGAGCGAGGGGCCGAGAAGCTCGTGCAGCTCTGGCCCGGCGAGGACGCTGCCGAGCTGCTCGCTCTCGACGGTCAGCGGATCGATCCGCCGTACGGCGGCGGCGATCGCGCTGATGGCCCGGCCGACCAGGAGTTCCTCGTCTCCGAGGAGCAGCAGCACTCCTGGGAGCCGATCGGGCAGTTCGTCGATGCTGACGAGTCGGGGGGGCACGGGTCCATCCTGGCATCGGCCCCCGACCGCGCCCTGGGAGGACTCGGATCGCCGCAGGCCGGACGGCCCCGCTCTGCCAGGCCCACCTGGCTGGACCGCTTGCCGCGAACCACGGCGGCGACATCGTTGCCGTTGCTGCCTGAGCGCACTACGGCGACGTCGCCGTCGAGATCGGTCCGACGCGCCGGCAGCCCGAGCTTCGCCAACTCGCCCAACAGCCGCGGCGACGGATGGCCGTCGTCGTTGTGCAGGCCGACGCTGATCGTGCCCAAGCGGGCTCCGACCGCGGCGAGGAACGCGGGGTCGAAATGGCGGAGCCGTGGTGCGGCACCTTGAGAACGTCGGCGCGCACGTCCGCGCCGCTTGCCAGCAGGGCCTGCTGTGCCTCGATCTCCATGTCGCCCGCCAGCAGCATGCGGACACCGCGAACCTCAGCTCGCAGTACCACCGAGGAGTTGTTGGGATCGGAGTGGCTGCCGTGAAACGTGGAGACCGGACCGAGCACGTCGAACCTGACCGGCCCGGCCTCGAAACTGCCGCCCACCTGCACGGTGCCGAGGCTGATGCCATGGCGGGTGAGGACGTCGCGCAGCAGAACAAGGCCTGATAGCGGCTCCCGTAGCGGGCCGGTGACCACCCGGCCCACCCTGCGCCCGTGGAACACCCCCGCTATGCCGCCCACGTGGTCGAGATGCAGGTGGCTGAGTACCAGCAGCGGCACATCGGTGATCCCGAGGTCGCGCAGACAGCGGTCGACCGAAACCGGCTCGGGACCGGTGTCGACCACCACCGCGCTGTGCGCACCAGCTGGAATCACCAGTGCGTCGCCCTGGCCGACGTCACAGGTGACGAGCAGCGCCGCGGGTGGCGGCCAGGGCGACACCACCCAGCGCACGGGAAACTGCACGACCGCGGCGGCGACGGCCGCTGCGAGCACCAGCCGGCCGATCCCCGCGCGGCGGGTGAGCCAGCACAGCACGGCGAGCACGCCCAGCAGTGCGACCCCGCCGCTCACTCCGCCCGGCCAGGGCAGAACCGCTCCCTGCACGCCGCCGAAGAACTCGGCCACGCCCACCAGCCACCGGCAGGGCCACCCGGCGAGCGCAGCGAGCAGTCGCGCACCCGGCATGAAGGCCGGCGCAAGCAGCGCCGCGGCGAAGCCGAGGACCGTCGCAGGGACGACCGCTGCCTCCGCGAGGACGTTCGCCGGCACCGCGACCAGGCTGACCTGACCGGAGATCGCCGCGACCACCGGCGCGGTCACCAGATGCGCCGCAGCTGCGACCGCGGTCGCCTCCGCCACACCGGCCGGGACGCGATGTCGTCGCAGCGCCGTGGCCCAGCCGGGCGCGAGCAGCAACAACGCCCCCGTCGCCGCGGCCGACATGACGAAGCCCGCGTTGCCGGCGAGTTTCGGGTCAACCACCAGTAGCACCAGGACCGTCGCCGCGAGCGCGGGCACCGCCTGGCGCGGGCGGCCCGACGCGAGCGCGAACAGCGTCACCACCGCCATCGCAGCGGCGCGCAGCACACTCGGCGACGGGCGCGCCACGATGACGAAGGCGAGCAGCACCACGCTGCCGAGCGCGGCACGCTGCCACGGCCGGATGCGGGTCCGGCGCAACCCGAGTAGTACCGCCCCCACCAGGATCGAGCAGTTCGTGCCGCTGACAGCGACGAGATGGGTGAGCCCGGCCAGCCGGAACCGCTCCTCGAGCACCGGGTCGAGGCCGGCGGTGTCGCCGTCGACCAGCCCGGGCAGCAACCCCCGCGGCCCCGCCGGCAGTCCGGCCGCCGCGACGCGCAGCGACGAGCGAACCCGTCCGGCGGCCCGCTGCCACCACGGCGGCCGGCCGATCGGCCGGGGACCCGCCCGAGCGAAGAGGGTCACGCCCGCCAGTTCGCCGTTCAGCGACGGTGCAAGATCGCCCTCGACCCGGACGTTCTGCCCGGGCAGCAGCTCGAGCCACCCGTCCGCAGGGCCGATGACCGACACGTCGCCGCCGCCCGCCAACCGCTGGCCGGGCACGCTGATCGAGCGGGCCTGGGTGGCCACGACGACGCGAGGAGCCCCGGCCGGCCCTTTCGCCGCGAGCGGAGCCGGGTCGCGTGAGATCCGCAGGTCGGCCACGACCGCCGCGTGCCGAGCGGCCAGGGCGTGCAGCGGCGATGAGCGGGCCCGCACGAGCCGGCCGCCGAGCGGCAGCAACACGAGCGCGACGCAGAACGCGACCAGAGCGAGGCTGGCAAGACCCGGCAGCCCGCGGCGCCGGGCAGCGACGACGAACCCGACCCCCAGAGCGAGGGCGAGGAGGCCGGTCATCACGACGGGCGCCGGACCGGAGTGCACCATGACCGCCGCGGCGAGCCACGCAGCCGCCGCGCCGGATGCCAGCCGCAGGTCCAGCTGGTCGGGCGGCGTCGAATCGCTCGTCGCTCGGCTGCTCACGGGGACACCAGCGGCCGCAGCGCGGCGAACTTCGTGGTCCCGATCCCGAGCACCTCGTTGAGCTGCTCGACCGAGGTGAACGAGCCGTGCGCGGTGCGCCAGTCCAGGATGTGCTGCGCCAACACCGGCCCGACGCCCGGCAGGGTCTGCAGCTGCTCCAGTGAAGCGCTGTTCAGCGACACCGGCCCCGCTGCCGCCCCAGCCGCACCGCCTGACGTGCTGCCACCAGCCGATTGCGCCGCCCCGGCCATGCCGATGGCGACCTGCTGTCCGTCGGCGACCTTCGCCGCCAGGTTCACGCTGGCCAGCGACACGCCGGGCAGTGCCCCACCTGCCGCTCGTACCGCGTCGTCGACCCGCGCTCCGGGGGGCAGCCGGTACAGACCGGGCCGGCGCACCTTGCCGGTGACGTCGACGACCAGCATCGTCGAGGCGGAGCCCCGGGCAGACGCGGCCGCTGCTGGAGCCGACGCCACGGGTGTCGAGGCCGCCGGCGAGTCGATCACCGGCGCGGCCGGGACGGCGCGCGGCCTGGCGGACAGCACCCAGAGCAGCGTGACGACGCCGGCGAGGAGCACCACCGCGCCGACAGCAACCGCACCGCGGAGTCCGGACCCACCACGCTCCAGAGCAGGGATGCGGGTCGCGAAGCGCGCCAGCGGCCCCTGTGCACGGTGCCCCGTTCGGCCCCCGCGCTCGGGCGCCTGACGGCTCGTCCAGCCGGTCGAGCTGGCCGGCTCGGCCGGCGCGAGAAGTTCGCCCTCCTCCGGCGCGAGAAGTTCGCTCTCCTCCGGCGCGAGAAGTTCGCGGACGCGGGCGCCGACGCGCCCTCGTTCGCCCCGTCCTGCCCGTCCGGCTCGCCGTGCTGCACCCACGCCGACCGACGCTAGGAAACCGGGGAGCGGCAATGGCGTGACCGGCCGCTGTTGTGGAGCGGCACGGCCGCTGTGGACGCAGCCGCGGGAACTGTCAGTGCCGGACGATCACGGTCCCGATCACACCCGGGCCGAGGTGCGCCGCGATCACCGGGCCCAGCTCGGCCAGGTGCAGCGCTCGGAGCCTGGGCAGTGCCGTGCGCAACTGCGCCGCCACCAGCTGCGCTCGTGGCGCAGCCGCGAGGTGGTGCACGGCGATGTCAACCGGCCCTTCCCCCGCTGCCTCGACCGTCAGCTGCGTCAGCCGAGCGATGGCCTTCGACGCGGTGCGTACCTTCTCGAGCGGAACGATCCGGCCCTCGACCATCTGCAACAACGGCTTCACCGACAGTGACGTCGCGAGCAGCGCCGACGCGGTCCCGATCCGGCCGCCACGGCGCAGGTACTCGAGGGTGTCGACATAGAACATCGTGCGAGTGCGGTCGACGACATCGGTTGCAGCGCCCTGGACCTCGGCCGCGGACGCACCCTCGCGAGCCAGCGACGCCGCGGCTGTGACCGCGAACCCAAGCGCCCCCGCGGTCGCGCGTGAGTCCACCACCCGCACCACCCCGTGCGGAAAGTCCTGGGCTGCCAGCACGGCGGACTCCCACGTGCCGGACAGCGCGGCCGCCAGATGGATCGACACGACGCGTTCGGCGCCGGCATCAAGGCAGGACCCGAACAGCGTGGCGAACTCGGCCGGTGTCGGACGCGAGGTCGTGACCGCGACCTTGTTGCGCAGCGCGCTGGCAACCTGGTCCGGGGTCACGTCGAACCCGTCGGTCGCGGTGCGCGGGCCGAGTTGCACCCGCAGCGGGACGACCCCGATGCCGAGACGCTCGGCCGTCCCCTCCGGCAGGTACGCCGTGGAGTCGGTGACGACCGCGACGCGCTGGGTCATCAGCCGGCGACGACGAAGTTGACGAGCCGGCCCGGCACGGCGACGACCCGCCTGACCTCGCGGCCGTCGATCAGCGCGGCGATGCGGGCGTCGCCTCGCGCGGCCGCCTCGAGCGAGGCTGCGTCGGAATCGGCCGGCACGTCCATGACGGCCCGCACCTTGCCGTTGACCTGCACCGGCACCTGCACCGTGTCGTCGACCAGCAACGCCGGATCGGCCGCCGGGAACTCGTCCCACGCCAGGGATTCGTCGTGCCCGAGCCGGGCCCAGAGTTCCTCGGCGATGTGCGGGGCGAGCGGAGCCAGCATCTTCACCAGCGGCTCCGCGACCGCGCGTGGCGCCCGGCCCGCGGGGTATGCCTGCGTCACCGCGTTGTTCAGCTCGGTGATCCGCGCAATCGAGGTGTTGAACCGCAAGCTCTCGTAGCCCTCACGCACCGCGTCGATCGTCCGGTGCAACACCCGGTTCAGCTCGTCGGGAACGGGGTCGTCCGACACGTGCGTCTCGCCCGAGTGTTCGTCGAGCACGACGCGCCAGATGCGTTGCAGCAACCGGTACGGGCCGACGATCGCCTTGGCGTCCCACGGCCGGGACTGCTCGAGCGGGCCGCTGAACATCTCGAAGAGCCGGAAGGTGTCGGCCCCGAACTCGGCGATGAAGCCGTCCGGCGTGACGACGTTCTTCAGGCTCTTGCCGATCTTGCCGAACTCCTGGGTGACCTGCTCGCCCTGGTAGTAGAAGTGACCGTCGCGCTCCTCGACCTCGGCGGCTTCGACGTAGAAGCCGTCCTTGTTGGCGTACGCGGGCAGCTGGAGCATGCCCTGGTTCACCAGGCGGTGGAACGGTTCGGAACTGGACAGGTAGCCCAGGTCGTACAGAACCTTGTGCCAGAACCGCGCGTACAGCAGGTGCAGCACCGCGTGCTCGACACCGCCGACGTAGAGCTCCACGCCGCCGAGCGGACGGTCCGCCGACGGGCCCATCCAGTACCGCTCGATCTCGGGGTCAACGAAGCGCTCGGTGTTGTTCGGGTCGAGATAGCGCAGCTCGTACCAGCACGAGCCGGCCCAGTTCGGCATCGTGTTCGTCTCGCGCCGGTAGGTCTTCGGCCCGTCTCCCAGGTCCAGCTCGACGCTTACCCAGTCCATCAGCCGGCCCAACGGCGGCTCGGGTGTCGACTCGGCGTCCTCGGGCGGGAACGACTTCGGCGAGAAGTCGTCGGTCTCGGGCAGCTCGACCGGCAACATCGACTCAGGCAGCGCCACAGGCAGGCCGTGCTCGTCGAACACGATCGGGAACGGCTCGCCCCAGTACCGCTGTCTGCTGAACAGCCAATCCCGCAGCCGGTACGTCACCGCACCGCGACCGGCGCCGTTCTCCTCCAGCCACGCGACGGTGCGGGCCTTTGCCTCGTCGACGTCCAGCCCGTTCAGGTCGAGCCCGTCGATGCTCGAGTTGATCGCCGGCCCGTTGCCGGTGAACGCCTTGCCCCCGGCCTGCTCGAAGCCCTCAGCCGGTTGGACGGTCCGCACGATCGGCAGGTCGAACACCTCGGCGAACTCCCAGTCGCGCTCGTCCTGGCCGGGCACGGCCATGATCGCGCCCGTCCCGTAGCCCATCAGCACGTAGTCGGCGACGAACACGGGCAGCGCGGTCCCGGTGACCGGATTGCGTGCGTACGCACCGGTGAACACACCGGTCTTGGACTTGCCCTCGGCCTGGCGCTCGAGTTCGGACCGGCCGACGGTGGACGCGCGGTAGGCGGCGATCGCCGTGGCGGGCGACTCGTTCCCACCCGTCCACGCCTCGGGCGTGCCTTCGGGCCAGTCGGTCGCTGCCAGCGCGTCGACCATCGGGTGCTCGGGTGCCAGGACGACGTACGTCGCTCCGAAGACGGTGTCGGGCCGGGTCGTGAAGACCTCGATCGGAGCGCTGTCGCTCGGGAACGCGATGTGCGCGCCGGTCGAGCGGCCGATCCAGTTGCGCTGCATGGTGCGCACCTTGTCAGGCCAGTCGATCTGGTCCAGGTCGCGCAGCAGCCGGTCGCCGTACGCCGTGATGCGCATGTTCCACTGCGCCAGCGGCCGTCGGAAAACGGGGAAGTTGCCGCGCTCGCTGCGACCGTCGGCGGTGACCTCCTCGTTGGCGAGCACGGTGCCCAGGCCCGGAGCCCAGTTCACCAGCGACTCTGAGCGATAGGCCAACCGGTGGTTGTCGACCACCCCGCGCCGCTCCAGGTCGGTCAACTCGGCCCACGGACGGCCGAACGGGTTGGTCCCCTCGGCGGGGCTGCGCGTGCCTGCGTCCAGCTCCGCGGCGAGGTCCTCGATCGGGCGGGCCTTGTCGACGAACGGGTCGTACCAGGAGTTGAAGATCTGCAGGAAGATCCACTGCGTCCAGCGGTAGAACTCGGGATCAGTCGTCGCGACCGAGCGGCGGGTGTCGTGGCCCATGCCCAGCCGACGCAGCTGAGCACGGTAGACCGCGATGTTCGCGTACGTCGTCGTGGCGGGATGCTGGCCGGTCTGCACCGCGTACTGCTCGGCAGGCAGCCCGAAGGCGTCGAAGCCCATCGTGTGCAGGACATTCTTGTCGCGCATCCGCAGATACCGCGCGTACACGTCAGTGCCGATGTAGCCCAGCGGATGGCCGACGTGCAGCCCGGCGCCGGAGGGGTACGGGAACATGTCCAGGACGTAGGAGTGCGACCGGATCGCGACGCGCTCGAACCCGTCGCCGAGATCGCCGGTCGGGTTCGGGGCGTGGAAGGTGCCGTTGCGCTCCCAGCGGTCCTGCCAAGCGGTCTCGATGGCATCGGCCATCCGCCCGTCGTAGCGGAACGGCGGCGTGTCGTCGGTGGCGCCGTTGGGGCGGCCCGGCGCCGGCGCGTCGTCGGTGGGGCTCATCGGGACGGTTCCTCCGCGCTCATCTGGACTCGGACAAACGAAGAGCCTCTGCGCATTCGCAGAGGCTCGGCCGCGCTGACAGCACCAGTCGGTCAGCGCGGCGGACCAAGGAGCAGTCGCGGCATGAAACCCAGCTTACTCAGTGGCGCCAGACCGGCGGATTCGGTGCGCACCCCGCGCCCGTCGTCCGTCGCCGCCAGGCGCGGGGGCACCTTGATCGCAGCGTAGGGCCTGCGTGAAGACGTCGCACCACGCTGCGGTGTGGCTTGGCTCACCACACCGATTGAAGGGGCTCAGGCTTCGGCGTCGGGAGCGTCCTCGGCCGCGCCGTCGCCCCGCAGCGGAACCGGCACGACGGTGCCGGGCGCGCCGATGTTGTGCGCACGCATCCGCCACGTCACGTTCCCTGACGGGTGCCCGTCGGTGACCAGTTCGGACCAATGACAGTTCGCGAGCGGGCCGAGCACGTGGATGTCCTGCCGGATGCCCAGCAGAGCCGAGCACAGCGCCATCGCCGTCGCACTGTGCGTCACGATCACGGCGATGGGCATCTCGGGCAGGTCTCGAAACGCGGCGAGCGCACGTACGGCGACCTGCTCGCGCGATTCACCGCCGCGGCGGCTGACCTCGCGGCCCGCCGCCCAGTCCGCGAATTCGTCCGGGTAGCGCTGCTGTACCTCGTCGCGGGTCAGCCCCTCCCAGTGACCTAGCGAGCGCTCCCGGAACCGAGCGTCCGGCAGCACGTCCAGCCCGAGCAGGTCACCGATCGGTCCCGCGGTCTGCATCGCCCGAAGCGCGTCCGAACTCACCAGCAGGGGCGGTTCGAACGTCGCCATCAGTCCGGCCACCTCGTATGCCTGCGCACGTCCGACGTCGTCGAGCGGCGGGTCGGCCTGGCCCTGGAAGCGGCGCTCGGCGTTCCAGGCAGTACGGCCGTGGCGCAGCAGGATCAGCCGGCGCGGCGTCACTCCGGCGTGCCGCCTGATCCTGCGGCAGGCGGGGCGTCCGGGATGAACGGGATGAACGGGCAGTCCTTCCAGAGCCGCTCGAGTGCGTAGAAGACCCGCTCCTCGGCGTGCTGCACGTGCACGACGACATCGGCGTAGTCGAGCAGCACCCACCGCCCGTCGCGCCGGCCTTCGCGCCTGATCGGCTTGGCACCGACGCGGCGCAGCTGTTCCTCGACCTCGTCGACGATGGCCTCGACCTGGCGCTCGTTGTTGCCGGTGGCGATGACGAAGACGTCGGTGATGGCGAGTCGGTCGCTGACGTCGATCAGCACGATGTCAGTGGCGAGCTTGTCGGACGCGGCGCGCGCCGCGACGAGCGCGAGCTGCCGGGCCTCGTCAGTAGCGGTCACGTCTGCCGAGCTTACGGGCGACGCCGGCCGCAACCGCCCGCCGCGTCTGCGGAACGCACCAGGACGTGCTCGAGCACTCGTCGTAGCGGGCGGCTCAGTCCGTCCGGTACAACCCGTGCTTGTTGATGTACTGCACGACGCCGTCCGGGACGAGGTACCAGACCGGTCGCCCCGCAGCGACGCGCTCGCGCACGTCACTCGACGAGATCGCCATGGCGGGGACGTCCACGAGCGTGACGGTGTCGGCAGGCAGGTGGGCCGCCGACAATTCGTAGCCCGGGCGGGTGACGCCGATGAACCGCGCGAGCTGTAACGCCTCCTCGGCGTGCCGCCACGACAGGATCTGGGAAAGCGCATCCGCGCCGGTGATGAAGAACAGATCCGCACCGGGGCGGGCGGCGCCGATGTCGCGGATGGTGTCGACGCTGTAGGTCGGCCCGGGTCGGACGATATCGGCGCGGCTCACCCAGAACCTCGGGTTCGAGGCGGTGGCGATGACCGCCATCAGGTAGCGGTGCTCAGCCGGGCTGACGTGCCGATCCGACTTCTGCCACGGTTCGCCGGTCGGCACGAACACGACCTCGTCCAGATCGAAGCGGTTCGCCACCTCGGAGGCGGCGACGAGGTGACCATGGTGGATCGGGTCGAAGGTGCCGCCCATGATGCCGACGCGTCCGCTCGCGCTCGCACCGCCCGCCGTCATGGCGCCGATGCTAATGCTGTGACCGGATCGTGACGGGCATGGTGCCACGTGCAGTGGCCGTGAGGTGTCTACTGTCGAGCGCAGTACGCGGGGAAGGCGGGGATCGTGCGGGTTCGTGCGTGGTCGATCGGCCTCGCGGCTGCCCTGCTCCTCGCGGGCTGCGCCTCGGCGACACCCTCGAGTCGGCAGGCCGGTCCGAGCTCCCGGACGACGCCCGTCGCAGGCCCGGCGGGTGCCGATGGAGCTACCCGGGTCGTCGTTCTTCGGCCGGTCACCCGCGTGGGGGCGCCGGCCACCGGCTACACCGCCGTGCCCGACGCGGCCACCGGTCTGACGATCGACTGCACGCAGGACTCGCCCGTTTCGGTCGACGCCGGCATCGCCAGCTGCAGCCCGTCGGCCAGCTACGCCGTCGCGTGCTGGCCCTCCGCCACCGCGGGGCACGCCTTGTGCCTGCGCGATCCGTGGAGCAGGCAGGTCGCGTCGGTCCCGATGCAGGGCACGTTCCCGGCCGGCGTCGGCCCACCGGCGACACCGCAGCCGATCGGGCTCGAACTCGCCGACGGGTCGCACTGCACGATCCGCGGCGGCGGCGCCGGAGAAGTGCTCGACGGCCACCCGGCGTGGTACGCGCGCTACTACTGCGGAGCGAACTACGACACCGCCGCGTGGGCACCCAGCACATCCCCGGCCATCGACCGTTCGGAACCGTCCTGGACGGTGCAGGTAGCGCGGTCCGACGGGCACGCCGCACTGCGTACCGTGCGCGTAGCCACCGCGTACCTGGTCGGCACCGCCACGAGGTGACGCTCGGCTACCAGTGCACCCCGCGCAGGATGTGCGCGAACGCGACGCTCTCACTCGACGGCTCGTCCCGGCGCTCGCCCTTGTCGCCGTCCACGCCCCGAGCCGCTGTGGAGTCGGGGAACATCTTGTAGCCCGCGTTGAGGATGACGTCGACCCCGCGCGGCGCGATCTGGTAGGCCAGCGCTCCAACATTGCCGAGCGTGGTGCCGACCTTCTTCGGGCGGCGGATCATCGCACGGCAGATCATGTCGGCCGCCTCGGCCGGCGTGATCGTCGGGAACCGGTCGTACATCTTCGTCGGCGCGATCATCGGAGTGCGCACCAGCGGCATGTGGATCGTCGTCAGATGCACGCCGTCATCGATGACCTCTGAGGCGATGCACCGCGAGAACGCGTCCAGTGCCGCCTTCGACGCCACGTACGCCGAGAACCGCGGCGTGTTGGTCTGCACTCCGATCGAGCTGATGTTGATGATGTGACCACCCTTGCGGCCGTCCTGACTGGGTTGACGCATCACCGGGAGCAGGGTGAGGATCAGCCGCACGGCACCGAAGTAGTTCAGCTGCATGGTGCGCTCGAAGTCGTGGAACCGGTCGTACGACAGCGAGATCGAGCGGCGGATCGAGCGACCGGCGTTGTTGACGAGCACGTCGACCCGGCCGTGCTCGGCGAGCACCTCCTTGGCCACCCGCTCGATGTCGTCCATGTTCGACAGGTCGGCCCGGTGGACGAACGCCACGCCGCCGAGGTCCTCGATGTCGCGCCTGGTCTCCTCGAGCTTCTCGGCGGTGCGGGCGACGAGCAGGACCCTGCCGCCTGCGGCGCCGACCCGCAGCGCCGTGGCGCGTCCGATGCCGGAGGAGGCCCCGGTGATCATCACCGTCTTGCCCCGGATCGCCCGGGCGAGGGCGCGGTCCTTGCGACGGTCGGGGCTGTAGGTGCGCTCCCAGTACTCCCAGAGCACCGCCGCGTAGCTCGGCAGCGGCGGAACCGTGATGCCCGAACCGGCCAGCGCCTCCTGCGTCTTGGTCGAGTCGAAGTGCGTCGGGTAGGTGAGATAGGCGAACATCTCGCGCGGGATGCCGAGCTCGGCCAGCGCGAGGTCGGTGACCTGCTTGACGCCCGGCAGCTGGGTGAGCAGCGAGCTCACCCGCACCGGCAATCCGTTGAACGACCGCGCGTCGACGTTGGCGATCGGGCCTGGTGCATGCGCCGATTTGGTCAGCACCTTCAGCAGCCCAGCGACGGTCAGCGGCTCGGGGTCGGTGAGGTGGAAGGCCTGGCCGTCGTAGCCGGGCTGGTGGGCCAGGTAGTCCATCGCCTTCGCGACGTAGTCGACCGGCACAATGTTGATCTCGCCGCCCTCGACGCCGACGCCGCGCAGCCAGCCGGGCAGCGCGCCGCGCAAGCGCTGGATCGTGCGGAAGAAGTAGTACGGACCGTCGATCTTGTCGATCTCGCCGGTCTCGCTGTGGCCGACGACCGCGCCCGGCCGATAGATGCGCCAGGGAATGTCGGCCCGGCGCACCAGCCCCTCGGCGTCGTGCTTGGTCTTGTAGTACGGGTTGTGCTCGACGTCGTGCGCCTCGTCGAACATGTCCTCGGTGAACGTCCCGCGATAGAGCCCGGCCGCGGCGATTGAGCTGACCATGTGGAAGTGCCCCACGTGCACGGCCTCGGCGAGGTGCAGCGCGTTTCGGGTGCCCTCGACGTTTGCGACGTGCTGACTGTCGGCGTCGGCGGTGAGGTCGTAGATGGCCGCGAGATGGAAGAAGTGCTCGATCTGCCCGACCAGCTTCTCGATGTCTTCCGGATCGACACCGAGGCGGTCCTTCGCCAGGTCGCCGATGACGGCGACGACGCGCTGTTCGTCGGTGCCGAGGCGACTGCGCAGCTCGTCCAGTTTGTCGAGGGAGCTGGCCCGGCACAGCACGTAGATCGTGCCCTCACGCTTGAGCAGTTCGGCCATCAGGAACCGCCCGATGAACCCGGTCGCCCCGGTCACGAAATAGGCCATGTCGTCCTCCCCGCAGGGTGCCCCCACCGGCACGTCGATCCGCAGGCCAGTCTGGTGCAGCGCCGCCCGATTGACCAACCGGGACAAGCCGACCTAGCCGGCGGGCGGCGCCGGTCGACCCGGTGGCCCGATTGCGTCAGGAGCCGCGGACGCGCTGGATCGTCAGTCGCAGCGCCACCGGGTAGTCGACGGCGAACTGCTCCGGGCTGCCGCTGACGCGGGTCATTCGCCCGCGGTACTTCGCGAGGTAGGCCCCGTTCTCGAATGCGGCCGGCGCGTCGTCGACGATCGTTGCCGAACCGGTGAGCACGACG
Organism: Pseudonocardiales bacterium; assembly: GCA_032160545.1. Taxonomy (GTDB): domain Bacteria; phylum Actinomycetota; class Actinomycetes; order Mycobacteriales; family Jatrophihabitantaceae; genus DATGFB01. Next base: position 5,274 of record JAVHVN010000107.1, on the reverse strand, counting down.
ATGTCGCCACCCTGGCCGTCGCCGTCGAAGTTCAGCGACCAGCGCGGCAGCCGCCGCAGGTGCGCGAGCCGGTTCGCCCTCGGACGGTTGTAGACGAGAACGGACGTGCCGCCGTCCCAGACGAACCACACCGGGTTCGGCTGCGGAGTGCCGTCGGCACCCACGGTGCTCAGCCATCCGACGACCTCGTCGGTGAGGCGGTCGCGCACCCGCGTGCCGAACGGCGTAGCCGGGTCGGGCAGCACGTCGGTCACGACGCCGCCGGGAGGTCCGCGACGACGCTGTGGATCCACGGCGCGAGGACGTCGATCCGCGAGGTGGTCTCGGGACTGCTGTGCGGGCAGGCCGGGCCGTCGCTCTCGACGGACACCAGGCGCGGCACCGCGCCGCCGGCGTAGTACGGCGCGCCGGAGTCGTACAGGCAGGCGCTGGTGTCCTTGGCCGGTGCGTACCCGACGACGGCCAGCGTGGTCGTTCGCACGGTGCTGACCTTCAGCTGGCCGAGGACGAGCCAGTTGGACGGCGCCGGATTCACGCTGGAGGTCGCACCCCAACCGGCGATCGTGAGAATGGCGCCCTTCACCGGCTTCGCGGAACTGATCGGCAGCGGCGTGACGTCGGTGACGGGCGCCGAGAGCTGGGCGAGCGCGACGTCGCTGTTGGCCGCCTGGCGAACCTGCACCACCGTGCGCGTCTCGCCCGGGTCCGTCCGCACGTCCACCGTGTTCAGCGTCGCCGACGTCGGGTAGGGAACCGGCCCGCTGACGGGGTTGCGGTTGACGTCGTGGAAGCAGTGCCCGGCCGTCACGATCCAGGTCTGCGACAGCAGTGCGCCCGAGCAGGCGCTGTCGTAGAAGGTCCCGTCCGGTCGAGGGATGTGCGTCATGGTCAGCCGCACCGCGAAGCGCGCCTGGCCCGGTTGCGCAACCGTTCCGTTCGCGACGGCGGACGCCGGTGCGGCGTGCACGGCGGACAGGGCCGCGGCACAGCCGAGCGTGGCGAGCAGGGCACGAAGGCGCATCAGGTGTCGTCCGTTCTTCGGATGGATCAACGGATCTGGCCGTCGCCGGTGACGATCCACTTGGTCGACGTCAGCTCGGCCAGACCCATCGGGCCGCGTGCGTGCATCTTCTGGGTCGAGATGCCGATCTCGGCACCGAAGCCGAACTCGCCGCCGTCGGTGAATCGGGTCGACGCGTTGACCATGACCGCCGCGGAGTCGACCCGGGCGACGAACCGGCGGGTGACGTCGAGGTCGTTGGCGACGATCGCCTCGGTGTGCCCCGACGACCAGCGCCGGATGTGCGCAATCGCTTCGTCGACGTCGGCGACCACGCGCGCGGCCAGGTCGAGCGAGAGGTACTCGCGCGCCCAATCGTCGTCTGTGGCCGGCTCGACGTCGTCGAATGCGCCGAAGGCGTCGTCGCCGTGCAGGACGACGCCGCAGCTCTGCAGCGCAGACGTGATGCGCGGCAGGAACTCATCGGCGATCGCCTGGTGTACGAGCAGCGTCTCAGCACTGTTGCAGACGCTCACGCGCGAGGTCTTGGAATTGACCACGATGCGCTCGGCCATCGCCAGGTCGGCCGAGGCGTCGACATAGACGTGGACGTTGCCGACGCCGGTCTCGATGACCGGGACGGTCGCGTTCTCGACGACGTAGTCGATGAGTCCCGCTCCCCCGCGCGGGATGACCAGGTCGACGAGGCCGCGGGCCTTGAGCAGATGCCCGACGCTCCCACGGTCGGTGCCGGGGACGAGCTGAATGCTGTCGCGCGGGAGCCCGCTCTTCTCGGCGGCCGTCGCAAGGACGTCGACCAGTGCCGTGTTCGACTCGTACGCACTCGCCGACCCACGCAGCAGCACGGCGTTGCCGCTCTTGAGCGCGAGGCCGGCGGCATCGACGGTGACGTTGGGGCGCGCCTCGTAGATCATCGCGAGTACGCCGAACGGCACCCGAACCTGCCGGATCTCGAGGCCGTTGGGCTGGGTGTAACCGCGCAGCACCTCGCCGACGGGATCGGGAAGCGTGGCGACGTCACGCAGGCCCTGCGCCATCGCGGCGACGCGCTCGGCGTCGAGTCGCAACCGGTCGAGCACTCCGTCGGCCAGGCCGGCATCGCGCCCGGCCGCCATGTCCTTCGCGTTCGCCGCGACGATCGCGTCGGTGGCGTCGTCGAGCGCATCGGCCATCGCGAGCAGGGCGGCGTCCTTCTCGCGCCGGCTCAGCGGCGCGAGTTCGGCGGCTGCCGCCCGGGCACGCGTGGCCGCGGCGCGGACGTCCGCCGCCGTTCCCCGCTCACTCACGCGGCCCACGATACGGCTCCCTCGTCCGTCCCCACCCCGCCGAGCTGCCGCCGTGGTGTCCGAGTGACGCCTCAGAGCAGGACCAGGTCGTCCCGGTGGACGACCTCGCGGCGCAGCTCCGGCGGGAGGTCGCCGGTCTTGCGGCCGAGCATCTCCGGGAGGTCCGCGGCGTCATAGCCGACCAGACCGCGTGCGATCGCGGCACCGTCGGGGCCGACGAGTTCGACCGGGTCGCCCGAGGCGAACTCCCCATCGACCCCGGTAATGCCGGCCGGCAGCAGCGACGCGCCCCGGCTGACCAGCGCGATCACCGCGCCCGCATCGAGCAGCAGCCGCCCGCGCGGGGTGGTCGCGTGCCGCAGCCAGAACAGCCGCGAGGCGGTGCGGTCGCCGGAGGCGTGGAAGATCGTCCCGGCCTCACCACGCAGCGCATCGGCGATGGCTCCCGTGCCCGCGAGGATCACCGGGATGCCCTCACTGGTGGCCACCGCCGCCGCGTCGATCTTGGTGACCATGCCACCCGAGCCCACATGGCTGCCGGTGCCGGTGACCTTCACGCCGTCGAGTTCGGCGAACGAGACGACCTCGGCGATGAATTGCGACCCGGGACGCCCCGGCGGCCCGGTGTACAGCCCGTCGACATCGGAGAGCAGGACCAGCGCGTCGGCATGGACCAGATGGGCGACGAGTGCGGCGAGCCGATCGTTGTCGCCAAACCGGATCTCGTGCGTCGCGACCGTGTCGTTCTCGTTGACGATCGGGATCACGCCCAGCGACAGCAGCTTCTCCAGCGTGCGGTCGGCGTTGCGGTAGTGGGCCCGCCGATGCAGGTCGTCGGCGGTGAGCAGTACCTGGCCCACCCGCAGGCCGTACCGCGCGAATGAGGCCGCGTAGCGCTCGGCGAGCAACAATTGCCCGACGCTGGCCGCTGCCTGCTGGGTCGCGAGATCACGCGGCCGGGTGACGAGGCCGAGCGGCCCGATGCCCGCGGCGATGGCACCCGACGAGACGAGGACGATCTGCTTGCCCATGGCCGCTCGCACGGCGAGGGCGTCGACGATGGCGTCGAGGCGATGCGGGTCGAGTTGCCCGTCGGAGGTCAGCGACGAGGATCCCACCTTGACGACCGCCCGGTGAGCGGCAGCCACCGACCCCCGTGTCACGACAGGTCGTCCTCGTCCTCGAGCCACTCCCCGTCGACGTCGTCCGCGGCGCGTACCCGCCGCGCCTTCTTCGCGGCGAGGCGCTCGGCAGGACGCGGCCGGGAGTCCTCGTAGAGCCGGTCGTCGGAGCCGCGGCGGGTCGGCGCGTACTGCTCGTCGATGCCGGCTGTGGGCTCGAAGTCGAACGTCACCGGGCCGATCGTGACCGCGGCGCCCCGCTCGGCACCGAGCGCGGCGAGCTTCGCCTCGACGCCCAGGCGTGCGAGCCGGTCGGCGAGGTAGCCGACCGCCTCGTCGTTGTCGAAGGCGGTCTGGCGCACCCATCGCTCGGGCTTCTCGCCGCGGACGATGAACGCACCGGCCTCGGCGGGGTCGGGTTCGACGGTGAATCCGGTGTCGTCGACCCCCTTGGGACGCAGCACGACGCGCGCCGCCTCCGGCGCGGGCCGGGCCACCCGGTCGGCCTCGACCGCGGCCGCAAGCGCGAAGGTCAGCTCGCGCAGGCCGGCGTGGCTGACAGCCGAGATCTCGAACACCCGCAGGCCGCGCCCCTCGATCTCGGGGCGCACCATCGCGGCGAGGTCGGCCGCCTCGGGCACGTCGAGCTTGTTGAGCGCGACGAGCCGCGGGCGCGACAGCAGGTCGCCGAACGTCCCCTCGTACTGGGCCAGCTCGGCCTCGAGCGCGTCGAGGTCGCTGAGGGGGTCGCGGCCGGGGTCGAGCGTCGCGCAGTCGAGCACGTGCAGCAGCACCGAGCACCGCTCGATGTGCCGGAGGAAGTCGAGCCCCAGCCCCTTGCCCTGCGCCGCGCCGGGGATCAGCCCGGGGACGTCGGCCACGGTGAAGGTGGTGTCGCCGGCCTCGACGACACCGAGGTTGGGGACGAGCGTGGTGAAGGGGTAGTCCGCGATCTTGGGACGAGCCGCCGACATGGCCGCGATCAACGACGACTTGCCGGCGCTCGGGAAGCCGACCAGCCCGACGTCGGCGACGCTCTTGATCTCCAGCACGATGTCGCGCATTTCGCCGGGCTCCCCCAGCTCGGCGAAGCCCGGCGCGCGGCGTTTGGAGTTGGCGAGCGAGGCGTTCCCACGACCACCCCGGCCACCCCCGGCGATCACGGCCCTCGTACCCGTGCCGACGAGATCCGCGACCACCACCCCGTCCGAGGTGGCGACGACCGTGCCATCGGGTACCCGCAGCTCGAGGTCGCCGCCGTTGGCGCCGTCGCGGTCCGAACCCGCGCCGCCCTTGCCGTTCTCGGCCTTGACCCGCGACCGGAAGTGGAAGTCGAGCAGGGTGTGCACACCGGAGTCGACGACCAGCACGACACTGCCGCCGTGCCCGCCATCGCCGGCCTGCACGTGCAGGACGACCCGGTCGACGAAGGTGGCCACTGTCGCTCCTCATGTCATGCGAAATGTCGTGCGAGCGCCCGTCTGACAAGTACAGATCTGACAAACGCAGAACGGGCCGGCGGCGCATCGCGCCCGCCAGCCCGGTTCGTGCTGCGTACCTCAGCCCCCGGCGGGGACGATGCTCACGGTCTTGCGGCCGCGCTTGGTACCGAACGTGACGGCGCCGGCGGACAGGGCGAACAACGTGTCGTCGCCACCCCTACCGACCAGGTCACCGGGGTGGAACTTGGTGCCACGCTGACGAAGGATGATCTCGCCGGCCTTGACCTGCTGGCCACCGTAGCGCTTGACACCCAGGCGCTGGGCCGCGGAGTCGCGACCGTTCCGGGAGCTGGACGCACCCTTTTTGTGTGCCATCGCTGACGCCTACTTTCCGGTGGAGGAGA
>JAVHVN010000072.1:0-65463 GCA_032160545.1 Pseudonocardiales bacterium | reverse complement strand
CATCCGGGCCGTCGATGGCCTCGGCCATGACGTCGAGGATGTGCAGCCGGGCGTCACGCGCCTGCGTGAGCGCGGCGGCGAGCACCTCGGACGGGATGCCGTCGAGCTTGGTGTCGAGCTGCAACGCGGTGACGAACTCCTTGGTGCCCGCGACCTTGAAGTCCATGTCGCCGAAGGCGTCCTCGGCGCCGAGGATGTCGGTCAGCGCGGCGTACTCGGTGACCCCGTCGACCGTGTCGGACACCAGGCCCATCGCGATGCCCGCGACCGGCGCCCGGAGCGGCACTCCGGCGTTGAGCAGGGCGAGGGTGGACGCGCAGACCGAGCCCATCGACGTCGACCCGTTCGAGCCGAGTGCCTCGGAGACCTGGCGGATCGCGTACGGGAACTCCTCGCGGTCCGGCAGCACCGGTACGAGCGCCCGCTCGGCCAGCGCGCCGTGACCGATCTCGCGGCGCTTCGGCGAACCCACCCGGCCGGTCTCACCGGTCGAGTACGGCGGGAAGTTGTAGTTGTGCATGTAGCGCTTCGTGCGGTTCGGGCTCAGGGTGTCGAGCTTCTGCTCGAGGCCGAGCATGTTCAGCGTCGTGACGCCGAGAATCTGCGTCTCACCCCGCTGGAACAGCGCCGAGCCGTGCACCCGCGGGACGACCTCGACCTCGGCCGACAGGGTGCGGATGTCGGCCAGCCCGCGGCCGTCGATGCGCACCTTGTCGCGCAGGATGCGCTGGCGGATCAGCTGCTTGGTCAGCGCCTTGAACGCGCCGCTGATCTCGCCCTCGCGGCCCTCGAAGCGCGGGCCGACGAGCTGCTTGGCCTGGTCCTTGATGCGGTCGGTCTCGGCCTCGCGCTCCTGCTTGTCGGCGATCGTCAGCGCCCCGGCCAGCGGCTCGGACACCTCGGCCGCGACGGCCTCGAACACGTCGTCCTGGTAGTCGAGGAACGTGGGGAACTCGGCAGTCGGCTTCGCGGCGTTCTGAGCGAGTTCGGCCTGTGCCCGGCACAGCTCGGCGATGAACGGCTTGGCGGCCTCGAGGCCCTCGGCGACAACCTCTTCGGTCGGCTTGGTGGCGCCGCCCTCGATGAGGGCGATGGAACCTTCGGTGGCTTCGGCCTCGACCATCATGATCGCGACGTCGCCCGAGGGCAGCGCGCGCCCGGCGACGACCATGTCGAAGGTCGCGCGCTCGAGCTCGGAGTGCGTCGGAAAGCCGACCCACTGGCCCTCGATGAGTGCCACGCGGGTGCCCCCGACCGGGCCGTTGAACGGCAGGCCGGAGATCTGGGTCGACGCCGACGCGGCGTTGATGGCCAGCACGTCGTAGGCGTGGTCGGGGTTGAGTGCCATGACCGTGATGACGACCTGCACCTCGTTGCGCAATCCCTTGATGAAGGTGGGGCGCAGCGGGCGGTCGATCAGACGGCAGGTGAGGATCGCGTCCTCGCTCGGGCGGCCCTCACGCCGGAAGAACGAGCCGGGGATGCGGCCCGCGGCGTACATGCGCTCCTCGACGTCGACCGTCAGCGGGAAGAAGTCGAAGCCTTCGCGCGGGTGCTTGCCCGCCGTGGTGGCCGACAGCAGCATGGTGTCGTCGTCGAGATACGCGACGACCGAACCCGCGGCCTGCTTGGCGAGCCGGCCGGTCTCGAAGCGGATGCTCCGGCTGCCGAACTTGCCGTTGTCGATGGTGGCGACGGTCTCGTAGACACCATCCTCGTTCTGGTTGGTCTCCGACGGTGAAGTCAAAGGAGTACCCCTCTCGTACGTCGACAGGCTCCGCCTCTGGCGGGCTGCCGGGTTGGCGCCGGGCGCCACATGCGACGTACGAGCAGACACCCCGAGCGGGTGCCGGTCTTCGATCGAAGCGGGCGATCCGGAGAGTTCAGGGACCGTCCGCCACTACCGAGGACCGGCGTCCTCGAAAGTCGCAGGGACGCGCGTGTGTGCGTCCGGCTTTGAGTGTTCAGTTGTGGCGAGAGGGTGGCTCTGCGAAGCAGACCACCCTCTCGACGTGCTAGCGGCGCAGACCGAGCCGCTCGATGACGGAGCGGTAGCGGTTGATGTCGGTCTTGGCCAAGTAGTTCAGCAGGCGGCGACGCTGACCGACCAGCAGCAGCAACCCGCGCCGGCTGTGGTGGTCGTGCTTGTGCGTCTTCAGGTGTTCGGTGAGGTCGCTGATGCGTCGCGAGAGCATCGCGACCTGCACCTCAGCCGAGCCACTGTCGCTCTCAGAGGAGCCGTACTCGGCGATGATCTGCTTCTTGACGTCGCTTGCCAACGGCACGGGACGACTCCTTCGGTTCGATGCAGGGCGCCCCGCCGGGTTTCGTCACGGCGGGAAAGGGAACGCGGACTGCGGGGCGCGCAGGATCGGCGCACCGAGTGTTCACGGTACCAGCGGGAGGCGCCTGAGGCCCAATCCGCCGGGTAGCCGCACTCGCTGCGAATGGTTACCGGATGACGGCGCGGGTCTGTTCGACGTCGCGGTGCATCTGCGCGACGAGCGCCTCGACGGAGTCGAACTTCTCCATGCCGCGCAGCCGCTCGACGAACTCGACACCGAGCACGTCCCCGTAGAGGTCGCCCTCGAAGTCCAGCACATAGGCCTCGACCCGTCGTTGCCGCACGTCGAACGTGGGGTTGGTGCCCACCGAGATGGCCGCCGTGCCCAGCGGGGGGCCGGCGACGGTGCGTCCCCACTCATCCAGCCGGACGACCCGGCCGGCGTAGACGCCGTCCGCGGGGACGGCAGCCCACGGTTCCGGGCGCAGGTTGGCCGTCGGGAAGCCGAGCTCGCGGCCGCGCTGATCCCCGCGTTCGACGACGCCGTCAAGCCGGTGGGGACGCCCCAGCGCGGCTGCGGCACCGGCCATGTCACCCGCCTGCACGCACGACCGGACATAGGTGGCGCTCAGCGGGGTTTCGCCCGCGCGGAGCAGGGGGACGCCGGTCGCGGTGAAACCGAAGCGGGATCCGAGGCGTCGCAGCAGCTCGAGGTCGCCCGCCGCCTTGTGCCCGAAACGGAAGTTCTCCCCCACGACCACGCCGGACGCGCGCAGCTGCTCGACCAGCACCACGTGCGCGAACTCGTCGGGCGCCAGCTGCGAGAACTCCAGGGTGAATGGCAGCGCGCAGAACACGTCGATGCCCAGCTGCTCGACGAGCTCCGCGCGGCGCACGATCGTCGTGAGCACCGGAGGGTGTGAACCGGGGCGCACCACCTCGGAGGGGTGCGGCACGAAGGTCAACAACACGCTCGGGACGCCGCGCTCGCGGGCCATTTCGACGGCCCGGCCGATGATCTCGGCGTGGCCGCGGTGCACGCCGTCGAACACCCCGATGGTGACGACGCAGCGCCCCCAGCCAGGAGGAACCGCGTCGAGACCCCGCCAGCGCTGCACCTGATCAGCCTAGCCAGCACGGTTCCCGGCAAGTTCCCGCATTGGTACGACGCGGAAAAGTGCGTCTGGCAAGACATCGACCTAGGCTGCCGTGGTGGCAGGGCAACCTCCGAGGGTGCGGGTGCTCGGACGCCTGCGTGTCGACAGCCTGGGACAGGTGGTCGAGCTTGGTGGTCCACGGCAACGGGCAGTTCTCGCCTTGCTGATCATCGCGAGAGGGACGGTCGTGTCCGTCGACCGGATGATCGACGACGTGTGGCGGGGTGCGCCACCGACGTCGGCGACCGGCGCACTGCACGTCTATATCTCGAACCTGCGCCGGGCGCTGGAACCAGGCCGGTCGCCTCGGGCTCCCGCACGGGTACTGCTCAGCGCCCCTCCTGGATATGCGGTCGAGGCCGAGCACCTGTCGGTGGACGCATGGGAGTTCGAGGAGGCAGTGGCGGCCTCGGCGAACTTGACGCCGGCCGATCGGCGCGCAGTGCTGCGTCGGGCGCTGTCCCGCTGGGGCGGGCCCGCCTATGCCGAATTCGCGGATGCCCACTGGGCTGGGGTCGAAGCAGCGCGTCTCGAGCAGCTTCGCCGAATAGCCCGCGAACGCCTGGTGGAGGCCACGATCTGGGCCGGTGAACCGGCCGAAGCCTCGGTGGAGGCCGAAGCACTCGTTCGCGACGCCCCGCTGCAGGAGGAGGGGTGGCGGCTGCTCGCCTTGAGCCAATACTGCGCGGGGCGGCAGGCGGACGCGCTCGCGACGCTGCGACGGGCGCGGGCGATGCTCGCCGAGGACCTCGGTCTCGACCCCGGTCCACGCCTCAGCGACCTCGAGCGGGACATGCTCGACTCCGCGGTTGCCGTCCCGGCCGGCGCGACAGCGCCAGGAACCGCGGCGGTCCTCGGGCAGGCGCACGACCGTCCCGCGCACGACGGTTCGGGCCCCGACGCCCGGCGCCGGCCGCCACTTCCGACGCCGACGACGTCGCTGGTGGGCCGTGACCGCGAACTTGCGCAGCTGCAGACCTACCGGGCCGACGCATCCTCGCGACTGGTCACAGTCACCGGTCCCGGGGGGACCGGTAAGACCCGCATGGTCCTGGCCAGTGCCGCGAACGGCGCGGCGGACGGGTACGACACGTACTTCGTCGCTCTGGAGAGCGCCGGCACCGCGGAGGTCATGTGGTCCTCGATCGGAGACGTTGTCGGCGCCGACGACGCCAGGGACCGTGACGCCGCGCGCCCCGTCCTGGACAGCCTCGCCGGCCGCAGGGTCCTGCTCGTCCTGGACAACCTGGAGCAGATTCCGGAGGCAGCCGACGTCGTGGCGGCGCTGCTCGGTGCGCTGCCCGAGCTGCGCGTGCTGGCGTCGTCGCGACGGCCGCTGCTGCTGGCCGGCGAACAGGAGTTTCCACTCGCTCCCCTGTCCTTGCCCGCCTCGGCCGAGGTGGCGGACATTCTGGCGTCGGGTGCCGGGCAGATGTTCGTACAGCACGCGAAGCTCGTCCGCCCGTCATTCACGCTGACGCCGCAGAACGCCGGCGCCGTCGCGACTCTGTGCCATCGCCTCGACGGTTTGCCACTGGCGCTGGAACTCGCCGCCGCGCAGACGCGCCTGCTCGCGCCCGAGGCGCTGCTGTCTCATCTCGGCAGTCGCCTGGGCACGGGAGTCACGGCGAACGACCGCCCTGCGCGGCACCGCACACTCGGCGCCACGATCGCGTGGAGCTACGACCGGCTGGGCGACGCCGACAAGCAAGCCTTCCGCAGGCTCGCGGTCTTCCGCGGCGGTGCCGACCTCGACGGTGTGGCGGAGGTCGCGCTGGCCGACGGAAACCAGCCGCCCGCCGGAGACGGGACATCCGCCGCGCTCGAGCCGCTCGACATGGTGGGCCGGCTGTCGCGCGCCAGCCTGATCAGGGTTCGCGAAGGCCCGAACGGCCAGCCGGAAGTCATGATGCTGGAGACGATCCGCGACTTCGCGCTCGAACGGCTGGACGCCAGCGGTGAGCAGGATCACGCTCGCTTCGCGCACCTGACGTGGACCCGCCGAGTCGTCGAGTCAGCGACTGCGGCGCTTGCCGGGCCGCAGCACACCGCGGCGCTGGACCGTCTCAACGCCTTGGACAACGACATTCGTGCCGCGCTGGACTTCGCGCTGCAGCCCGGGGATCAGGCCGATCCTCAGCGCAACGCGACGGGCAGGGCCCTGTTGACCGATGTCAGCGCCCGGTATTGGGGCCGGTTCGGCAATGTCGCCGAAGGACGTATCTGGCTGGAGCGCGCTCTGCGCGATGCGGGCGACGAGGTGAGCGAGGAGATGGTCGGCCTGCTCGACGGCCTCGCCGCCTCGATGCTGAGGACCGACGGGAAGGCCAGTGGAACCGCGATCTGCGAGCGGGCGCTTGCGATGGCGCGTTCTCTCGGCAGCCGCGATCTCGAAGCTCGGCAGCTCAACCGGCTCGGCGGCGCGCTGCACGAGGTCGGACGTTTTCCCGAGGCGATATCGGCGTTTCGAGCCTGTCTGGACGTCGCTCGCGAGATCGGTGACCTGCGCACGCAGTCCTACGCCTTGACCAACCTCGTCATGGCCGAACTCGGTGCCGGCCAACACCTGTCAGCGCTCGCGAGCGCCGACGCGGCGATGCGGTTCAACGCCGAGAACGACTTCCAGTGGCCGCTTGCCATTGCCCGTCTCGAGTACGTCTGGGCGCTCGTTCACGTGGACGGAGCAGAGGCGGCTTGGGTTCATTTCGACAGGTGGGCGGCGCAGGCGCTGGCATTTCGGGACCAGGAGCTCTCGGTCGACGTGATGGACCTGGCCGCCACGATCGCAAGCGGGCGCCGCGCCTACGCCGTCGCGGCTCGTGCGCTCTCAGCCGCCAATGCGCGGCGAAGCGCCATGGCCAGGCTGGCCGGATCCATCGAGATGGCCCGCCGGGACGGCTGGCCGGTCGAGGCCCGCGCTGCGCTCGGCGAAGCACAGTGGGCGGAGGCGTACGCCGCGGGCCACGGGATGGGCCCGGAGGAGGTCGTGCGGCTGGTTCGAGCGCTGGGACGGCCGCCGGGCGAGGGGTCGCCAAGCCGGTGACAAGTCCGCGTTAAGTGCCGTGCCACACACTTATCACACACGTTGAGGGAGGCACATGCGTACCGTCCGGCCACAGAACACCGTCGAGGTCCAAGCCGCGTTGAGGCGGGCGCACGCGAATCGGGTCTCGGTCTCCATTCGCGGCGGCGGCTCGCGGGGGCGGCCACACCTTGATGTGCGAGGCGGGTTGGTCCTGTCGACCACGGCCATGCGCGCAATTCGGATTGACGCGGACGGGGCTCAGGTGACGGCCGGCGCCGGCGCGAAGCTGGACGCCGTCGAGCAGGCGGCGATCGATCATGGCCTGTCGCTGCCCCTCGGGTCCCCCAGCGCGGCGAGCACGGTCGGCGGCGCAGTCGCAACCGCGGCCGAAGCCGCGTCGTCAGCAACGTGCGCCACCGTGGCCGAATTCGTCGTCGGCATGCGGGTCGTCCTCGCGGACGGAACCGCGATGCGGATCAGTGGCCCCGCAGCCGAAGGGGACATGTCGCTGTGCCGGCTGTTCACGGGCTCGGACGGGATGCTCGGCGTCATCACCGAGGTGACGTTGCGGCTCATCCGCCGGCCGGAAGCCGGCCAGGGATTCCGCGCGAGCTTCTCCACGTCGGCGGCTGCGGCGTCGGCCGGGTTCCATGGCGTGGCCACCCTGCCGATCCGGCGCCTGCAGCTGCTCAACAATGCGGCCCTCGAAGTCGGCGAAAGCGGTCGACGGCTGTCCGGCCCGGCGGGTAGCTGGCACCTGCTCGGCCACCTTGACGAGGTCGAGCCCGCCGGCAGCAGCTTCTCCGACCTCTGCACCGCGTACGGCGCAGGCAGTGTCGCCCCGTACACACCGGACCGCAGGTCGAGAGCGTTGTCGGGGTCGCGGGGCGGCGGCACGGGCACTGTGACGACCGCAGTCCCGGTAAGCCGGCTCGCGGAGTTGCTTGCCGGGATCGAACGGATCGAGCGTCGAGAGCTGATCCGGTTGGCCGTCGTGGCCTGCGTCTCCCACGGACGCGTGCACGTGACACCGCTCGGGAAGTTCGGCGAGCCGACCGAGTCGCGCGGCGGTGGCCCATCCGGCACCGCCAGTGCGACGCGCCTTGGAGCCGAGATCGTCGACCTCGGCGCGACACTGACATCCGAGGTAACCGGCATTCCCCCGGCCGCGGAATTGCGCAGGCCATGGTCCTCGGTCGCGATCGGCAGGGCAGGCGCCGACACAGATCGGGGCATGAAACGGGCGCTGGACCCCCTCGGCATCCTCAACCCGGGTCTGCTCTACTGACCCAGGGTCAGCCGGCGGCAGCGAAGACGAGCACCGGCCGCGCCTGGTCCAGCTCCTCGACGAGCAGGGCGGCAACCGTGCCATCGGGCGCCAGCCCACCGTAGGTCCCGGTGAGGCCGGCGGCGTCGATCGCCTGGCCGTACGAGAGGGCGCGCGCCTGCGCCTCGGTGAGGTCGCGCACGGGCATGGCCGCGCGAACCGCCTCGGCCAGCGGCAGCGTCACCGGGTCGCCCAGAGCCGCCAGCTCGTCCAGGCTGACAGCTGCCGCGAGCGTGAACGGCCCGACCCTGGTACGCCGCAACGCGGTCAGATGCCCACCCACGCCTAGCGCGGCACCGAGGTCGCGGGCCAGCGCGCGGACGTAGGTGCCCGAGGAGCACTCCACCTCGACCTGTACGTCGAGCAGCTCGTCCGACGGCCGGTCGAGCCCAACCGCCTCGAATCGCGACACCGTCACCGGCCGGGCGGCGAGTTCGACTTCCGCACCCTCGCGAACCCGTTTGTAGGCACGTTCGCCGTGCACCTTGATCGCCGACACTGCGCTGGGCACCTGCAGCACCGCTCCGGTGAGCTGTTCCATTGCGGCCGTCACCGTGCCGTCGTCGAGAACGGCGGCGGACGCCGATGACACGACGTCGCTCTCGCGGTCGTCGGTCACCGTGGCCTGACCGAGCCGGATCGTGGCCGTATAGCTCTTGTCGGTCAGCACGAGGTGGTGCAGCAAGCGGGTGGCCTTGGCCACGCCCAGCACGAGGACACCGGTGGCCATCGGGTCGAGCGTCCCCGCGTGCCCGACCCGCCGCGTACCGGCCAGCCGGCGCATCCGGGCCACCACGTCGTGGGACGTCCAGCCGGCCGGCTTGTCGACGATCACCAGCCCGTCGCTCACCGCTGCACCCCTGCGACGGCCCATGCCCCGCTGCGGGTGCGCAAAAGCATCCCCACCAAGCGCACCAGGATGAACGCGGTGAGGCCGGCCCACACGCCGCCCAGTCCCCAGTGCAGCCGCAGCGCAAGCCAGCACAGCGGCGCGAACGCACCCACCGCGGCAATGAGGGTGATCGTGCGCAGGAAGGCGACGTCACCGGCCCCGATCAGCACGCCGTCGAGGGCGAACACGATGCCCGCCGCGGGCAGCATGCCGACGAACCACGGCCACAGCACGTGCGCCTGGTGCACCACCGCGTCCGAGGAGGTGAACGCACGCGGCAGCACCGCCCACACCGCGGCATACGCCAGGCCGAACAAGACGCCTGCGGCCAGCCCCCAGCGCGCCACCTGCCACGCAAGCCGGCGCGCGGCAATCACGTCGGAGCCGCCGAGCGCCGCGCCGACGAGTGACTGGGCCGCGATGGCGACGGAGTCGAGCAGCAACGCCGTGAACTCCCACAGCTGCAGGCCGATCTGGTGTGCGGCGATCTCGGCGGTCCCCATGCGGGCCGCGACGCCGGCCGCGGAGAGGAACGCGATCTGGAACGCGGCCGCACGCACGATGAGGTCGCGACCTACGCCGAGCTGCGCGCGCATGATCGTGCGGTCGGGACGCAGCGACGTCGCCGATCGGCGCAGGGCGCGCACGAACAGGGCGGCACCGAGCACCTGGGCCGCGACGTTCGCGACGGCCGAGCCCTCGAGCCCGAGGCCCGCGGGGTAGACGAGCAGCGGCGAGGCGAGCGCCGACACGGCGTTGGCCGCGAGCACGATCACGACCGGCTCGCGGGTGCGCTGGACGCCGCGCATCCAGCCGTTGCCGGCCAGGACGAGCAGCACCCCGGGCAGGCCTAGGACCGCGATCCGGAACCAGGACTCGGCAGCGTGCTGGGTCGCACCTGGGCCGCCGGCGAGCAGGGAAGTCAGCGGGCCGGCGAATGCCTCCCCGATGACAACCATCGCGACCCCGACCAGGACCGCGATCCAGGAGGCCTGGACGCCCTCGTTCAGCGCCGCGTCTGCACGACCGGCGCCGAACCAGCGCGCGGCGCGCCCGGTCGTCCCGTACTCGACGAAGGTGCCGACGACGGTCAGCACGGCCATCACCGCACCGCCGATACCAAGACCGGCAAGCGGTGTCGCGCCGAGATGGCCGACCACCGCGGTGTCGACGAGCAGGTAGAGCGGCTCGGCGGCGAGGACAACGAAGGCCGACACCGTGAGCGTGAGTAGGCGGCGGGTCGCCCCGGTGCCGTCGAGCGTGCTGGTCATGGACCGTTCGAGCGGTCAGTCGTCGTCGACGTCGTCGTCGACGCGCGGTTTGCGGTACGGGTCCGGGTCGCCGGCCGGCCGCGCACCCCGACGCGCGGCCTCGAGTTCGGCATCGGCCGCAGCCGCCACGGCGAGCAGCTCCTGGATCTGCTGCGCCGTCTCCGGTACCGCGTCGAGCTGAAAGCTCAGCGTCGGCGTGAATCGCACACCGGTCTGGCGCCCCACCTCACTGCGCAGCACGCCCTTGGCAGATTCGAGTGCCATCGCCGATGCCTGGCGCGCGTTCTCGTCACCCAGCACCGTGTAGAAGATCGTCGCATCGTGCAGGTCGCCGGTCACCCGGACATCGGTGATCGTCACCATGCCGAGCCGCGGATCCTTGATCTGCATCTCGATGCCGGTGGCCACGATCTGCTTGATCCGCCCGGCAAGCCGCCGGGCTCGTCCCGCATCGCTCATGCTCGCTCCACAAGATGTCGCTCGGACATAAGACTCTTCCTACTCCTCGTCGAGATCGTCGTCGTCTAGCACCCGGGTGCGCGCCGCCAGCAGCTCCACCTCGGGTCGCCCGGCCACGAACCGCTCGCACTCATCGAGCACCGCCACGGCGTGGGCGTGGGTGGACGACACGACCGCCACCGACACCTCGGCCCGGCGATGCAGGTCGAGGGCGCCGGTCTCGGCCGCCGCCACCTCGAAGCGCCGACGCAGGTCGGCGACGAGCGGACGCACGACCGAGCGCTTGCCCTTGAGCGAGTGCACGTCGCCCAGAAGCAGGTCGACCGTGAGCGATCCGATCACCACGGCCGACCTCCCGCTCGGCTCAGACCCGCGGCTTCTCGCGCAGCTCGAAGGTCTCGATCACGTCGTCGATCTTGATGTCGTTGTACGACCCCAGACCGATACCGCACTCGAAACCGTCACGCACCTCGGTCGCGTCGTCCTTGAACCGCTTGAGCGACTCGACGGTGAGGTTGTCGGCAACGACCGTGCCGTCGCGGACCAGGCGCGCCTTGCTGTTGCGCCGGATGGTCCCGCTGCGGACGAGCGAACCGGCGATGTTGCCGATTCGCGGCACCCGGAACACCTCGCGGACCTCGGCGGTCCCGAGCTGCACCTCTTCGTACTCGGGCTTGAGCATGCCCTTGAGCGCAGCCTCGATCTCGTCGATGGCCTGGTAGATCACCGTGTAGTACCGGATGTCGACACCCTCGCGGTCGGCCGCCTCGCGCGCCTTGCCCTCGGGCCGGACGTTGAAGCCGATGACCACCGCATTCGAGGCGATCGCCAGGTTGATGTCGTTCTCGGTGATCGCACCGACGCCGCGGCCGATCACCCGCAGCGACACCTCGTCCTTGTCGTCACCGATGTCGATGTTGACCAGTGCGTCCTCGAGCGCCTCGACAGAACCGGACACGTCACCCTTGATGATCAGGTTGAGGTCCTGGACCTCGCCGGCGGCGAGAGCCTTGTCGAGGTCGTCGAGGGAGATGCGGCGGCGCGAGGACGCGAGCTGTGCGTTGCGCTCTCGAGCCGAACGCCGATCGGCGATCTGCCGCGCGATGCGGTCCTCCTCGACGACGAGGAACGAGTCGCCGGCACCGGGAACGGACGTGAGGCCAAGCACCTGCACCGGGCGCGACGGCCCGGCGATGTCGACGTTGTCCCCGTTCTCGTCCAGCATCGCCCGGACTCGGCCGAACGCGTCGCCGGCTACGACCGAGTCGCCGATGTTCAGCGTGCCGCGCTGCACGAGCAGGGAGGCGACCGGACCGCGACCGCGGTCGAGCCGGGCCTCGATGACGATGCCCTGCGCGTCCTGGTCGGGGTTGGCCCGCAGGTCGAGTGCGGCGTCGGCGGTGAGCAGGATGCCCTCGAGCAGACCGTCGATGTTGAGGTTCGACCGTGCCGACACGTCGACGAACAGCGTGTCGCCGCCGTACTCCTCGGCCACCAGCCCGTACTCGGTGAGCTGCTGGCGCACCTTCGCCGGGTTGGCGTCCTCCTTGTCGATCTTGTTCACGGCCACCACGATGGGGACCTCCGCCGCCTGGGCGTGGTTGAGCGCCTCGATGGTCTGGGGCATCACACCGTCGTCGGCAGCGACGACCAGCACGACGATGTCGGTGGTCGCCGCACCACGGGCACGCATGGCGGTGAACGCCTCGTGACCGGGGGTGTCGATGAAGGTGATCGCGCGGTCGTGGCCGTCATGCTCGACGTGCACCTGGTAGGCACCGATGTGCTGGGTGATGCCACCGGCCTCGTCGCCCATGACGTTGGTCTTGCGGATCGCGTCGAGCAGCCGGGTCTTACCGTGGTCGACGTGACCCATGACGGTCACGACCGGCGGACGCGCGACGAGGTTCTCGTCCTCGCCCTCGTCCTCGCCGAAGGTGAGGTCGAACGACTCGAGCAGCTCGCGGTCCTCGTCCTCGGGGCTGACGACCTGGACCTGGTAGTTCAACTCGGCACCGAGCAGCTGCAGGGTGTCCTCGTTGACCGACTGGGTCGCGGTGACCATCTCACCGAGGTGGAACAGCACGGTGACCAGCGATGCCGGCTCGGCATTGATTCGCTCGGCGAAGTCAGACAGCGAGGCGCCACGCGGCAGGCGGAGGATCTCGCCGTTGCCGCGAGGAACCTGCACGCCACCGATCGAGGGCGCGGACATGTTGTCGAACTCCTGGCGCCGCTGCTTCTTGCTCTTGCGCCCACGCGTGGGACGGCCACCCTGCCGGCCGAACGCACCGGCGGTGCCGGCGCCACGACCGCGGCCACCGGGACCACCAGGACGGCCACCACTCGGGCCGCCGCGGTACGGGCCGCCGCCACCGGGGGCGCCGCCGCCACCAGGGGCGCCGCCGCCGCCGCCGCCGCCGCGATAGTTGCCGCCACCACCGGGACCACCCGGGCCGGCCGGACGACCGGCGCCGGGGGCGCCGGGGCGCGAGCCGAAGCCGGGACGCCCGCCGGGACCGCCCGGACCACCCGGGCCGGGACGGCCAGTGCGGCCGGGGAGCATGCCCTGGTTCGGGCGCGGCGGCATCATGCCGGGATTGGGACGCGGACCGCCCGGGGCAGCGCCGCCAGGACGCGGCGGCATGCCAGGACGCGGCGGCATGCCAGGCGCGCCGGCCGGGCGCGGGGGGACCGGACGGGGCGCAGCGGTGCTGCCGCCGACGCCGAAGGGGTTGTTCGCGATGCGGGGGCCGGGCCGTGGGCCGGGCGCAGGCGCAGCAGGCGCCGGGATCCCGGCCGGAGCATCGGGGGCGGCCGGCGCACTCGCCGCCGGGCCGACGGGGGCCTGCGGAACGACCGGCGCAGCAACGACAGGCGCCTCGGGCGCGGCCACGACCGGCTCGGCGGCCGGCACCACCGGCGCGATCGGCGCCTCGACCACGGGGGCGGCGGCAGCCGCCGCGGCCTTCTTGGCCGGAGCCTTCTTCGCCGGAGCGGGCGCAGCTGTGCCGTTAGCCGCGGCGGCGCCGTCAGCGCCACCGGCATCCGGGAACGCCTCGCGCAACCGGCGGGCGACGGGCGCCTCGACGGTGGAGGACGCCGACTTCACGTACTCACCCATTTCGGTGAGCTTTGCGAGAACTTCCTTGCTGGTGAGTCCGAGCTCTTTCGCGAGCGCGGACACGCGGGCCTTGCCTGCCACGTGACTCCTTCGAAAGGGTCAAGCGGCGGTTCCCGCTCGACCCCGGTTAGACGGTGGACATGCTCATTGCTTGCGCTTCATCGAGTGCCCATGGGTACTTCATCTCCTAGCGGGGGGCCGCTGGTGGCTGGTGCAGTGCTTCAAGATGCTCGAACACCGCCGCCGGATCGATCGGACCGGGCACCCTGAGGGCCCGAGCGAACGCCCGGCGCCGCTGCGCGAACTCGACACACCCGAAGTCGGGGTGCAGCCAGGCACCTCGACCGGGCGCCCGATGCCGCGGGTCGGGCACGACGGGCACGGCACCCAGGGGGTCCCCCGGTGCGATACCGGCCGCATCCGGCGCCACGACGACGCGGAGCAACTCGGCGGCCGGAGCCCGTTCACGGCACCCGATGCAGGTTCGGATCGGCCGCTGGGCGTTCTGATTCCCCATTGAGCCGGTCTGATCTGATTCGGACGCCGTCGACGTGCGTGCGGCCGTGACCAAGTCTACTCCTCGGCGCGGGACGGCGTCTCCCCGCGCTCGGGAGTGTCGCCGTCCCCGGCGTCGTCGGTGCCCTCGGCGTCGCTGTGGATGTCGATGCGCCAGCCGGTCAGCCGGGCCGCCAGCCGGGCGTTCTGGCCCTCGCGGCCGATCGCCAGCGAGAGCTGGAAATCGGGCACGACCACCCGCACCGCCTGGGTCGTCGGGTCGACGACGTGCGACTCGACGGCGTGCGCCGGCGACAGCGCATTGCCCACGTAGGTGGCCGGGTCCTCGGCCCAGTCGATGATGTCGATCTTCTCTCCGTGCAGTTCGGCGACGACGTTGCGGACCCGCTGCCCCATCGGCCCGATGCAGGCCCCCTTGGCGTTGAGACCCGGCACGGTGCTGCGCACGGCGATCTTGCTTCGGTGTCCGGCCTCGCGCGCCACGCCGACGATCTCGACGCTGCCGTCGGCGATCTCGGGCACCTCGAGGGCGAATAGCTTACGGACCAGGTTGGGATGGGAGCGGCTGACCGTGACCTGGGGGCCCCGCATGCCGCGCGAGACACCGATGACGTAGGCCCGGATACGGGACCCGTGCGTGTACTGCTCACCCGGCACCTGCTCGGAGTGCGGCAGGACCGCCTCGACCTTGCCGATGTCGATCAGGACGACCCCACGCTGTGCGGCCTGCGCATCGGCCTGCATCACGCCGGTGACGATGTCACCCTCGCGGCCGAAGTACTCGCCGTAGGTCTGGTCGTGCTCGGCGTCCCGCAACCGCTGCAGGATCACCTGGCGGGCCGTCATCGCCGCGACCCGGCCGAAGTCGGTCGGGGTGTCGTCGTACTCCTCCACGAGCTCGCCGTCGGGCCCGAGGTCCTGGGCCCAGACCGTCACCTCGCCGCTCTTGCGATCGACGACGACGCGCGCGTGCGGCATCGAGTGCGGGGTGTGCCGGTACGCGGTCAGCAGCGCCGTCTCGAGGGCGTCGATGAGGGCGTCGAACGGGATCTCCTTCTCGCGCTCGATGCTGCGAAGTGCGGCGATGTCGACGTTGACCACGGCGCTCAGCCCTCCTCGTCGTCAGGGCCGTCGGCGCCACCGCGATTGAATTCGACCTGGACCTTGCCGCGGCCCAGTGCGGCGAGCGGGACGGTACGGCGGAGGCCGGAGATCTCGAGGGTGACCTCGTCCCCTGCGACGTCGAGCACCCGGCCGGTCACCGGCGCCGCATCGATCTCGACGTCGACGAGGCGGCCGACGGCGCGCCGCCAGTGCCGCTGTTCGGTGAGCGGACGCTCGACACCCGGGGAGCTGACCTCGAGCACGTACGGGCCGGCGAACGCGGCGCCGCCCGGTGTCTCGTCGTCGAGGGCGCCGGACACGGCGCGCGTCACCTCGGCCACGGCGTCGAGGTCGATCCCTCCGTCGGCGTCGACACTGACCCGGACCAGGCTGCGGCGACCAGCGGGGGTCACCGTGACGTCCTCGAGGTCGTAGCCGGCCGCGGTGACGACCGGCTCGAGCAGTTCGAGCAGCCGCCGACGCGTCTCGGTCGTGCTACCGGTGCCGGGGCGGCCGGGAGGAAGGCCGGCGGACCGGTCGGCGCTGGGCATCGCTCGCTCCTCCTCTGCAGTTGTCGGAGGCTGAGCCTATCCGCTCTGCGAGACTCTGTTCTCATGGCGCACGCTCTCCCGGACCCTGACCGGGTAGCCGAGCGGCACGGCGCAGGTGGCCGGTCGGGTGGGTCCTTCCGGGTCGGCCGGCGCGGCGTACTGCTCGCAGCATTGGGCGCGGTGCTCGCCGCGGGTGCCGGCACGGGCGCCGGATTCCTGCGGCCACTGCGGCCGGGCCGTCCGGCGCAGCAGCCGCCCGCCGACCTGGTTGCGGCGCTGGGCGCGGAACGAGCGCTCATAGCGCAGATCCAGGCGACCCTCACGGCCGACGCCTCGCTGCGGGCCACGTTGAGCGGCGTGCGCGCCGACCACGAACAGCACGTCGCCGCGCTCGAGGTGGCCATCGGTGCCATCACCGGGAAGCCGCCGGTCCCGAGCGCCGCCGAAAGCGCACCGCAGGCCCTCACCCGCGCGCAGCTCGCGGCGACCGAGGGGCAGGCGGCCAGCCGCGCGGCGGCGCGGGCCGCACGGCTGACCGGGCGGGACGCGGCGCTGCTGGCGAGCATCGCGGCCTGCGAACAGACCCATCGGGAACTGCTCGCGTGAGCGCGGTCGACGACGCGTGGCAGGCGGCGCTCGCCACAGAGCACGAGGCGGTGTTCGGCTACGGCGTGCTCGGCCCGAGGCTGAACAGCGGCGAGCTGCGCTCGCTGGCCCGCGCGTGCCAGGACGCGCACGCCAGCCTGCGCGACAGCACGACGGCGGCGATGGCCGCGGCGGGCCGCACGCCTGTCGCGGCACAGGCCGACTACCCGTCCGTCTACGCGGCCACCAGTGCCCCGACCGCGCTGCGGGTCGCCGTCGCTCTCGAGGTCGCCGCCGCGGCTGCGTGGCGCTACCTGTACGCCCAGGCCGCCAGCGACCCGTCGCGCGAAACGCTGCGCGCTCCCGCGCAGGCGGCCCTCACCTCGGCCGCGGTCCGGGCCACCAGGTGGCGGGTCGGCGCCGGGGAAGGGAGTGCCACGGTGCCGTTCCCGGGGATCTGATCAGAACCCGGTGCCGTGCCTCGGTGCCACGTCGGCGAGCAGGGCCCGGTCGAGCCGCGTGAGAAGGGCTGCGTCGCCGCCTGACACCCGTCCGGCCGCCACCAGCGGTGCGACGCGGTTGCCGCCGAGGTACAGCGACCCCAGAGCTGCGACGTCGAGGCTGACGTCGGGAGCGCGGCTCGTCGGTTCACACGTCGCACCCCCGGGGCCGCCCTCGAGACAGAGCCGTGACCGGTCGTCGCCGTCGGTGATCTCGAGGACGGCGGACACGTCGACCGCGTAGGTCCGGGCCGACAGCATCGCGGCGGCATCGAGCGGCCGCACCCAGACACCGTCACCGACGTTCGTCGTGCGCACCTGACGGCCGTTGTCGAGCAAGTACGGCAACGGGTCGTCGATCGGGATGCGATAGCTCTCGATCGAGCCCACCAGGTCGAGACCCAGCAGTACCTGCCACAGGTCGCGGTGCGCGCGCGGCGTGCCGATCACGTAGTCGGTGATCCAGGCCAGATGGCGAGGGTCGCCGTCGTTCCAGTTCGCCTTGATCCGGTAGCTGACGTACCCGTCGGCATGCACCAGGTGGAATTGGGGCGACATCCCGTCGCGCTGCCATTCCCGGTCGGCGGTGAGCAGGTCCCACCACCCGTCGTTGCGGTGCAGGGCACCCGGGGTCTGTGCGCACCACCGTTCGTGGATCTCGGGCAGCCGCTTGCGTGCCTCGCCGCCGTTGAGGCGCTCGACGGCGGCGGGGTCACCCGGCTCGAGCAGGCGTACCAGGCGTCGGTCGATCGAGGTCCTGCGCACCTGGGAGGCCGCGCCGTAGCCGAACCGGCCGTAGATGCCACCCTCGCTCGCCGTCAGGATCGCCGCGGCGTAGCCGGCGTCGCGGTAGTCGGCGAGCTGCCGCTGCATCAGCCCGCGCAGCACTCCGCGCCGGCGGTAGGTCACGTCGACGGACACCCAGGTCACGCCTGGGACGTCCAGCTGTCCGCCCGGAACGGTCATCGTGAACGGGTAGTCGCCGGTGACACCGACGATGCGGCCCGCGTCGGTGGCGACGAGGAAGCGGTCCGGATCCAGCATCGGAAGGGAGTCGGCGAGCTGCTCGGGAACGATCTCCTCCCCGAAGCTCGCCATGTCGATCTCAGCGATGGCGGTGAAGTCGTCCTGAGTGGCACGGCGGATGTCGATGGGCACCCGCCGAGTGTGCTCGCCCCCGCCGCCTGGATCTATCGATTTGCGCTGGAGCGTCAGCGCCAGCCGTCGATGAGGGGCAACAGCTCGGCCAGGCGCTGGATGACCGCGTCGGGCTCGCCGGCCACTGGCCCGTGCTGGACCGCCGGGATGGAGCTGTGCGGGACGAGCACGGCACGCATGCCGGCGGACTTGGCACCGTGGATGTCGTCGAAGGGCCGGTCGCCGACGAACACCGCGTGTGCCGGGTCGGTGACGCCGACGGCGGCCATCGCCGCCTGGAACGCCTCGGCGTGCGGCTTGGTCCATGGGATCTCGGACGTGTACACGGCGCCGTCGATGAGGTCCAGGACGCCGTCGCGCGCGAAGATTCGCTCGTGCTCGGTGCGAGACCACAGCGTGTTGGACAGGACGCCGATGCGGATGCCTCGGTCCTTGAGACCGGCCCACAGCTGCGGCACGTCCGGGTCCAGAAAGGTGTGCGGCTCCCACCAGCGGTAGAACTCGGCCAGCATCTCGTCGGTGTGCTCGACGTCGACGGCGGCGAAGACGTCGGCCAGGGTGGCGCTGCGGTGCTCGTCGCGGCTGCGCAGCCAGGCCTGCTCCTCAGCAGAGTGCAACAGCCCGGCAAGCTCGGCGTCACCCACGGCGGCGACCCATGCCTCCAGCGGCTCGAGCGTGTGCCACGGCGTCAACGTGCCGCCCCAGTCGAAGATCACGGCGTCGATCGGCGTCCCCATGAGAGCGAACCTATCGGGGCTCGCAACCGCGTCAGCTGAGCAGGACGGTCGACAGCGTCGCGTGCTGGCGCATGCCCAGCCGGTCGTACAGGCGCCGGGCGGCGAGGTTGTAGTCGTTGACGTACAGGCTCACCGTCGGCGCCAGCGCCAGGGCGTGCTCGAAGACGGTGGCGAGCGCGGCCGTGGCGACGCCGCGGCCGCGCAGGTCCGGACGCACCCACACACCCTGCAACTGCGCGGTGTGCGGTGTGATCGCGCCGATCTCGGCCTTGAAGATCACCTGCCCGCGGAAGTCGACGCTCGCGAAGGCGTGCCCCTCGGCGATCACGTGCCGGATCCGGGCGTGGAACGCGGCAGTGCCGGGAGACACGTGGGGCGACATGCCGAGTTCGTCGGTGAACATCGCTGCGGCGGCGGGCAGGTAACGCTCCAGCTGATGCGGCTGCACGGCGCGGACGTCCGGGTCTCGCGCTACGCCCGGCGTCCGGTCGGCGACGAGAAGCGGCTGCGCCTCCCGCACGGCCCGGGCGGGCCCCCATGCCGGTGCCAGCCGTTTCCACATGTCCCGCACGGCGTCGGCACGCCCCACGATCGAGGTCGACACGCGGGGGTGCCGCGCCACGAAGTCGGCGAGCCGGGCGAGCGCCTGGCTGTCACCGCCGAGAGGTAGCAGGGTGCCACCGGCGAAACAGGCTGCGAGTCCGCCGTCCGGGCCGGGACAGCCGACGACATAACCCCCAAGACGGTCGGCTGCGAGCGAACCGGCCGCTCGCACGCGCGCAGAGGCCACGGCATTGACGAACGGATCGCGGTCGATGATCTCCTGCACCGCGCGCAGGGACTGCTCGCCGAGCACCGCGACCGGCGCATCGCGCCGGGCCTCGACAGCGGTCACCCGCGAGACGTTACCGCCGAGCTCACAGCGGGCGTTCGAAGCACAGCGAGAACCCGGAATCGACATAGGGGCCGAACGGCGGGATCGGCGTGTACCCCGCGCTGGTGTACAGCCCGATCGCCTCGACCTGCAGCGGCCCGGTCTCGAGGCGCAACACGCGCCATCCGAACCGCCTGGCGTGCTCCTCGAGCGCAGAGAGAACCGCACGCGAGATGCCACGACCCCGATACGGCTTCGGGACGAACATCCGCTTGATCTCGGCGGCGTGCTCGTCCAACCGGCGTAAGGCGCCGCAGCCCACCGCAACGCCGGAGGCATCGCGGGCGAGGACGAAGTAGCTGATGTCGGCCGCCGACGGCTTGGCGCCCGGCTCGACGTCCGCGCCGTACATCGTGTCGAGCTCGACGCGTTGCGCGGCGCGCAGCGCCTCGGCGTCGGGATCGTCCCAGTCCGCGGCCTGCACCGTCACCGTCACGTGACGGTGACGGTGGGCTCCCCCGACTCGACGCCGGCGTCGCCCATCTCGTCCGCGAGGCGCAGCGCCTCCTCGATCAGCGTTTCGACGATCTGCGACTCCGGAACGGTCTTGACCACTTCGCCCTTGACGAAGATCTGGCCCTTGCCGTTGCCCGAGGCGACGCCGAGATCGGCCTCGCGGGCCTCGCCCGGGCCGTTGACGACGCAGCCCATGACGGCGACGCGCAGCGGAACGGTCATGCCCTCGAGCCCGGCGGTGACCTTCTCGGCCAGGGTGTAGACGTCGACCTGGGCCCGCCCGCAGGACGGGCACGAGACGATCTCGAGGCGCCGCGGGCGCAGGTTGAGCGACTCGAGGATCGCCCGGCCGACCTTGACCTCCTCGACCGGCGGCGCCGAGAGGGACACTCGGATCGTGTCGCCGATGCCCTGCGACAGCAGCGCGCCGAACGCGACCGAGGACTTGATGGTGCCCTGGAAGGCCGGTCCCGCCTCGGTGACGCCGAGATGCAGCGGGTAGTCGCAGGCTTGGGCGAGCAGTTCGTACGCGCGGACCATGACGACCGGGTCGTTGTGCTTCACCGAGATCTTGAAGTCGCGGAAGTCGTGCTCCTCGAACAGCGCGGCCTCGTTGAGCGCCGACTCGACGAGTGCCTCCGGGGTGGCCTTGCCGTACTTGGCCAGCAGCCGCTTGTCCAGCGAGCCCGCGTTGACGCCGATGCGCAGGGATACCCCGGCATCGGCCGCCGCGCGGGCGATCTCGCCGACGCGATCGTCGAAAGCCTTGATGTTGCCCGGGTTGACGCGCACGGCGGCGCACCCGGCCTCGATCGCGGCGAAGACGTACTTCGGCTGGAAGTGGATGTCGGCGATGACGGGGATCTGCGATTTGCGCGCGATCGCGGGCAGCGCCTCGGCGTCGTCCTGCGACGGGACGGCGACGCGCACGATGTCGCAGCCGGCCGCGGTGAGCTCGGCGATCTGCTGCAAGGTCGCGTTGACGTCGGCGGTGAGCGTCGTCGTCATCGACTGCACGGAGATCGGCGCGTCGCCTCCGACGAGGATCGAGCCGACCTTGATCTGACGGGACGCCCGCCGGGGCGCGAGCACGGGCGGGGCGGTGGTGGGCATGCCCAGGGAAACGGTCACGATCTCATTATCCGCCGCTGATGGACACGGGCTTGACGATGTCGGCATAAAGCGTGAGCAGGGTCAGCACGATCAACACGGACGCGACCCCGTACATGACCGGGAGCATCTGCGCCGTGTCCACGAAGATCTGCGGCCGGACGCGCTCGCCGGTACGCCTCGCGCGCAACCTCGCACGGCCCCGCTTGCCCGCCTCGACCAGTGCGCCGGCGACGTGGCCGCCGTCGAGCGGCAGCAGCGGCAGCAGGTTGAACAGGAACAGCAGCAGGTTCACGCCGGCGAGCAGGCTCACCAGCGCCGCGACCTTGTCCTTGAGGGTGAGCTGGTGCGATCCGGCGACATCGCCGCCGAGGCGGCCGATACCGACGACGCCGATCGCGCCGTTGACGTCGCGCGGCTTGCCGTCGAAGACGGTGTTCCAGAGGCTGCCGATCTTCTGCGGGTAGCTGCCCAGCGCAGCGAACCCCGCCTTGACCTGGGACCCGATCTGGCCCGGAACCTGGGTGATGGCGAGGGCCTGGTAGTAGTCGTGCGTGACCGGCGCGATACCGAGGTAGCCCGCCTCCTTGGTCTGCGTCCCGGATGCGTTGGCGTATTTCAGGTTGCGAACCGGGGTGATCGCGACCGTCTGCTGGGTGCCGTTGCGGTCGACGACGACCTGCAGCGTGCGCCCGGCCGACGGCTCGATGACCGTGACCAGCTGGTTCCAGGACGTGATCGGCGAGCCGTCGACGGAGACGATCTTGTCCCCGGGCTGGAGCTTGCCGAACGCGGGCGCGGCCAGCGCGTCGGTGGGACAGGTGTCGGACTTCGCCGCGGCGGAGCCGGCCGGCACTACACACTTGGTGATCGAGCTGATCTGCGTGGTCGCGTCGCTGTGCTGGATGCCGATCGTCATGAGCAGGACGATCATCAGCACGAGATAGATCAGAAGGTTCATGGTCGGACCGCCGACCATGACGATCATCTTCTTGCCGGGCGTGAGCCGGTAGAACTCGCGGGGCTCGTCGCCGGGCTCGACCTCGGCGCGGCTCATCTGCCGGAAGTCCTCGACGGCGGTGGCCAAACGCCGCGGCCAGCGCGACCGCGACCCGTCGGCCCGCGGCGGGACCATGCCGATCATGCGGATGTAGCCGCCGAGCGGGATCGCCTTCACGCCGTACTCGGTGTCGCCGCGCTTGCGCGACCACATGGTCGGGCCGAAGCCGACCATGTACTGGGTCACCTTCACGCCGAACTTCTTGGCCGGCACCATGTGCCCGACCTCGTGCAGCGCGATGGAGGCGAGCAGCCCGAACGCGAAAATGAGGACGCCCGCGGCATACAGCATCGGTCGGCCTCCTTCGTCACCGTGGTGACGTCATGTCGTCGCGTGTCGTCAGGTACTGGCGGCCCGCGCGCGCGCACGCCGGCGCGCCCAGTCCTCAGCCTGTTCGACGTCATCGACGGTACCGGGGTTTCCTGCCCCGGCGTGCGGTCCGCTCAGCCACTCCTCGACTACATCGGCAATCCCGTCGACGATATCCAGGAATCTGACCGAACCGGCGTGGAAGGCCCCGACGAGTTCCTCGTTGGCGGCGTTCAAGACGGCTGGGGCGAGGCCGCCGGCGATGCCGGCCCGCCGGGCCAGCTCGACCGCGGGGAACGCCTCGGGATCGAGCGGCTCGAACGTCCACTGCTGTGCGCTCGTCCAGTCGACCGGGCGCGCCGCCCCGGGCACCCGGTGCGGCCAGTCCAGGGCGAGCGCGATGGGCAACCGCATGTCCGGTGGCGAGGCCTGCGCGATGGTCGACCCGTCGGTGAACTCGACCATGGAGTGCACCACCGACTGCGGATGCACGACGACCTCGATCCGGTCGTACGGCACGCCGAAGAACAGGTGCGCCTCGATCATCTCGAGGCCCTTGTTCACCAGCGTCGCGGAGTTCGTCGTCACCAGCTGCCCCATGTCCCAGGTCGGGTGAGCCAGCGCCTGCCGCGGCGTTACGTCGCCCAGCTCGTCGCGGCGCCGGCCGCGGAACGGCCCGCCGCTCGCCGTGAGGATCAGCCGGTGGACCTCGTCGGCCGAACCGCCGCGCAGGCACTGGGCGAGCGCCGAGTGCTCGGAGTCGACCGGCACCAGCTGCCCGGGGCGGGCGCGGTCCCGGACCAGCGAACCCCCCGCGACGAGCGACTCCTTGTTCGCCAGCGCGACGGTCCGGCCGGCCTCGAGGGCGGCGATCGTCGCGCGCAGCCCCTGCGCCCCGGCGACCGCGTTGAGGACGACGTCGGCGTCGCGCACGGCCAACTCGACGGTCGCGCCGGGTCCGACGAGAACCTCCGGCGGCGGCGCGTCCGCCCGCGGCTGCCGGGCGAGCAGCGAACGAAGCTCGTCCGCCGCCGCGGCCCGCGTCACCCCGACCGCACGCACGCCCAGTGCGATCGCCTGCTCGGCCAGCTGCGCGACGTCCCGGCCACCGGCACAGATCGCCACGACGTCGAACCGGTCGGGCGCGGCGCGGACGACGTCGATCGCCTGGGTCCCGATCGAGCCGGTCGAGCCGAGGATCGTCACTTGCCGCCGGTCGCTCACCCGGCCATCCTGTCAGCCGGCGGGCGCGGCGCGGGGACCACGATCAGCGATCACCGGTTGCGCGCCGCAGCATGTCGGGCGACAGGTCGGCCGGGCGCCGGTGGCCCGATAGCGCCATGGTGAGGTCGAGGTCGGCGAGCAGGCTGCGCAGCACGTGCTTGACGCCGTCCTGGCCGCCGAGTGCCAGCCCGTAGACCCACGGCCGGCCCACCAGCACAGCGCGCGCCCCGAGCGCGAGTGCCTTGACGATGTCCGCGCCGGTGCGGATGCCGGAGTCGAACAGCACCTCGACCCGATCGCCGACCGCATCGGCGATCGCGGGCAGTGCGTCGAGGGAGGCGATGGCGCCGTCGACCTGGCGCCCGCCGTGGTTGGACACGACGATGCCGTCGACTCCGGCGTCGACGGCCCGCCGCGCATCGTCCACGTGCTGAATGCCCTTCAGCGCGATCGGGCCGTCCCAGTGCTCACGCAGGAAGGCGATGTTGTCCCAGGTGTGGTCGGAGCCGGTGAACATAGGCAGCCAGCGCATGAGTGCCGCCGGCAGGTCGTCCGCCGGCGCGTTCTCGAGGGAGCCGCAGAAAGCGGGGTCGGAGAAGTACGTCGCCAAACCCGCGCCGGAGAGGAACGGCAGGTAGGCGGCATCGAGGTCGTGCGGTCGCCAGCCGAGCAGCCACGTGTCGAGCGTGACGACGAGCGCGCTGAAGCCGCTCGCCTTGGCCCGCTCGAGGAAGCTCACGCAGACCTCCTCGTCGTTGGGCCAGTACAGCTGGAACCACCGGGGTCCCGAACCGCTCGCCTCGGCGACCTGCTCCATCGGGAACGACGAGACCGTCGACAGCACCATCGGCAGCCCCAGCTCCGCCGCGGCCCGAGCGACGGCCAATTCGGCGTCCGGGTGGACGATCGATTGCACGCCGACCGGTGCGGTGATGACGGGCGCCGGCATCGCGGTGCCGAGCACCGTGGTCGACAGGTCGCGATGCGTCGCGCCGGTGAGCATCCGTGGGACGATCCGGACGCGGTCGAACGCCTCGCGGTTGGCGCGGGCCGTCGCGCCGGCGCCCGCAGCGCCCGCGACGTACCAGTACGGCTCGGGTGCCATCTCGGCCATCGCGGCTGCCTCGAGCTGGGACGGATCGGTGCCCAGGGCCGGGCGGTTGCCCGCCATGCCCTGCAGGTAGATCTCGCTGGCGTACGACGAGAGGGGCGCGGTCATGCCCGGCATTCTGCCGGGCGGGTGCACGGTGTCGGGCGAAGAGCCCAACCTTTGGCAGGTGACGGCGGCGTTCCCCTCTCGCGTCCGTCTGCAGTGGCAGCGGTACCACCGCTAACGTTCGGGTCGTGCGCATCGACCTCAACGCCGATCTCGGTGAGGGCTTCGGCATCTGGCGGCTCGGTGACGACGACGCGATGCTCGACGTCGTGACCAGTGCGAACGTCGCGTGCGGCTTCCACGCCGGGGATCCGTCGACCATGGGGCGCATCTGCGCGGTGGCCGCGGAGCGGGGGGTCTCCATCGGCGCCCAGGTCGGCTACCGCGACCTCGCGGGGTTCGGCCGGCGGCGTCTCGACGTCGATCCCGACGATCTGGCGGCCGACGTCCTGTACCAGATCGGTGCGCTGGACGCGTTTGCCGGCGCAGCAGGGACGAGCGTGCGCTACGTGAAGCCACACGGCGCGCTGTACAACACCGCCGCCGAGGACGCAATCCAGGCCGATGCCGTCGCCCGGGCCGTCGCCGCGTATGACCAGCGCGTGCCGCTGCTCGGGCTGCCCGGCTCCGAACTGGCCGCCGCGGCGCTCCGGCAAGGGGTGCCGTTCGTCCCCGAAGGCTTCGCCGACCGTGCCTACCGGCCGGACGGGCGGCTGGTTCCCCGGTCCGAGGACGGCGCCGTGCTCGACGACCCCGAACTCGTCGCCACCCGCGCGGTGGGAATCGCCACGACCGAGTCGGTCGAGGCTGTCGACGGCTCGACGGTGCGGGTGGCCGCCGCCTCGCTGTGCGTGCACGGCGACACCCCCGGGGCGGTTGCGATCGCCTGGGCCGTCCGGGACGCCCTCGCCGCCGCGGAAGTCGACGTCGAGCCGTTCGCGCAATGACGCTCGGCGCCCGGCCCTACGGCGAGCGCGCCGTCCTGGTCGACGTCCCGGCGGGGCGAGCACCCGTGGCGGTAGCTCACCTGCTCGACGATGTCGCCGGCGTCGTCGAGGTGGTGCCGGCCGCCCGCACGCTGCTGGTGGAGTTCGAGCCGGACATCATCACCTGGGAGTCGGTCGCCGCGGCGCTCGACGGCGAACCCCCGCCCGAGAGCACCGCGGCGCGGCTGGTCACGCTCGTGGTGCGCTACGACGGAGCCGACCTCGACGGCGTGGCCGACGTCGCCGACATCTCCGTTCAGGAGGTCGTTCGGCGCCACGCCGCTGCCGAGTACACCGTCGCCTTCTGCGGCTTCGCCCCGGGCTTCGCCTACCTCACCGGGCTCGATCCGGTACTGCAGGTTCCCCGGCTGGGCGAGCCGCGCGCCGCGGTCCCGGCCGGCTCGGTCGGGATCGCGGCGGAGTTCACGGGGGTGTATCCGCGGCGCTCGCCCGGGGGATGGCGCCTGCTCGGCAGGACCGACACGGCTCTCTGGGACGTCGAGCGTGACCCGCCGGCGCTGCTGGCGCCCGGCACCCCGGTGCGGTTCGTCCCGCGGTGATCGAGGTCGTCGCACCCGGACCGCTCACCACCGTCCAGGACGGCGGGCGGCCCGGTTGGGCGCGTCTGGGCGTGCCGCGCTCCGGCGCGTTCGACCGGGCGGCGCTGCGCCTGGCCAACCGGCTCGTCGGCAACCCCGAGGACACCGCGGCGTTCGAGGTGACGTTCGGCGGCCTGGAACTGCGGTTTACCAGAGCGGCGACGGTGGCGGTCACAGGCGCCTCATGTCCCGGCCTGGACTGGGGCACGCCGGTCACGGTCGGGGCCGGCAGGTCGGTCCGGCTCGGACTGCCGGCACGCGGGCTGCGTACCTATCTCGCGATACGCGGCGGCGTCGACGTCGCAGCGCAGCTCGGTTCTCGCAGCACGGACACCCTCAGCGGGCTGGGTCCGCCGCCAGTTCGCGCCGGCGACCTGCTCGGGATCGGCGCAGCGGCGTGCGGCCCGGTCTCGGGCACCGCGGCCGCTCCAGCGATGCCGCGGCCGTCCCTGCGCGTACTGGTGGGTCCGCGCGACGACTGGTTCGACCCCGAGGCGCTCGAGGTGCTGACCGGCTCCGCGTGGACGGTCCGGGGCGAGTCCGACCGGATCGGCATTCGGCTTGACGGCCCGAACCTGCGCCGGTCCCGATCGGACGAGTTGCCGAGCGAACCGACCCTGCCGGGCGCGATCCAGGTACCGACAGACGCACGGCCGATCGTGTTCGGACCGGACGCTCCAGTGACCGGCGGCTACCCGGTGCTGGCGGTGGTCGTGCGGGCCGACCTCGACGCGGCCGCGCAACTGCGACCCGGCGACACCGTGCGATTCAGTCGAGCAACGGGTGCAGGACGAGCGACATGAGCGCCGCCACCGCCGCGGCGGCCGGGATAGTCAGCACCCAGGCGAACACGATGTTGCCGGCAACGCCCCACCGCACCGCCGACACCCGACGGGTAGCCCCGACGCCCATGACCGACGACGTGATGACGTGCGTGGTCGACACCGGCAGGCCGTAGTGCGCGGTGCCCAGCATGACGGCGCTCGCGACCGTCTGGGCAGCGAAGCCGCTCGCCGGGGTCAGCGAGAAGATCCGCCGGCCGAGCGTGCGCATGATGCGCCAGCCGCCGGAGTACGTCCCGAGTGAGATCGCCGCCGCCGCAGCCAGGATCACCCAGAGCGGGATGCCCTCCTTCGGGCCGAGGTGGCCGGAGACGACGAGCGTCAGCGCGATGACGCCCATGGTCTTCTGCGCGTCCTGCGAGCCGTGACCGAAGGCCATCGTCGCCGCGGAGGCGATCTGCGCCCACCGGAAGCCGCGGTTGGCCTTGACCGCGTTCACCTTCCGGAAGGTCCACAGGATCAACAGCATGAACAGGTAGCTGCCGCCGAAACCGATGAGCGGCGAGATCACCATGGGCAGGATGACCTTGTCGACCACGCCCGACCACTTGACCGACTCGGACCCGGCCAGCGCAGCGCCGACCAGCCCGCCGATGAGTGCGTGCGACGACGAGGAGGGCAACCCGAAGTACCACGTGCCCAGGTTCCAGGCGATGGCGCCGAGCAACGCGCTGAGCACGACCACCAAGCCGTGCCGACCGTCTGGCGTCGCGATGATGCCCTTCCCGACGGTGGCGGCCACCTTCGTCGAGATCAGCGCGCCCACCACGTTCGCCACGGCCGCCATCGCGAGCGCGACGCGCGGCGTGAGTGCCTTGGTCGAGACCGAGGTGGCGATGGCGTTGGCTGAGTCGTGAAAGCCGTTCGTGTAGTCGAACCCGAGGGCGACTGCGACGATGACCACCACCAGGGCAGTGGAGTCCACCCCTATGACTCCTTGACCGCGATCGTCTCCACTGCGTGTGCCACGTGCTCGAGCGCGTCGGCGGCGTCCTCGAGCCCGTCGGCGACCTCGCGCAGCTTCACCATGGTGAGCGCGTCGTAGTCACCGCTGAACAGGCGCGACAGCAGCTTGCGGTACACGCGGTCGGCCTCGTTCTCGAGCCGGTTCACCTCGATCCAGTACGGCTCGAGGTCGCGCAGCGTTCGCAGCCGCGACATCGCATCCGCCGTCTGCGCGGCAGAGCGCTGCAGCAGGCTGATCTGCTCGCCCATCAGGGCGGGCAGCTTGCCCACGTCGGCCAGAACGATGAAATCAGCCGCCGCCTCGATGGCGTCGACGACGTCGTCGAGCGCGGATGCCAGCCGGTAGATGTCCTCGCGGTCGAAGGGCGTGACGAAGCTGGTGTTGAGCTGGCGCATAATCCGATGGGTGACGGAATCGCCTGCGTGTTCACGCTCCCGCAGCTCCTTGGCGATCGCCTCACGGTTCGCGTTCGGGTCGAGCAGGCCGGCGAGGACGTCCGTGGACTCGGCGACGTTGCGGCCCGACTCGGTGAACATGTCGTAGAACGCGGTGTCGCGCGGCGTGAGGCGGAAAGCCACGGTGCTCCTCGGCGAAGGGGGCTCAGACGATCAGAGCCTAGTCAGACCGGAAGCCGTCGACTCGCATCCCCTCGCGAGCCGGGTTCACTGCGCGTTCGTCCTGCGTTCACCCGAACACGACGGTCTTGTTCCCGAAGACGAGGGTGCGGTGCTCCGCATGCGAGCGCACCGCTCGGGCGAGGACGACCTTCTCGAGGTCGCGACCCTTGCGCACCATGTCGGCAACCGAATCGCGGTGGCTGACCGGCGTCACCTCCTGGGCGATGATCGGCCCGTCGTCGAGCTCGGCGGTCGCGTAATGCGCCGTGGCGCCGATCAACTTCACACCGCGACGCTGCGCCTGGTGATAAGGACGTGCACCCATGAACGCAGGCAGGAAGGAGTGGTGGATGTTGATGATCCGGTTCGGGTACGCGTCGAGGACGGTTCCGGTCAGCACCTGCATGTAGCGCGCGAGGACGACGAGGTCGACGTCGTAGGTCCGGAGCAACTCGACGACCGCCGCCTCCTGTTGCGACTTGCTGTCCTCGTCGACCGGCAGGTGGTGGTAGGGCACGCGGGAGAACTCGGCGAGGGCACCGTGGTCGGGATGGTTGCTGATGACGGCCACGATGTCGGCCGGCAGCTCCCCCGAGCGCCAGCGCGCCAGCAGGTCGGCGAGGCAGTGCGGTTCGCGGGAGGCGAGGATCGCGATGCGCGGGCGGTCGTCCGACCACCGCAGCGAGGCCTGCATACCGAAGCGTTCGGCGACGGGCGCGAACGCTGCACTGACATCGTCGCGCTGCAGGGACGACCCGCTCACGTCGAACTCGACCCGCTGGAAGAAGACACTCGCCTCGCGATCCACGTGCTGTTCGGCATGCACGATGTTGCCGTCGATCGAAAGGACGAACTCGGCGACGCCGTGCACCAGACCGGGCTGGTCCCGGCACGAGATCAGCAGGATCGCGCTGGACACGACGTCAGTGCCGGCGGATCCGCCGGACGACGAGCAGGAGCACCAGTGCCCCGGCGGCACCGATGACCGCCTTGCCCTGGGGGGTGGAGGCCTTCGCGACGAGCGCCTGCTTCACGTCGTTCGTGACCCGCTTCGGGCTGGTCCGCTCGGCGAGCTGGTCCACCGCCACTGCGAGCGCCGCGCGCGCCTGCTCGATGTCGCGCTGGATCTCCTCGGGGCTGCGCTCGCCGGCCACCGCCGCTCCTCTCCCTGTGGCCCGCACGGGCCGTTGCGCCGAGCCTAGTGCGTGATCTCCACGGCACCGGCCCTCGGTACGGTTGCGGCCATGACCCGTCTCAGCCCCGGTGACACCGCACCGCCGTTCACCCTGCCCGACGCCGACGGCAGCGAGACCTCGCTCGCCGACTACCGCGGCCGCAAGGTCATCGTCTACTTCTATCCGGCGGCCTCCACCCCGGGTTGCACGAAGCAGGCGTGCGACTTCCGCGACAACCTGCGCCAGTTCGACTCCGCCGGGTTCGCGGTGGTCGGCATCTCTGCGGACAAGCCGGAGAAGCTCGCGAAGTTCCGCGATGCCGAGGGTCTGACGTTCCCCCTGCTGTCCGACCCGTCCCGCTCGGTGCTCACGGCCTACGGCGCGTTCGGCGAGAAGACGATGTACGGCAAGAAGGTCACCGGCGTGATCCGCTCGACGTTCGTCATCGACGAGGAGGGCAGGATCGAGCTCGCGCAGTACAACGTCAAGGCGACCGGTCACGTCGACAAGCTGCGCCGCGACCTGGGCCTCGCCGGCTGACCGCTTTCCCGCTCGTGCCCCGCGTGGACACCGACGTATTGTGAGCGCCGCGGGGCCGTAGCCCAACCGCAGAGGCACACGGTTTAGGTCCGTGCCAGTGAGGGTTCAACTCCCTCCGGCCCCACTCAGCGATCAGCGGCGGCCGCCTCGTTCACCGGCGCGCTGCGGATGTCGTGGCCCACCGAGGTGAGGCACTTGCCGTCGGCGAGGCGCCATTTCCAGCCATGCATCTGGCACGTGAGTACACCGTCCTTGACGGACCCGAAGCGGGACAGGTCGGCCTTGAGGTGTGGGCAGCGCTTCTGGATCTCCCACCCGACGAGCTCGATCGACTCGGCCGCCTCGGTGGTGTTCTGCTCGACGAACCAGCCCTCGGCGTAGTTGAGCCGCTCCTCGGACAGACACTTGAAGAACACGTAGACGAACTCGTTGTACGGCCCGATGCGCTGTGCGGAGAACCGACAGGACAGGAACAACGAGTTGACCCAGTCGATCTCGTGCTCGGCGATGAGCTTCTCGAGGTAGGCGCGCCGCGTGCGGAACCGATAACGCACCTTCTCGCCGGCGTACTCACGAACCTCGCGGGCGACGAAGTCGAGCAGGATGTCGACGTCACCGCGCTCGGCGTCCTCGGCGGTGAAGCGCACCCCGCCGTCGATGCCGGCCGCGATGTGGTCGGCCTCCTCGAGCAACGGGGTGAACCATTCGCGCAGCTCGGCCAGGATGTCGACCCCGGGCTGTGCCCACGTGGCCTTCGCCGCCTCGACCTCGGGCATGCGGCGTGCCTGGTACGCCCGCAGGTAGGTCTCCTTGTCCGCGAACAACGCGTCGACCTCGGCGTCGGAGATCGGGTGCGTGACCGCGCCGCCGTCCAGTTCGGCGATCGAGCCGGGCAGCAGCAGCCGCCCCTCGTCGTGACCCTTGGCGGCGAGCCAGTCGAGATACACCCGCTGGTCGGGGAAGATGTTCGACTCGTCGCCGAAGATGTCGTTGAAGCCCCAGAGCTCCTCGTCGAGGAAGCAGGGCGGCCCGGCAGTGGGGAACACGAAGCGGGCGTCGCACTCCTCGATGTAGCGCAACGTGCGGTCGAACTGCCGCTCGCGCTTGCTGAGGCCGAGCGCCTGCTTCGCGCGTTGCGGCAGCTCGTAGACCATGGGGAACCAGATGGCACCGGAGAACTGCACGAGGTAGCCATCGATCGGCCCGAGCTCGGTGAACAGGTCCAGTTCGGCCGGACGCGCGTCGTTCTGGTTCAGCACGCGGTGCCGGCCGTCGTACACCCACAGCGACGAGTCACCGATCGGACCGTCCGTGGGCGACGTCAGCGAGTGGATCATGATCTGCAGCCCGTCGAGATCGACGACCTCGCCGCTGGCCGGCTTCACGAAGCTGGTGAAGCCGAGATCACGCAGCGCATCCTCGAGTTCGGAGGTCGGGAACTCCGGCAGCAGCACCGTCGCCTTCTTGCTGACGTGCTTGCGCAGGTGCTCTGGGTCGAAGTGGTCGCGATGCAAGTGGCTCACGAACAGGTAGTCGGCGTCGCCGGCGCGCTCCCAGTCCAACGCCGAGTTGTCGGGGAACGGGAACCACGCGCCGAAGTAGGCCGGATTCACCCAGGGGTCGGTCAGGACGGTGCCGGATGCGGTCTCGAGCAGGACACTGGCGTGCCCCAGGCCGGTGATGCGCATGCCTCGACCCTAATGCGAGAATCGAAGCGTCCTTACCGGAGCAACACCCGTGGCAACGACACATCCACCGACCGAGGAGTGCGCCGACCGTGGCTCTCGAACCGCACCGTCAGCAGTCCACCGACGTCAGCGTCCGCGAGGGTTCCGAACACGAGCGCCCAGAGCAGTGGGGCTGGCACGGCACTTTCCCGCGCGCGACTCAGATCGCTGGCTGGCTGACGGTCGGCATCCTGCTGCTCATGACCACCGCCACGCACTACAACAACTCCGGCACGATGTGGCTGGTGCTCTTCGCCGGCGGTATCGCCCTGGGTCTGATTCTCGACATCCGGGCCCGCAAGAACGCCTGGCGACGCTGACCCGTTCGCGGCGACACCCGCGCCGAGACGCTCGCGCCGTCGGGCTCAGACCCGGACGGCCTGACGCGCCCGAAGGCGCTCGCGCTGATCGACGAAACGGCTCGCCGCCGCGTCCAGGCCGGTGAGGAACTCGGCGAGCTCCTCGCGGGCCAACTCGCCGTCGGCACCGAGGTCGGTGCGGGTGAAGATCTTCCAGAACCGCAGCACGGGCTGCACGACCTCGTCGTGGTGCAGCCGCAGATCGTAGATGCCGGCCTTGGCGATCGTCACGGAGTTGCGTGTGAAGTCGGGCATGCCCGCGCCTGGCATCGAGAAGTTGACGACCTCGTCGCGCACAGCTCGCATCGTCGCGTCGGGCTCGCGCTCGAAGGCGGCGGCGACGAGGTTGCGGTAGAACACCATGTGCAGGTTCTCGTCCGTGGCGATGCGGGTGAGCAGTTGCTCGGCGAGCGGGCAGCCGGTGGCCGCGCCGGTGTTGCGGTGCGCGACGCGAGTGGCGAGCTCCTGGAACGACACGTACGCCAGCGACTCGAGTGCTGTCTTGTTGCCGGAGTCGTAGCCGGCCTGCATGTGCTGCATGCGCAGCCGTTCCAGCGCCACCGGATCGACGCCTCGCGTCACGACCAGGTAGTCGCGCAACGCGATTGCGTGCCGGCCCTCCTCAGCCGTCCAGCGGCCGACCCACTCGCCCCAGGCGGCGTCGCGGCCGAACTGGGTCGCGATCTCGCGGTGGTACGAGGGCAGGTTGTCCTCGGTGAGCAGGTTGACGATCATCGCCGTGCGCGCCACAGGGTCGAGCGGCGAGTCCTCGGGGCGCCAATCGGTGCCGCCCAGAAAGGCGAAGTCCCGGCCACGGCTCCACGGCACGTAGTCGTGCGGGTGCCATTCCTTGGCGGAGCTGAGGTGTCGCTCGAGGTTCTCGGCGACCACTGGTTCGAGGTCGTCGAGCAGCCGCGCCTGGCGCCGCTGTGCGAGGTCGTTCGAGTGTGGTGCGGTTGCCATGGAACCTCCGATCGGAAATCGAACTTACGGCTACGTTAGCGTAGGTAGAGGGCCGCTCCCGTCCCGCTCTTTGTTACTTGCCGGTACATCTCAGCGACCCTCGAGCAATGGCCGGTGCGGGTCCCACGACGTGCCGTCGGCGGCGTCCCTGCGTCGTCGGGCCACCCCGGACAGCGCCTCGAGGACCACCCGGTTGGCCAGGAACGACGTGATCTCGGCGTGGTCGTACGGCGGCGACACCTCCACGACGTCCATACCCACCACGGGCAACTCGTACGCGACCCGCCGCACCGAGTCGAGCAGCTCGCGCGCGGTCAGGCCACCGGGTTCGGGTGTGCCGGTTCCCGGCGCATGTCCGGGGTCGCAGACGTCGATGTCGACCGAGAGGAAGACGCCGTCGCAGTCGTCGAGGGCGATGGCGAAGGCCTCGGTGAGGCACTCGGCGAGGCCGCGCGACCCGATCTCGCTCATCTCGTACGAGCGCATCCCCTGCCCGGCCATCCAGTCGAGCGTCTCCGGCGGCGGCCAGTAGCCGCGCAGCCCGATCTGCAGGAACCGGTCACCACGCAGCGCGCCCGACTCGATGAGCCGCCGCATCGGCTGGCCGTGCCCGATCAGCGAGCCGAACTCGATGTTGCCCGTGTCGGCGTGAGCGTCGAAGTGGATCATCGAGATGCGGCCCTGGCCGAGGTGCTGTGCGACGCCTGCCGCGTCCGGCCACGCGATGGTGTGGTCGCCACCGAGGACGAGCGGCACCGCACCCGTCGCCGTCACCGCGTGCACCGCCTCCTGCAGGTCGCGCACTGAACGCGCAGCGTCACCGGAGAACATCTCGACGTCGCCGGCGTCGAGGACGCGCAGGTCCTGAAGCCCATCCACCCGAAGGGCCAGGGACGGTCGCGAGCCGTCGTGCGGCAGGTAGCAGGTCTGACGGATGTACTGCGGACCGAACCTCGTGCCGGAGCGGTGCGACGTGCCGCCGTCGAACGGCGCGCCGAGGATGACGACGTCGGCGCCCGCGTACGTCGCGGGCTCGCGCCAGTCACAGCGGTCTATGCCGAGGAACGTGATGTCGGGTCCGTACTGCGGTCCGTAGCGCACCATGCGGTGCATCCTCCCCCGCTACGCGTCGAAACCGGACCCCGATCCGGTCGAGCACGGGCAGCCATGGCCGGCGGCGGCCCTGGCGCACGTCCGCGGGGCCGAGGGCAGGTCGCCGTCGAGTGGTGGCGTCGGCTGCGGCGCGTCGGGACCGTCGAGCCGGAAAGGGGTGGCCCGCGCGTCCGCCAGGGCCCGATGGACGCCGCCTGTCACCCGGTCAGGGCTTCGATCCGGGCGGCGGACCGTTCGCGGTGCCGCTTGCCGAACCACCAGAAGGCCACCGCGACAGCGGTGAAGATTGCGAGGGGCACGGCCTCGGTGAGCAGGTAGATCCACTTCTCGCTGGTGTCCCAGCCGGCGGCCAGGTAGTCGCCCGAGAACCACGCGTCGCCGAGCCCCGGGAAGAGCAGCTCGACGGTACAGAACAGGATGGATGCGGTTGCCAGGATCGTCGTCAGTGGCAGCCACGGGCTGCGGTACGGCCGCGCGTCGTCGGGCCGTCGGTGTCGCAGCACCCAGGCGGCTGGGAAGATGCCGAGGTAGGAGATGAGGGTCGTCGAGATGGCGAGACTCAGCGCGACGGTGAAGAACTTCGCGGCACTGCCCGAGGTGATCTCGAGGACCGCGATGAAGACGGCCGTCGAGACGACGCCGGACAGGATGTTCACCCGTACCGGTGTCCCGAACCGGGCCGAGAACTTGCCGAGTGCCCTCGGGCCGGCGCCGTCGTAGGACGACACCGCGAGCGTGCGGTCGGATCCCATGATCCAGGTGAGGCCGGAGGTGAACGCGACGATCACGATCAGTGCGCCCATGATCCAACCGATCGCCAGCCCCGCACCGGCGAGATGGGTCGTGGCGGTGGACGTCCCATCGCCGTTGTCGGCGATCGAGACCGTTCCGCCGAACACGCTCATCGCCTGCTTGAGCGCGTCCGGGAAACCCAGCAGCCCGGTCGCCTGGCTCGCGGGCAGCACCACGAGGATGCCGAGCACCGGCAAGCCGTAGAGCAGCGTCGTTGCGATGACCGACTTCGCGATGCCCGCGGGCACGTCGTCGGCCGCGTCGGTCATCTCCTCTGCCGCGGCGCTCGGCAGTTCGAACCCGACCAGGCTGAAGAGGATCAGCGGCACCAGCAGCACGAAGCTCGAGAAGGTGGGCTTGTAGTCACCGATGCTCGGGCCGTGGAAGCCGTGCTTCGCGCCGTAGACCAGGACCACGAGGGTGAAGAAACCCAGTAGCAGGAACCGCGCGATCGCGCCGACGGTGGCGATCCACTTGCCGACCTTGAAGGACAGGATTGCGAACAGCACGCCGATCCAGATGAACGGGATACCGAAGAGGTACATCGCCGCGTTCGAGAACGTGTGGTCGTCGCGGTACCAGAAGACCGTGATTCCGGTGAGCCCGGTCGCGACCAGGGTGCCGCCCATCCAGACCGGGTTGGTGACCCAGTAGAAGAAGTTGTTGACCGCGCCGACGAGGTGCCCGAACGCCATCCGCACCCAGACGTACGGGCCGCCCTCGTCGGTGTAGGCCGCACCGAGTTCGGCGAGGATCAGCGCCGACGGCACCGCGAAGAACAGCACGCTGAGGATCAGCCAGGTGAACCCGGCGCCACCGACGGTCGCAAGCGTGCCCAGGCCGTCGATTCCGACGAGGGTGCAGACCAGGAAGAAGAAGATGTCGGACCGGCCGAAGTGCTTCTGCAACTTCGCCTTCTCGGCCCGTACGTCGGCCGCGATGGCCGGGTCGTAGGAGGTAGGCGTGGGCGCGGGTGCGGAGTCGACAGCCATGCGATCTCCTTCGACTGACGGGAAGCAAGGTATCCGGCATCATCACCGGCGAGTGTTGCCAGCGGATTACGTCGCTGAAAAGCGTGTCTACTACGGATTCGCTTGCCAAGCTAGTCTCTACCGCGCAAAATCGTCGCCGTGCCTCGAAACGACTCGTCTTCCTCGGTGGACGATGTGAACAAGGCGATCATCGAACAGCTGCAGCGCGACGGGCGGATGGCCTACGCGACCATCGGCAAGGCGGTCCGGCTCTCGGAAGCGGCGGTGCGCCAGCGGGTGCAGAAGCTGACGGACAGCGGCGTCATGCAGATCGTGGCGGTCACCGATCCCATGCAGATCGGGTTCGCCCGGCAGGCCATGATCGGCATCTCCACCCATGGCGACGTCGAGAAGATCGCCGAAGAGCTCGCCGCGATCGACGAGGTGGACTACATCGTCATCACCGCCGGCTCGATCGACCTGCTGGTCGAGGTCGTCGTCGAGGACGACGCGCATCTGCTCAGGCTCGTCAACGACCGGATCCGGGGTATCCCCGGGATCGAGCGCACCGAGACCTTCCTCTACCTCAAGCTCGTCAAGCAGACCTACAACTGGGGAGCCAGATGACCACCACCCCGATGCAGCCCGGTACCGCGAGCGACTTGGGCGACTCGCTGTCGGCCGCCGCCCACGAGCACCTGTGGATGCACTTCACCCGCATCTCGTCCTACGCCGACGCTCCGGTGCCCACGATCGTCCGCGGCGAAGGTGCGCGCATCTTCGACTCGCACGGACGCAGCTACCTGGACGGGCTGGCCGGCCTGTTCGTCGTGCAGGCCGGGCACGGCCGCAAGGAGCTCGCCGAGGCCGCGTACAAGCAGGCGTCCGAGCTGGCGTTCTTCCCCCTCTGGTCGTACGCGCACCCACCCGCGATCCGGCTCGCGGACCGGCTCGCCGACTACGCGCCCGGCGACTTGAACAAGGTGTTCTTCACGACCGGCGGCGGCGAGGCGGTCGAGACCGCCTGGAAGCTCGCCAAGCAGTACTTCAAGCTGGTGGGCAAGCCGTACAAGCACAAGGTGATCAGCCGCGCGATCGCTTACCACGGCACGTCGCAGGGCGCGCTGTCGATCACCGGCATCCCCGACGCGAAGAAGTACTTCGAGCCACTTGTGCCGGGCGCGCACAAGGCGCCGAACACGAACTTCTACCGCGCGCCCGAGCACGGGGACGACCTCGAGGCCTTCGGCCGGTGGGCCGCCGACCAGATCGAGATCGCCATCGAGATGGAGGGGCCGGACACCGTCGCGTGCGTGTTCCTCGAGCCGGTGCAGAACTCCGGTGGCTGCTTCCCGCCGCCGCCCGGCTACTTCCAGCGCGTCCGCGAGATCTGCGACCGCCACGACGTGCTGCTCGTATCGGACGAGGTCATCTGCGCCTTCGGCCGGCTCGGCACCATGTTCGCCTGCGACAAGTTCGGGTACGTGCCCGACATCATCACCTGCGCGAAGGGCCTGACGAGCGGCTACTCCCCCATCGGTGCCTGCATCGTCAGCGACCGGATCGCCGAGCCGTTCTGGAGCGGTACGGACTACTTCCCGCACGGCTACACCTTCGGTGGCCACCCGGTCTCGGCGGCGGTGGCGATGGCCAACCTCGACATCTTCGAGCGGGAGGGCCTCAACGCGCACGTCCTGCAGAACGAAGGTGCCTTCCGCGCCACGCTCGAGAAGCTGAACGACCTGCCGATCGTCGGCGACGTCCGCGGTGACGGCTTCTTCTACGGCATCGAGCTGGTCAAGGACAGGGCAACCAAGGAGACGTTCGACGACGACGAGTCCGAACGGCTGCTGCGCGGGTTCCTGTCGCGGGCGCTGTTCGAGAACGGCCTGTACTGCCGAGCCGACGACCGCGGCGA
The DNA here is from genome assembly GCA_032160545.1 of Pseudonocardiales bacterium. Classification (GTDB taxonomy): domain Bacteria; phylum Actinomycetota; class Actinomycetes; order Mycobacteriales; family Jatrophihabitantaceae; genus DATGFB01. Next base: position 26,955 of record JAVHVN010000072.1, on the reverse strand, counting down.
CCCGGTCGTGCAGCTCGCGCCGCCGCTGATCATCGGCCAGCCGGAGTTCGACGAGATCGAGCAGATCCTGCGCTCGGTGCTGACGGAGGCCTGGACGCGGCTCTGACCGGTCAGGGCACGACGACGTGGTCGGCGCGGACGTGCTCGAAGATCAGATTCGTCTCGGTGAGGGCGACGTCCGGATCGCTGCTGAGGTTGAGCACGACGAAGTCGCGCAGGTTCTCGGTGCCCGTCGCGGCGATGTGCAGCAGGAAGTCGTCGGCACCGCCGAGGAAGAACACGTTGAGCACCTCGGGCAGTTCGGCCACCTTGGCGACGAACTCGGGCATGTGACCCCGCGCGTGCGCCTGCAGCCGGACCGCGATCATGGCCTGGATCGGCCGGCCCAACGCGGCAGGGTCGATGTCGGCGTGGTAGCCGCGAATCACCCCGCTCTCGCGCAGGGCCCGCACTCGCGCGAGGCAGGTCGACGCGGCGATGCCCGCGGCGTCGGCCAGGGCGTTGTTGGGCGTGCGCGCGTCGCGGGCGAGCTCAGCCAGGATGCGCCGGTCGACATCGTCCGGGACCGGGCGAACATCCTTCGGAGCGGAGCGCGCGGCCCCGTGCGGCACCGAATTTCGTGCGGCCATGGGCCCACAGTACAGAATCTTAGTCAGTTGTCTGGCGCCCTCTAAGCGGATAGTTCATTATCGGCGCAACCACATCCATGCCGGTGGAGGCAGGTCATGAAGGTCGGGATCCCCCGCGAGGTCAAGAACCACGAGTACCGCGTGGCCATCACGCCGTCCGGCGTGCACGAGCTGGTGCGCCAGGGGCACCAGGTGTTCCTCGAGCGCGACGCGGGCCTCGGCTCGGCGCTGCCGAACGAGGACTACGTCGCCGCTGGGGCGCGCATCCTCGACACGGCCGACGAGGTGTGGGGCGTCGCCGACCTGGTGCTCAAGGTGAAGGAGCCGGTTGCCGAGGAGTACCACCGCATGCGCAAGGACCAGGTGCTCTTCACGTACCTGCACCTCGCCGCCGACCGGGCCTGTACGGACGCGCTGATCGCCGCCGGCACGACCGCGATCGCGTACGAGACGGTGCAGCTGCCCGACAACTCGCTGCCGTTGCTGGCCCCGATGTCCGAGGTCGCCGGCCGGCTCGCTCCGCAGGTCGGCTCGTACCACCTGATGCGCCAGGGCGGTGGCCGCGGCACGTTGATGGGCGGGGTGCCCGGTGTGTACGCCGCGAAGGTCGTGGTCATCGGCGCGGGTGTATCGGGCCAGAACGCCGCGGCGATCGCTCTCGGCATGCAGGCCGAGGTCCTGTTGCTCGACCGCAACGTCGCCCGGCTGCGCCAGATGGACGCCATCTACCAGGGGCATTGCCAGACGGTCGCGTCGAACGCCTACGAGATCGAGCGCGCCGTGCTCGATGCCGACCTGGTGATCGGCGCGGTGCTCATCCCGGGCGCCCGGGCACCGAAGCTCATCAGCAACGAGCTGGTGTCGCGGATGAAGCCGGGCTCGGTGCTCGTGGACATCTCGATCGACCAGGGCGGTTGCTTCGAGGACTCCCGCCCTACGACGCACGCCGAGCCGACCTACATGGTGCACGACTCGGTGTTCTATTGCGTGGCGAACATGCCCGGCGCGGTGCCACACACGTCGACGTACGCACTGACCAACGTCACCTTGCCGTACGCCCTCGAGCTCGCCAACCGCGGCTGGCGTGAGGCACTGCGGGCAGACCCCGCGCTGGCGCTCGGCCTCAACACGCACGACGGCGCGCTGACGAACGCACCGGTCGCGGAGGCCCACGGGTACCGGGCCGTCGCGCTCGAGGACGTCCTCGCCTGATCGTGAACACCGACTACCGCGGGTTGTCGCTCTGGCTCGACACGGTCGGCGACGACCTGACCCCGCGCCCGTCCCTGACCGGCGATCTCGAGGTCGACGTCGCGATCGTCGGAGCGGGATACACCGGGCTCTGGACGGCGTACTACCTGCTCTGCGCCGACCCGGCGTTGCGGGTCGCCGTGGTGGAGGCCGAGATAGCCGGCTTCGGCGCATCCGGGCGCAACGGCGGCTGGTGCTCGGCGCTCTACCCGGTCGGCATCGGGACGCTCGCCGGCGAAGTGGGCCGCGACGCCGCGGTCGCCCAGTACCGAGCGATGCACGACTCGCTCGACGAGGTGGCCCGGGTCTGTACCGCCGAGGGCATCGACGCCGATGTCGCCCGGGGCGGGACGATCGTCCTCGCCCGCAGCCCGGCACAGCTGGAACGTGCCCGGGCCGAGGCGCACGATTACGCCGCATTCGGGCAGCCGCTCGAGCTCCTCGACGCGTCGGCCGCCCGTGCACGGCTGGCCGCGACCGAAGTCCTCGGTGCGACGTACACCCCGGCGTGCGCAGCGCTGCACCCGGCGAAGCTCGTCCGCGGCCTCGCGCGGGTGGTCGAGTCACGCGGAGCACGGCTGTACGAGCGCACGCGGGTGTCGACCATCGCGCCGAACCGCGTCGAGACGGCGTCCGGAGCCGTCACCGCCGGCGTGATCGTGCGGGCGACCGAGGGATACACCGCGCAGCTCGCCGGGCAGCGGCGTGCGGTCGCGCCGGTGTACTCGCTGATCGTTGCCACCGAGCCGCTGCCCGACGCGCTGTGGGACGAGATCGGGCTGAGGGAGCGCGAGACGTTCAGCGACCACAGGCACCTGATCGTCTACGGCCAGCGCACCGCCGACGGGCGCATGGTGTTCGGCGGTCGCGGCGCGCCGTACCACCTCGGTTCGCGCATCCGGCCCGAGTACGACCGGGTGCCGGCCGTGTTCAGCCAACTCGAGAGCACCCTCGCCGAGCTCTTTCCGCCGCTTGCCGGCCGCCGCATCTCGCACCGCTGGGGCGGCCCGCTCGGCATCGCGCGCGACTGGCACGCGTCGGTGGGGCTGGACCGCTCGACCGGGCTGGCGTGGGCCGGCGGCTACGTGGGCGACGGCGTGTCGACGGCCAACCTCGCCGGACGCACACTGGCCGATCTGATCACCGGGACCGCATCGCCCCTCACCGGGCTGCCCTGGGTAGGCCACCGCTCGCGCGACTGGGAACCCGAGCCGCTGCGATGGCTCGGGGCGAACGCCGGGCTGCGGGCCATGGCGTGGGCCGACGCCGCCGAGGCGCGCAGTGGCAGAGCATCACGGCTCGCCGGGCTGGTCAACGCGATGATGGGCCGATGACCACCGGACCGGCCCGCACCGAGATCACCCGGCTGCGCGAGAAGGCGCGCACCGACCGGGCCGAGCTCGACGCGCTCCTCGACTCGGTGCACCTCGGGCACTTCGCGCTCGCGACCGGCGGCGCACCGGTCGTGATCCCGACCGCCGTGGTGCGCGACGGCGACCGGATCGTGGCGCACGGGTCGAGCGGATCGCACTGGATGCGGACCCTCGCCAACGGCGCGCCCACCTGTCTCGCGGTGACCGCGGTCGACGGCGTGGTCGCCGCCCGCTCGGCGTTCGAGTCGTCGATCCACTACCGCAGCGCCGTGCTGTTCGGGACGTGCGCGGTGCTCGACGGCGCCGACAAGGAACGGGCACTCGACCTCGTCACGGCCGCGCTGATCCCGGGTCGCGTGGCCGAACTGCGGCGCCCCGCGGAGAAGGAACTCGCGGCGACGCTGGTGCTCGCGCTGCCGATCACCGAGTGGTCGCTGAAGGTCTCGGCCGGCTGGCCCGACGATCCACCGGAGGACGTCGACGGCGATGCGTGGGCCGGGGTGATCCCGGTCGTGCGCACCTTCGGTCCGCCCGTGCCGGCGCCCGACCTGCGCGCAGGCATCGCGCTGCCGCCGTCCGTGCTCGGCCTCGCCGCCGCACCGCCCGCATTCGGCTGAGCTGGCGGCTCAGCCTTCGGCCGGGTCCTCGCTGTGCTCGCGAGGCACATCCGCGCGATCGTCGTCGTCGTCCGCACCCTCGGCCTGGCTCTCGGAATGGTGCCGCAGCTCGTCCTCGTCCTGCTGGCCGTCGTCGCCCGTCGCCTCTGTCATGGCTCGTTCCTACCCATCGAGGTCCTAGGGTGACCCGCGTGGCAGAACCGAGCTTCCGCTGGTCGGCGATCACCGTCGACTGCATGCGTCCTGACGTCGTCGCGCCGTTCTGGGCCGGTGTGCTCGGCGGCGACCTCAGCATTCCGCTGCCCGGTTGGCTGCGGCTCACGCCGCCGGGCGGTGAACGCCCGGCGATCACGTTCCAGCCCGTTCCGGAGCCGAAGACCGGCAAGGCCCGCATCCATGTCGACCTCGCGGTCGACGACATCGACACCGGCATCGAGGCGGTGCGGCAGCTCGGCGGACGTCCCACCGGCGAGCGGCACGACTACGCCGAGGGCGTCGTCGTGGTCATGGCTGATCCGGAGGGTACTGAGTTCTGCCTCGTGCAGTACTTCGGCACGTCATTGCGCGAAGCGCGGCATCCGGGATGATCAGCTGTCGATTCCGGCCGGTCCCGATCGTCGGGAAGGAGTAACCACCCGACAGGAGGAGTACACACCATGCGGTTCCTGATGTTCGTCTGCAGTGACACCGAGCCCGTGCCCCCGCCCGCGACGCCGCCGGGCGACGTCGAGGAGTGGGTCGAGAAGATGGACAGCCGCGGGCTGCGCATCACCGGCGACGCGATCGCACCGTCCAGCGCCACCAAGGTCGTGCGCGTGCGCGACGGCGAACTGCTGGTGACCGACGGCCCGTTCGCGGAGACCAAGGAGGTCATCGCCGGGTTCGACCTGCTGGAATGCCGCGACATGGCCGAGGCGATCGAGGTGGCGTCGGCGCACCCGTTCGCGACTCAGGGCGTGATGGAGATCCGCCCGATCCGGGAGCTCTGAGCTCAGCCGGGGAACGGAGCGCTCGAAACGGGGCTGGAAGCGCTCGAAGCGCTGGAAGCGCTGGAAGCGCGGTAGCGCAGGCCGTCGACGAGCAGGTCCACGAGCCGGCCGGTGCGCTCGGACCCCGACGGCGTGTCGGTGGCCATGCAGATGCCGCTCATCGCCCGCAGCAGGTCGTCTGGGTCGACGTCGGCGCGGATGACGCCGGCGGCGGCAGCCGCCTCGACCAGCATGCCGAGCGCGTCGAGGATGCGCCGGCGGCTGTGCGTGAACAACTCGTTGTCGGCACCGAGCGCCGACTTCAATGCCACCGCCATGCCGCGCTTGCGGGCGACGTAGCCGGAGAAGCGGTTCATCCAGATGCTCAGGGCCTCGTCGGGTGGGTGTTGCTCGAGCAGCTCGTCGACGCCGGTGCACAACAGCTCGACCTCATGGCGGTAGACGGCCTCGTTCAGCGCATCGCGACTCGGGAAGTGCCGGTACAGCGTGCCGATGCCGACGTTCGCCCGGCGCGCGATCTCCTCCAGCGAGGCATCGATGCCGCGCTCGGCGAACACCTCGGTTGCGGCGGCGAGCAGCACGTCGTAGTTGCGGCGCGCGTCGGCCCGCTTGGGACGGTCCGGCACTGCCTCGTCAGCGGGCTGCGCCACCGGACTGCCAGCCACGACGAACCCCCTAACCCGACATCACCTTGCAAAACGGAGGCATCCTCCGTTACTGTTACCGGAGGCCCCTTCCGTTTACACGATACTACTCCGAACTGGAGTTCTCATGGCTTTCTCCATGCCGTCCCGACCGGCTGTTGCCGACGGGTCCGGCGGTTCTTCGGCGCGTCGCCGGCTGCTCCGACCGGGGCATCCCGGGCTCGTCCTCACCGTCATCCTCACTGCGCAGCTCATGGTCGTGCTGGACGCCACGATCGTGAACATCGCCCTGCACGACATCAGGGACGCATTGGGCTTCTCGTCCGCCGGCCTGTCCTGGGTCGTCAACGCCTACACGCTCACCTTCGGCGGCCTGCTGCTGCTCGGCGCCCGGGCCGGCGACATCCTGGGCCGGCGCCGGGTGTTCATGGCCGGCATCGCGCTGTTCACGCTGGCCTCCCTGGCCGGTGGCTTCGCCGAGTCGCCGGCTCAACTGCTCACTGCGCGAGCGATACAGGGCATCGGCGGAGCGCTGGCGTCCCCCACGGCCCTCGCGCTGCTGATGACCATGTTTCCCGGCGCCCGCGAGCGCACCCGCGCGATCGGTCTCTACACCGCTGTCTCCATCGGCGGCAGCGCGGTCGGCCTGATCGCCGGCGGCATGCTCTCGCAGTGGGCGTCCTGGCGCTGGGTGCTGTTCGTCAACGTGCCGATCGGCCTGGTGCTGGTCGCACTGGCCCGGCTCGTACTGCCCGAGACCGACCGCTCCCACGGCCGGTTCGATCTCGCCGGTGCGCTCACCTCGACGCTTGGCATGACCGCGCTGGTCTACGGGTTCGTGCACGCCGCCAGCGCCGGTTGGTCGCAGAGCCAGACGATCGCCTCGTTCGTCGCGGGTGTGATGCTGCTGGGTGCGTTCGTCCTCGTCGAGACTCGCGCCGAGTCGCCGATCACGCCACTGCGGCTGTTCGCGAACCGCAACCGGGCCAGCGCCTACGTCGCCCGGCTGATGCTCGTCGCGGGGATGATGGGGATGTTCTTCTTCCTCACCCAGTTCCTGCGCGGCGTGCTCGGCTACAGCGACCTGAAGACCGGCTTCGCGTTCGTGCCGCTGACGGTCGTCGTGTTCGCCGGCTCACAGCTCAGCGCCCGCTACCTGGTCGAGCGACTCGGCGCGAAGCCGCTGATGGTCGTCGGCATCACCTTCTCGACGCTCGGGATGCTCTGGCTCACCCAGCTGTCCGCGTCCAGTGGCTACTTCTCCCTGGTCGGGCCACTGCTGGTGTTCGGCCTCGGCAACGGGCTCGCGTTCGTCCCGCTGACCACCACCGCGCTGGACGGGGTCGAGGCCGGCGATGCCGGCGCGGCGTCCGGGCTGGTGAACGTGATGCAGCAACTCGGCGGCTCGCTCGGCCTGGCCGTGCTGGTCACCGTCTTCGCCACCGTCAGCACGCACGCCGCAGCGCACCCCAGTCCGGGCGAATCGGCGGCCGACGTCGCTCGCCGCGCGTTCGTCGAGGGTGCCGACCGGTCGTTCTGGACCGCCACCGTGTTCCTCGCCGCAACCTGGCTGCTGGTCACGTTCGCGATCCGCACGAAGCGTCCGCAGCGTGAGCTCGACATCGAGGACGAGCTGATGCTGAGCGACGTCTCCCTCGCCGAAGCCTGATCCGCTTCAGCGACCGAGGACGTGGCGGTCGCAGAAGGCGAGCACGGTCTCGTACCAGATCTCCGCGTTGGCCGGCGAGAGCACCCAGTGGTTCTCGCCGGTCAACTGGAGGAAGCGGTGCGGCAGCTCGGCCGGGGGACCATCGAACCGGCTGACCAGATCCCACCACAACCGCAGGGCCTCACTGATCGGCACCCGGTAGTCACGGTTGCCGTGGATCACGAGCATCGGCGTGGCGATCCGGTCGGCGAACAGGTGCGGCGAGTTCTGCGCGTACCACTCGGGGTGATCGGCCGGAGTGCCGAACAGCCTGCTCTTCCAGTACGCGGCGTCGGTCGTCGTGTGCTGCTGGTCGAGAGCCCACAGCCCGGCATGCGTGACGATCGCGTCGAAGCGCTCGGTATGGCCCGCGATCCAGTTCGTCATGTACCCGCCGAAGGAGCCGCCCAGGCAGGCCGTGCGTGCGGCGTCGATCTCGGGCCGGCGGATCACCTCGTCCAGCAGGGTCTCGAGGTCGCGCCACACCTCCGCCGCGCGGTGCGGCCACGCCCGTGCGATCCACTCGGTCCCGTAGCCGGTCGACAATGCCGGGTCAGGCATGAGCACCGCGTAGCCGCGGGCGACTGCGACCCACGGGTTCCACCGCCAGCTCCACGAGTTGGACGACATGAACGGGCCGCCGTGGATCCAGAGCATGAGCGGCGCGGGCCCGTCGCCGTGGGGCCGGCACAGCCATCCCCGGACCGGTGCTCCGTCGACGTCTGCCGTCACCTCGATCACCGAGCCGGGCAGCTCGCCGACCGGCGTCACCCCGGCAAGCCGCTGCACCTGCTGGTCCTCGACCTCGACGTCGAGCCGGACCGGCACGCTCGCCTCGTCCGGCGCCGAGCGCAGTGCGTACACCGAGCGCCCGTCGGGGGCGGGCTTCAGCGCGGCGTAGGCGGCATCGGCGACCAGCCGGCGGACGACCCGCCCGGTGGCGGCCTCGACCGCCACGACCTGGCCGCGACCGCGCCAGTCACCGGTGACGTAGAGCGTCGCTGAGTCCGGCGCCCACGCGTACTCCGTCGGGTACAGGTCGCCGAGGTCGACGGTCAGAGCCTGCCCCTCGCCGGTCGGCCGGATCTCGAGCGTGCGGGTGAACGGTGTGTCGAAGTCCCCTTCGTCGTCGCCGGTCAAGGCGACCCTGCTCCCGTCCGGCGAGATCACCGGCCCCTCGTACTGCACGCCGGCCGCGCTCGCGAGGACCCGCCGCTCGCCCGTCCCGACGTCGATCAGCGCGATCGAATAGGGCATCCGCCCGCCGCGTTCGCGCTGCCGCCAGGTGGTCGCGAGCAGGGTGCCGTCGGCGCTCAGCGAACAGGCCGCCTCGACCAGGGCGAAGCCTGCGTCCGGCGTGAGGTCTCGCGGTTCGGATACATCCGGCCCGGCTGCCAGCAGCCGCGGCGACTCGTCGCCGAGCTCGTGGTCCCACTGCCGGATCGGCATGCCGGTGTGCAGGATCGCGCTCACCTTGCGCTGCTTGCGGGCGCCGCGCCGCTCGGCGTCGTCGGCGGCATCGCCGGCGCCGACCAGTCGGCTACCGGTCACCACGATCACCCCGGACGCCGCCGCCACCACCGGTGCGCCCACCCCGCCCGGGCTGCGCACGGCGACGGCCGGTTCGGCGCCGGTCGGCAGGCGCCACAACGCGGGCTCGTCCTGGGCCCCGTCCCGGTCGGGACGCGCCGAGACGAACACCAGCGATCCGTCCGGACAGAAGGCGGGCGCCGACTCCCCCTTGTCGGACCAGGTGAGCCGGCGCGGCGGTCCGCCATCGAGGTCGATCTCCCACAGCGCCGACACGTAGCGCGACGCCTCGGCGTCGACGTGCTGCGCCGACGCGACCAGCCGCGAGCCGTCGGCGCTCAGGGCAAGCCCGGTGACCCGAGGGGTGGTGACGAAGCCGGCGATGTCCGAGTAGTCGATCACCGGCTCGACGGTAGTACGGCCCCCGTGGGGGCCAACTGGCGGCGCAGTTCGCTCACCAGGGTGTCGAGGCTGTTGGCGATCCGGTCGGTCGCGTCGGGCAGCGCCGCCACGACGTCCGGGCTGCCGAACCCGCCACTTCGCGCGATCGACGCGGCGAGCTCTTCCTGCGCGGCTCGCAACGACACCGGCTTCGGGGCGGTGCCCGTGCGAATGGCATCCTCGCTTGCCTGCAGCACCTGGGCGGCCCCGCGCAGGAGGTCGTCCAGCTCGGGCATGCCGCCGACCTCGCGCAGGGCCGGACGCAGCGCCTCGACGGTCAGCACCGCGTGCACGTACCTATGGGTGTGCGCGAGGACGGCCTGGCCGAGTTCGACCTGCGGCCGGCTCGACACCGGCTCGGAACCGGCCCGGTCGATCGATCCTTGCGCCTCCGTGCGGGCGAGCCGAGCAGCCGCCCGGGCCCGCTGCAGCCGCGGCGGGTCGAAGGTGAGGTCGGCGACCGCGAGCGTGTACGCGCGGTAGGCCGCCAGCAGATCGGTAAGCCGGGGCGCTACCGCGTCGCGTTCCCAGGAAGTCCCGACCAGGATCGCGACCAGTGCGAGCGCGCCGCCGACGACGGTGTCGGTCCCTCGCTGCCACACGGTCGAGTGCGGCGGCACGCCGGCCAACGACAGCAGGATCACCACGAGTGCGGCCAGTGCCACGGCACCGAGCGCGAGGTTGCCGGGTCCCGCGAACCGCATGCCGAAGAAGAACAGAGCGATCAACGCGATCGCGTACCAGTGGCCACCCGGTACCCAGTGCACGAGAACGGTCGCGAGCAGCAGTCCGGCGATGGTGCCGACGACCCGCATCGAGGCACGCTGGAAGGTCGAGGCGAAGTCGGGGCGAAGGACGACGAGGGCCGTGAGCGCGACCCAGTACCCGCGGTCGATGCCGGCCAACCGCACGACGAGGTCGGAACCGCCGACGAACACGGCCAGTCGCACCGCGTGGCGCAGCACCGCGGAGCTCGGCGTGAGGCTGGCGCGGGCGGCGGCGAGCGGATCACGCAGCCGCTGGACGCCACGGACCGGCGCCTCATCCTCGCCTTGCGAGCCCTCACTCGCACCGGCCAGTGCCGAGTCGACGGTCGCACGCAACTGCCCGGCGAGGCTGCGCACGCGTACCGCCGCTGCCCGGCGGGTGGGCTCGGCGGGCGCGCCGTCCGTGAGGACCGCAAGGTGCCGATCGAGATCGGCACGAGCTGCGGTGAGCGCCGCCGGGTCGACGGGCCGGCCGGTGTCGAGCGCCGCGGCGATCGCGTCGAGGACGCGGGCCGCCCCACCCAGCACCTGTGAAACCGCGTCCGCTGCTTCGGGCGGGTCCGTTCGCTCGAGCCGGCCGACGAAACTGCCGAGGGTTACCAGCTCCCGGCGGAGCCGCTCGGCTTCGTCGAGCAGCACGCGGTAGGCCTCGACGCTCGGACCGTGGTCATGGCCCAGCCCGTAGAGCGTGCTGCGCACCGAGTCGAGGACGTCGCCCAGTGGCGGCCCCGCGTTCGTCCCGATCGGGGCGCGCGCCAGCCCGGCGAGCGCCCGATACAGCCCCGACAAGGCACGGCGCTCGGGCAGGTGCCGGCGTAGCGGCCAGCCCGCGATAGCGAGCACGGTTTGCCCGAGACCGCCCGCGAGAACCAGCAGCCCGATGTGGACGGCGAGGCCGGGGCGCTCGGCCTGGTGCCCGAGGACCAGCGCAGTGGCGGTCGCGGCGACGCCGACCTGGGTCGCGCTGGGCCCCGCGCTGAGCAGCAGGCCGCCGAGAAAGGCGATCACCGCCACCAGCAGGCCGGACGCGACATCGTTGCCCGACAGCGCCACCGCGAGCGTGCTGGTCACCGCAGCCGCCATCGCGGTCGCCGCCATGCGCAGCATCCGCAGCCGGTAAGGGCCTGGCCGGTCGGCGAACGCGGTCTGCAGCGCGCCGATCGCCGGAGGAAGGCCGGCAGCGACCGATCCCGCGAGCGCGCCGATCACCAGGGGCAGGGCGACGCCGATGGCATTGCGGGCCGCGACCACCGGGTCGGACTGGGTGCGGTCGAGCCGGGCGGCGTCGCGCAGCAGGCGGCCGAGGGACGAGCCGCGGCCGGGGGGTGCCACCGCGGTATCGCTCACTGGCCCGGTCTTCGGCAGGACGCGGCCGGCTCAGCCGGACGCGGCGAGCTGGCCGCAGGCGCCGTCGATCTCACGCCCACGCGTGTCGCGCACGGTGACCGCGACCCCGAAGGCCTCGAGGCGCCGGACGAACTCGCGCTCGACGTGTTTGGGCGAGGCATCCCACTCGGAACCGGGGGTGGGGTTGAGTGGGATCAGGTTGACGTGCGCGAGGCGGGTAGACAGCAGCGCGCCGAGCAGGTCGGCTCGCTCGGGCTGGTCGTTGACGTCGCGGATCATGGCGTACTCGATCGAGTAGCGGCGGCCGGTCCGTGCGGCGTAGGCGTCCGCGGCCGCGAGCACCTCGGCGACCTTCCAGCGCGTGTTCACCGGAACGAGAGTGTCGCGCAGCTCGTCGTCGGGCGCGTGCAGGGAGACCGCGAGCGTGACGTTGAGGTTCTCGTCCGCGAGCCTGCCGATGGCCGGGACCAGCCCGACGGTCGAGACCGTTATCGAGCGCTGCGACAGCCCGAGCCCGGACGGCGCCGGTTCGACCAGCCGGTGCAGTGCCGCGGCGAGGCGGTGGTAGTTGGCCAGCGGCTCGCCCATGCCCATGAACACGACGTTCGACAGCCGGCCCGCGCCGCCACCGAGACCGCCGTCGCGCGCGGTTCGCGCCGCCGCGGCAACCTGCTCGACGATCTCGGCGCTCGACAGGTTGCGGGTGAGGCCACCCTGTCCGGTGGCACAGAAGGGGCAGGCCATGCCGCAGCCGGCCTGACTCGAGACGCAGACGGTGATCCGCTCGGAACGGCCGGTCCGCGCCGGGTAGCGCATGAGCACGCTCTCGACGAGGGCGCCGTCGTGCAGGCGCCACAACGTCTTGCGGGTCGTCCCCTCGTCAGTCTCGAGGTCACGGACGGCGGTCAGCAGCGGCGGCAGCAGCGCGGTGCCGAGTTGGGAGCGGACACCGGCCGGCAGGTCGGTCATCGTCGCGGCATCGTTCTCGAGGCGGCCGAAGTAATGCCGGCTCAGCTGGTCACCGCGGTAGGCCGGCAGCCCGAGCTCGACCACGGCCGCGCGGCGCGCCGCGGGATCGAGGTCGGCGAGGTGGCGCGGCGGCAGGCCGCGCTTGGGCGCGTCGAACACGAGGGGAAGGGAAGACATGACCCCTCGATTGTCCCATGGTCGCGCCGGCCCGCGGGCAGTCGCTCAACCGGTGCGGGCCTTGCGCTCGACTTCGATCGCCGCCATCTCCTCGTCGGTCATCGCGAAGCCGACGAGCCAGTCGGCGTCGATGCGGACGTAGACGACACCCTCGCCGAACCCCTCGGGCGACATCCCGTAGACAGCCGTGCAGTGCTCGACGAGGCTCCGGCGCTCGTCCCCCGGCGCGAGGAAGCTGGCTCGGCCGTGGCAGAACACTCCGAAGCCGTCGCGCGGGGTGAACGATGCGCTCGTCGCCGGCCGCGCCGCCAGTTGCCGAGCCTTCGGTGACGGCCCCGCCGTCGTGAAGTACCAGTGCCCGTGCACCAGGTGCCCGTCGACCGCCGAGATCCTCGGCTCGCCGGAGGCGGTGACCGTGGCCAGGTTGAGGACGGCCGGCGATGGCACTTCGGCCACCAGCCGTTCGGCGGTGAGCCGGCGGGGCTCGGCCATGATCGAGCGCAGGTGCTCGGACGCCCGGGCGAAGCTGTCGTCGAGCAGGCGCTGCATCGCGGCGAGTTCGCCGGCGGACTCGTACATGCCACCGATGATGGCGGACAGGGCCGACAACGTCAGAGCGGCTCGGTGCCCTCGACGATCAGGTCGGCGCGCGACTGCGGCTGCTGCTGCGCGATGTAGCGCTTCTCGCTCGGTATCCAGTCGTCGAACCAACGGTGCATGAGGGCAGGCCCGTCACGGTCGAGGGCGCGGGCCAGCCGGATGTCGGCGGGCGTCTCGACCCAGATCCGCAGCGCCCACGGCACGTCGAGCTCGCAGCGTGTCGCCGAGACGCCTTCGACGACGACGAGGGAGCCGGGTGCGATGACGTGCCAAGGGCCGCCGGCGTCGAGCTCCCAGTCCCACTCCTGGTAGCGCGCGCGCCGACCGGCACGAAGCGGCTCGACGACCTGCTCGCCGAACCGGGCCCAGTCCCACTCGGGGATCGACGGGCCCCAGAAGTCGTCGACATGGACGACCACGGTGCGCTCGATCGACGCGGCGATCCGTGCCGCCAGCCTCGATTTGCCCGCGCCGCCCGGCCCGTCGATGCCGATCCAGACGGCATGCACCGGCTCGCGTGCCGCCGCCAGCGCCACCGCGTCGAGCGCCTCTGCCTGGGTGACCGACTTCGGCACGGGGCTCAGACCGGCGCGAAACCAGAGAGCAACAGGTACGCGACCGCGGCGCAGGGCAGCAGGGAGTCGAGGCGGTCCATGATGCCGCCGTGCCCGGGGAGCAGGCTGCCCATGTCCTTGATGCCGAGGTCGCGCTTGATCATGGATTCGCCGAGGTCGCCCAGCGTCGCGGTGACGACGATCGCGAGGCCGAACAGCAGCCCCTCCCACCAGGTCTGGTGGAAGGTCAGGGTCAGGAACAGGATCCCGGCCGCGGAACACAAGATCGCCGAGCCGGCGAAGCCCTCCCAGGTCTTGCCCTTGCTGACGATCGGCGCGAGCGGATGCCGGCCGAAGAGCACGCCGGTGGCATACCCGCCGGTGTCACTGCACACAACCGTGGCCACGAACGCGAGAATGCGCGCCGCGCCGTCGTCGGCGTGCACCGAAAGGATCGCGAAGCCGGCGAGGGTAGGCACGTACAGCAGGATCAGCACCGAGACCCCGACGTCGTGGAAGTAACCTTCGGCGCCCTCGGCCAGCCGCCACACCAGCACGCCGACGACGGATAACAGCAGCGCGACGACGAGCCCGTTCGGCCCGCGCGACCAGGCCGACGCGAGCATCGCCAGGCCACCGACCACGATCGGCGTGAGCGCGGCCCGGTACCCCCCGGCGACGACGGCCTTCCACACCTCGTAACACCCGTAGGCGACGGCCGCGGCGACGAGGAACGCGAAGCTCGGCCGGTACACGAACAGGCTCACCACGATGACCGCGCCGAGCCCGACCCCGACGCCGATGGCGGCCGGGAGATTCCGGCCGGCCCGCGACGGCGAGTCGGCCCCGGCGCGCGTGCCGCCGCGGCGCGGCCGGCCCCGGCCGGCGACACGCGCGCCGGCGACGGCCGGGGTCTCACTCTGGCTTGGCGCAGGCATGTCGGCGCCGACCTCGTCGTCCCTGTCGTCGGGAGGCATCAGACCTCGAGGAGCTCGGCTTCCTTGGCCTTGACGACCTCGTCGACCGCACCGGTGTACTTGCCGGTGAGCTTGTCCAGCTCGCCCTCGGCGCGGTGCACGTCGTCCTCGCCGGCCTCACCGTCCTTGACGAGCTTGTCCAGTGCGTCCTTCGCATGCCTGCGGATGGCTCGGATCGACACCTTGGCGTCCTCGCCCTTGCCCTTGGCCACCTTCACCAGCTCGCGGCGGCGCTCTTCGGTGAGCTGCGGGAACACGATGCGGATGATCTGGCCGTCGTTGGTCGGGTTGACCCCCAGGTCACTGTCGCGAATGGACTTCTCGATGGCACCCAGTTGCGAGATGTCGTAGGGCTTGATCACCGCCATGCGGGCCTCGGCGATCGTGACCGATGCCATCTGCGGGATCGGGGTGGGGGCTCCGTAGTAGTCGACGACCAGACGGGCGAACGCGTTCGGCGTCGCGCGGCCGGTGCGCAGTCCACCCAGCTCGTCGCGGGCGACGTGCACCGTCTTCTCCATCTTCTCTTCGGCGTCGAAGAGCGTCTCGTCGATCACGTCCAGTCCTTTCGGGCAAACACTGCCGGAACGCTGCGGGTCAGCCGGTGCTCGTGACGAGCGTGCCGATCTTCTCACCGCGCACGACGCGGGCGATGTTGCCGTCGGCGAGCTGGAAGACGACGATCGGCATGCCGTTGTCGCGGCAGAGGCTGAACGCCGTCGCGTCGGCGACGTCGAGCCCGCGCCGCAGCACCTCGTCGTAGCTGATCGAGTCGAACTTGACCGCGTCGGGCACCTTCTTGGGGTCGGCGTCGTAGACGCCGTCGACCCCGTTCTTGCCGAGCAGCAGCACCTGGCAGCCGATCTCGAGGGCCCGCTGGGCCGCGACGGTGTCGGTGGAGAAGTACGGCAATCCGGCGCCCGCGCCGAAGATCACTACCCGCCCCTTCTCCAGGTGGCGCTCGGCGCGCCGCGGGATGTACGGCTCGGCGACCTGACCCATGGTGATCGCCGTCTGCACTCGGGTCGGTACGCCCTGCTTCTCGAGGAAGTCCTGCAGGGCGATGCTGTTGAGAACGGTGCCGAGCATGCCCATGTAGTCGGCGCGGTCGCGATCCATGCCGCGCTGGCTGAGCTCGGCACCGCGGAAGAAGTTACCGCCACCGACGACGATTGCCACCTGGGTGCCGGCCGCCACCACCTCGGCGACCTGGCGGGCGATGTTCTGCACGACGTCCGGGTCGACTCCGACCTGCCCGCCGCCGAACACCTCACCGGAGAGCTTGAGCAGCACCCGCCGGTAGAGGGGGGAAACGGAAAGGGCCGCCGACTCGATCCCGGTCATGGCGGCCCCTCTCGTCCTGCGGTCGTCTCGCTTCGAACCCTAGCGGCTGGCCCTATACCTGCCCGACCTCGAAATGGGCGAACTTGCTGACCGTGACACCGGCGTCGTCGAGCACCTGCTTGACCGACTTCTTCTGCTCCTGCACCGACTCCTGCTCGAGCAGGACGACAGTCTTGAAGAAGCCGTTGAGGCGGCCCTCGACGATCTTCGGCAGCGCGGCCTCAGGCTTGCCCTCGGCGCGCGTCGTCTCCTCGGCGACGTGCCGCTCGCTCTCGACGACGTCGGCGGGCACCTCGTCACGGGTGAGGTACGTGGGACGCATCGCGGCGACCTGCATGGCTGCCGAGCGGGCGGCGTCGGCGTCCTCGCCGTCGAACTGCACCAGGACGCCGACCTGCGGCGGCAGGTCGCTGGCCTTGCGATGCAGGTAGGTCGCCACCTTGCCGTCGAGCTTCACCGCGCGGCGCAGCTCGAGCTTCTCGCCGATGACGGCAGCGAGGCCTTGGACCGCCTCGTCGACCGTCTTGCCGTCCTTCATCGTCTCGCGCTTGAGCGAGTCGATGTCGGTGGCGGCCGACGCTGCGAAGTGGGCAGCGATGTCGTTGGCGAGCGTCTGGAACTGCTCGTTCTTGGCCACGAAATCCGTCTCGGACGCGAGCTCGATCATCGCGCCCTCGGCGGCGGCAACCAGGCCGTTGGACGCGACGCGGTCACCGCGCTTGAGGTTCTTCGCCTCGCCGTGCACGCGCAGGACCTCGACGGCGCGCTCGAAGTCGCCGTCGGCCTCGTCCAGGGCCTTCTTGCAATCCATCATCCCCGCGCCGGTAGCGTCGCGGAGCTTCTTCACGTCAGCGGCGGTGTAGTTCGCCATCTCGTCGTCTGTCCTATTCGGTTCGTAATGGGTAGGGCGAGCCGTCAGGCCGTCAGGCCGTCGGGTCTGCCGGCGACGCGGAGGGCGCCTCGGTGGCACCGTCCGTCACCACGGCCGGAGCAGCCGCTGCCGTGCCGGCCGGCTGCAGCAGCTCGCGCTCCCACTCGGGCATCGGCTCGTCCGCGCCGATCTGGGCGGTGGCCTCGGGCTTCTCGTCGCGTCCGGCGTTCGCGGCGGCCGCGGCCCGGGCGACGAGGCCCTCGGCGACGGCGTCGGCGATCACGCGGGTGAGCAGCGCCGCGCTGCGGATCGCGTCGTCGTTGCCGGGGATCTTGTAGTCGACCTCGTCTGGGTCGCAGTTGGTGTCGAGAATCGCGATGACCGGAATGCCCAGCTTGCGGGCCTCGCCGACGGCGATGTGCTCCTTCTTCGTGTCGACGATCCACACCGCACTCGGGACGCGGCTCATCTCGCGGATGCCGCCGAGCGTGCGCTCGAGCTTGGTCTTCTCGCGGCTGAGGATGAGCTGTTCCTTCTTGGTGGTCGTGCCTTCCCAGTCGGCCGCCTCCATCGCCTCGAGCTCCTTGAGCCGCTGCAGGCGCTTGAAGACCGTCTGGAAGTTCGTCAGCATGCCGCCGAGCCAGCGCTGGTTGACGTAGGGCATGCCCACCCGCGTCGCCTGCTCGGCGATCGCCTCCTGCGCCTGCTTCTTGGTGCCGACGAACATGACGCTGCCGCCGTGCGCGACCGTCTCCTTGACGAACTCGAACGCGCGGTCGACGTAGCTCAGCGTCTGCTGCAGGTCGATGATGTAGATGCCATTGCGCTCGGTGAAGATGAAGCGCTTCATCTTCGGATTCCACCGGCGGGTCTGGTGCCCGAAGTGCACGCCCGAGTCGAGCATCTCTTTCATGGTGACGACGGCCATGCCGATCGTCCTCCTCGTCGTTCGTGCATGCGCCCGCGCTCGCGCGCGACCGGCATGCGGCCTCGGTTGTCGCGGCCGGCCCGGGTTGGGTCGTCCGCCCTGGTGCCCGGTGTCGCGGCCAGGGGACCGGAGCGGCTCGCAGGAGCCGGTCGGACCGAGGCTGGCCGCCGAGCCACCGGATGCGGTGGCCAGGCACGCGAAGTCAGCTCGCCGGAGCGAGCCGCCCCTCCACTCTAGCCGTTTCCGGGGGCCACGCCGACCACGGCGGCCGTCGTGGTCTCCTCCGCGGGCGCTAGCCTCGCCCGGGTGACGACCGGGGATGCACGCGTGATCGAGCTGGCCGCCAACGGGCTGAGCTTCTCGGGGCTCGAATGGGGCCGGGAGGACGGGCGCACCGTGCTGCTGCTGCACGGGTTCCCCCAGCGGGCGACGAGCTGGACGCAGGTGGCACGCCGCCTGGCGGAGGTCGGGCTGCGGGCAGTCGCGGTGGACCAACGCGGCTATTCAGCAGGCGCGCGACCGGTCTCCGTCGAGGACTACGCACGGCCGAATCTGGTCGCCGATGTCCGGGGCCTGATCGAAGCCCTCGGCGGGTCGGTCGACCTCGTCGGGCACGACTGGGGCGCAGTCGTGGGGTGGGACGTCGCAGCACTGCATCCCGGCGCGGTGCGCACCTGGACCGCCGTGTCGACACCGAACCCGCTCGCGCTCGCCGAGGTGCTGGCCGTCGACGAGGAGCAGCGCGGCAGCTTCGGCTACATCCTGTTCTTCCGCGAGACGGGCAAGGCCGAAGCCGCCCTGCTCGCCGACAACGGTGCCGCGCTGCGCCAGGTGTACGGCGGCGCCGTCGCCGCGGAGCGGGTCGACGAGGATGTCGCGTTCTTCTCTGCGCCGGGTGTCCTGACCGCCGCACTGAACTGGTACCGCGCGATGTCGCCGACGGACGCGAGGGGGGTGCCCCGCGTGCGGGTTCCTACCTCCTACGTGTGGGGCACCGGCGACATCGCCTTCCGGCGCGCGGCCGCAGAGCGCAGCGCCGAATTCGTCGACGCGCCCTACACCTTCGTGCCGTTGGACGGGGTCTCGCACTGGGTGCCCGACGAGGCGCCGGACGCGCTCGCCGACGTGATCGCCCGGCGGGTGCTCGGCGGCTAGCTACGCGCTCAGCAGGCCTTTGCGGCGCGCCAGCGCGGCGGCTTCGGTGCGACTGCCGACACCGAGTTTGGCGAGGATGTTCGAGACGTGCACGCTGACGGTCTTCTCGCTGATGTAGAGCTGGCTCCCGATCTGCCGGTTGGTGCGCCCCTCGACGAGCAGCCCGAGCACCTCGCGCTCGCGGGCGGTGAGTGCGCCGGGAGGCGTCGCCGCGCTCGCACGGCTGCCGGCACCGGCCAGCCCCAGCGATGCGATCTCGGCGAGCAGGGGTGCGGCCCCAAGTTGCCGCGCGATGCCGGCGGCCGCCGCGCCCTGCTCAGCGGCGGCCTTGATGTCCCCGGCGGCGCGCAGTACTGCCGCGAACCGGGCCTGCGAGCGCGCCACCTCGATCGTTGTCTGCCCGCGAAATGCCTCGACAGCCGCCTGCCACAGCGCGATGTGCTCCCGCTCCGGCGGAGCGTCGACGTCGCAGATCCAGCGCAGCCGCGCCCACTCGGCCTCGAGGCGGGCCACCCAGGCCACCCCTTCGTCGCCGAGCTTGCGACCGAGCGGCAGCCCGCGCTCGAGGCTGGTACGTCCGGCCGCGTAGAAGGCTGCGCCCTGCTCGGCCAGCGCCGCGCGCCGCGACTGCGGTGCGCGGACGGCAGCGACGCACAGCACCGCGAGCAGCTGAGCGGAGAGCCGGATGCGGGCGAGGAACCACTCGTTCTGCCAGAGCACCGACAGCGCTGGGACGACCTCGTCGTGCAGTGCCATTGCCTCCTCGACCCGGCCGTCGGGCTCGTACGCCTCGATCCCCGCGCCGACCGAGTAGAGCGGGATGCGCGATTCGCGCGACCACCACGCCCGAAGCGGCTCGATCAGCTCTAGCACCGTCGAGTCACCGCGACCGGCCCGCACCGCCATGGCGGTCGCCGCGTACAGCGCCTCAGCCAGCGGAGGTGCCGCCTCGGCGGAGACGTCGAGCGTGCGTAGCGCGTCGTCCCACCGCCCGCGGTAGTACTGCGTGAGCCCGACCATGGCGCGTGCTTCCATGCCGAAGGCGGTCCACGGCCGGCCGAGTTCACGCGCGCGCTGGACCGCCGCGGCGTAGGACTGCTCGGCCAACCCCAGCTCGCCGCGTTCGAAGTGCAGGCTGCCGAGGTTGTAACGGGTTCGCAGCTCTGCGGCGGTCTCGCCGGCGGCGTGGTATTCGTCGGCAAGCGCGGCGAGCCGGGTGGCCGCTTCGTCAGGGCTCTCGGCCCGAAGCCCCAGCATCGTCAAGGTGACCGCCGCGTCGCCCGATGCGCTCGGCATGCCGAGTGCGCCGGCGGTCTCGATCGCCTCTCGGGCCCACCGCTCGGCATCGACCTCGCGGCCCATGATCAGCAGCCCCCGGGCGTGCAGCGCCGCGAGCCTGGCCCGGAACGGCGTCGCGGGCTGGGCCGTGACCAGCGTCATCGCCTCGCCGGTCGCGCTGACCGTGGCCTCGTCGGCCTCACCGGCAAGTGCCGCGGACGCGAAGGCGTAGAGCAGCTCGGCGCGGGTGAGCTCCGGCGCGTCGCTGCCCAGCGCGTCGAGCGCCTCGCGGGCGAGCCGCAGGCCGCGATAGGAATGCCCCGCGGCGATCGCGGCGTCGACGAGCGACGACACGAGCGGCGCCGGGTTGTCGGCTGCGCCGTCGACGAGGGGGACCAGCTCGAGCGCCGCCTCGTAGTGGTTCAGCGCCTCCTGCGGCGCCGCGAGGGACATCGCCTCGTCCCCTGCTCGGATGTTCGCGTCGTACGCGGTCGACAGGTCGTGCGAGGCGCGGGCGTGTCGAGCAAGCTCGGCGGCACTGCCCTGCTCGCTCTTACCGACGACGGCGGCGTACGCCGCATGGATGCGTACCCGCTCGCCGGGCAACAGGTCGTCGTAGACCGCCTCCGCGAGCAGCGCATGGCGGAACGTGTAGCCCCGGCCGCTGGAGGTCAGCTCGAGGACGTGCGCCTCGACGGCGTCGCGCAGCGCGGTGTCGAGGACGTGTGCGGGCATCTGCAGCACGGCGGCGAGCATCTCGTGCGACACCCTCCGACCGCCGACGGCCGCGACACGCACCACCTCGCGGGCCTCGTCGGCGAGACGGTCGAGGCGGACGAGCAGCAGGTCGGCCAGTTGCCACGGCAGGTGCTCCGCGTCCGAGCACTGCTCGGTGGCGGCGACCAGCTCTTCTGCGAAGAACGCGTTGCCGTCAGCTCGGCTGACGATGCTCTGGACGTCGGACTCCGGCAGCGGGCGCACGTGCAGTGACCGAACCAGCGTGCGTACGTCGTCGACCTCGAGCGGCTGGAGGTGAACCCGCTCGACCCCCGAGAGCCGGAACCATTCGGCGAGCGTGGGCCGAAGCGGATGACGACGGTGCAGGTCGTCGCTGCGGTAGGTGGCCACGATCGTGACCCGCTGCGTGGACAGCCGGGTGAACAGGAAGCCGAGCAGGTCGCGCGTTGCCTGGTCGGCCCAATGGACGTCTTCGACGACGAGCAGCACGGGTTGCTGTGCCGCAGGCACAGCGAGCGCGCCGAGGACCGACTCGAACAGATCGCCGCGCTCGACGCGGTCGTCGGGAGCGCGGGCCTCGGAGCCTCGCGGCAGGAGGCGGGCGATCGCCGGATAGCCGGTGGCGATCTCGTCGACGAGCTCGGGGCGTTCGGCCGAGAGCCGGCCGAACGCCTCGGTGAACGGCAGGTACGGCGGCGGGGCGTCACCGAGGTCGACGCAGTGACCGATCAGGCAGAGCACCCCGCGCTCGCCGGCCGAGGCCACCAGCTCTGCCAGCACACGCGTCTTGCCGACACCTGCGTCGCCGTCGAGGACGACCGCGGCAGCCGCGCCGGACGCGGCGTGCTCGACCGCGGCGAGCAGCGCGGCCAGCTCGGTGGAGCGGCCGACGAGGGGCGTCACGGTGCGAGGCACCACGCCATCTTGGTCGCTTGCACCGACATGGTCGATCAGGCGCCGCCCGACGGGTGCCGGCCATATGCGCTGTTCACGGTCCGGGTGCGGCGGGGGGCCCGGAGGGCGCGGTAGCGCTTGGCCGCGCGGGCGCTTTCGGCGTCGCGGCCCAGCAGTGCGCGGCGGTACGCCAGCTCGACGGACAGTGCGTCCGGGATCAGGTCGGTGTGCGTGCTCATGTCGTGCTCCTCGGGTGACAGTTCTCGATGGCTTCACGATCCGTGTCTGAGGGGGGTCACTACATCGGGACAACGTCGTATTCGCGCTCACAACCCCTTAGTCCCCTGCCCGCCTGTGGGTCCCGCCGGGCCGTTCCACAACCGGCCGGCCTTCCGCCCGCAGCGCGGCCGCCGTCGGCAGGCTGGCCCGATGATCCGGCTCACCGCGGTCGTCCTGCTCGGAAGCCTCGCGGTCGTCCCGGTGCGTCCGGTCCGGGTAGGACCGGCAGTACCGGTGACCACCGCAGCCCAGGTGGTCATCTACGTCGCGCCTGTCGTGCCGACGCGCGTTGTGCGGCGGTTCACGCCTCCCGCGAGCCAGTACGGGCCTGGCCACCGCGGAGCCGACCTCGCGATACCCGCCGCCGGGGCGGTCCGGGCCGCGGGGCCGGGGCGGGTCGCCTTCGCCGGTGCGGTCGCCGGGCGCGGGGTGGTCGTCGTCGAGCACCCCGATGGGGTGCGGACCGAGTACGAGCCGCTGTCACCGTCGGTGCGGGCCGGCGCGGTCGTGCGCTCCGGCGAACCGATCGGCCGCCTTGCCGGCCAGCACGCCGGCTGCGCCGAGCCGTGCTTGCACTGGGGCGCGCGCTATCGCGGCGAGTATCTCGACCCGATGACCCTGCTCGAACGACTGGGGGTGGTGCGGTTGCTGCCGTGGTGAGGCGGATCCGCTGCCACTACCGATCAGGCCCGGGGGTGTGCCTTCGCGAACGTCTGGCGCAACCGCTCGACCGAGACGTGGGTGTAGATCTGCGTGGTCGCGAGACTGGCGTGCCCGAGCAGCTCCTGTACCGAGCGTAGGTCCGCACCGCCGTCGAGCAGGTGGGTCGCGGCCGAGTGCCGCAACCCGTGCGGGCCGATGTCGGGGGCGCCATCGACGCAGCCGATCCGCTGGTGCACCACCGAGCGCACCGCCCTGGGATCGAGCCGGCCGCCCCTCGCTCCCAGCAGCAGTGCCGGGCCGCTCCCGGGCCGGGCCAGGGCCGGCCGCCCCTCGTTGAGCCAGGTGTCCAGGGCGCGTTCCGCGGCGGTGCCGTAGGGCACGGTGCGCTCCTTCGATCCCTTGCCCAGCACCCGGACCACCCGCCGGCTCCGGTCGACATCGTCGATGTCGAGTCCGACCAGCTCGGACACCCGGATGCCGGTGGCGTAGAGCAGTTCCATGGTCAGCCGATCGCGCTGACCGACCGGCGAGCCGTCTGCCGCCACGGCATCCATCGCGGCGGCGGCTTCGTCCGCGCGCAGTACCGCCGGCAGGGTGCGGTGCGCCCGCGGGCTGGCGAGCAACTGCCCGGGATCGCCCGGTGCGAGGCCGGTGCGGCGGGCCCATGCCGTGAAGGTGCGTAACGACGCCGACCGGCGGGCCAGCGTGCTGCGGGCGAACCCGGTCCGGCGCTGGACCGCCAGCCAGCCCCGCAGCAGGTCCAGGTCGAGATCGGCGACCCGGCGGGCGCCCAGCCGGGCTGCGTGGTCGAGAAGCCCGACCGCATCGCCGACGTACGCGCGCACCGTGTGCGGCGACCGGTTGGCCTCGAGACGCAGATGCCGTTCGTACTCGTCCAGCGCGGATCCGAGCGCGGGTGGCAGGCCTTCGCGCTGCGCGACGAGATCGACCCGCCCATGCGCCGCGCCGCCCATGGCTCGACGGTGCGCGAGCGCGTGCCGCGACGCAAGGCGCCACGCGGGCGGACACGTCAGCGGCGCTGCCGGGCCGGTGCGACCCGATAGCCGCCGTCAGAGGTCTCGAGCAGCCCCGCGAGGTCGAGCGCCGGCAATGCTCGGATGACCTCGACCACCGGGATGCCGGATCGCCGCCCAATGACGTCGGGACTCGACCACGCCCGCGCCGACAACCCCTCGAACACCTGGCGGGCCAGCGGGTCGAGGTTGTCGAGCGCCGTGCGGGGGTCGTCCGGGCTCGGGTTGTCGCCGGCATCGGGTTCCAACGCGAGACCTTCGCCGGAGCCGCCGATCACCGCGAGGACGTCGTCGACCGAGGTGACGAGCGACGCCGGTTCGTCCTCGAGTCGCAGGAGGGCATGGCAGCCCACCGACATCGCCGAGGTGACCGGCCCCGGCACCGCCATCAGCGGCCGGCCGAGCGACCGGCAGTGATGGGCGGTATTGAGCGCGCCAGATCGGCGCGCCGCCTCGACGACGACCGTCCCGGTCGCGAACGCCGCGATCAGCCGGTTGCGGGTGAGGAAGCGCCTTCGGTGCGGCGCCGCACCCGGCGGGCTCTCGGAGACGAGCAGACCGCACTCGGCGGTGCGCTCGTAGAGATGCGCGTTGCCGGCGGGATACGGCCGGTCGATCCCACCCGCCGAGACCAGCACGGTCACACCCTCGGCGCCGAGAGCCCCGCGGTGTGCCGCGGCGTCGATGCCAAAGGCGCCACCGCTCACGACGGTCATCTCCCGGCGGGCGAGACCGAAGGCCAGCTCGCCGGTCACTCGCTCGCCGTACGCGGTGGCGCTGCGGGCTCCGACCAGGGCAACGGACCGCACCGCGAGGGACGCGAGGTCCCCCGGGCCGCGCACCCACAATGCCAGCGGCGGCACGGGATCGCCGGCATGCGAGCGGCGCCTGCGCCGGCCGAGCCGCTCGAGCGCGTGGACGACACTCAGATGCAGGTCCGCGGCGCGGTCGAGCGCACCCACTGCGAGATGGGGCCAATCAGGCGACTCGGGCACGACGAGCCGGATGCCGGCGTGCTCCGCAGCGTCGAGGTCGGCCGCGACGTCGACGGACTCGCGCCTGGCAGCCGACGCCGCCGTCACGCCTTCAGGCGCCCGGCCCGCCCGGATCGCGGCCGCCGCCTCGACCGGCCCGGCCTCTCGGACGAACTTCCAGACGTCGAGGTCCGCGGACTCGGCGACCCGGCTGAGGTAGGCGCGCGCGACGAGCACCTGCTCGTCGACGCCGCTCACGCCGCCCACGCAGTGCTGTCGCCGGTACGGAAGAACAGCGCCTCCGCGACGTCGGCGGCCGTCGGCGATTCGTGCCCGGCAAGGTCGGCGACCGTCCAGGCCAGCCCGTGCAAGCGTGACTCGCCGAGGTCGTCACGCGGCTGCGCGGAAGTCGAACGTGGCGGGGGACGAAACCCAAGGAGTTCGCCGGGACTGGCTAGAGCGCGCGGGCGAGGGCTTCCAGATCGGTCATGACGGCCAGCAGTACCTCTGTGACTGCCGTGAGGTGTTCCCCCTGCACCCGGACCACGTTCGATACGTCGGTGAACGGGTCATCCGTCACTGCGGGCATCGAGCCCGCCAAGTCCCACAGCACGGTCTGGGTTTGTTCCCGGACAGCTGCCAGGTGGTCAGCGATCTCCCGGGGTGTGCGACTCATCCGCTGATTCTGTCCCGCGCTCCGGCGTTCGTCCTCGGGTGTGGGCACCATGGTCGATACGTGACGATGGGGCCTCATGACCTAAGGCGACGAGCCGTCTCGACGTTCAATTGCGGCGCGCGCACTCTCGGGAAGTCGCAAGTACAGCGCATCGATTTCGCGTTGCCGCGTGATCACGTGCTCCACAACCATGTGCAGAACGGCGAATAGCGACTCGACGGTTTCGCGATCGTCGCTGAGGTCGATCTCGCCGACATGTGCGCCGTTGTTTCCGAACACGCGCAATGCGTCCATCGCCCTTTGCACGTGCGTAGCAAGCCCCCGCCTAACGAGCAAGCCGACCTTGTCGTTGAGGGTCTTGCCGTCGGTTTCGATGATGCCGACGAGCTGTTCAAGTGCCAGTCGCAACAGCGCGGCCGCGCTGCGCGGCGAAGCCTGTCCCACGGCACGTGCCTCGTCGTATATCGGGAGCACCTCGGCAGGCAGGTCCGCAGGCGCTGGCGAGCCAACAAGGCGCGAAGGCCAAACCATTGACCCGGCCAGCCAGAACGCCGAATCCCCGCAGCTCGCGCAGGTTGTGGCCCGCCAGCCACGGAGCGTGTACGTGCCTACGTTCGGGATCGGCGCATACATCTCGCTCGATGAACGCTGATCGGCGAACGCCTCGCAATGAGGGCAATAGAATCGTTGCCGGTCCAGCGCAGGCGTCCGATCGCTGTCGGTCGTAGGCTCAGACATGAGATCCATATTGGCACAGCACTACGACAGATGGCCGAGATATCTGTCGACGCACCGGTACCCGTTATAGCGAGGCAACGCTAGAGGGACAGGCGCGTGGGCACCCAGGACGAGAGCGACCAAGGCACTAGCAAGCAGTGATGTTGAAGCCATGACCGCTAGACCACGCTAGCCTGCTGATCATGAGCGACCGGCCAATCGTGGTTCTCATGAGTTGGAACCTTGTCGCCCGCACATTGACGTTTGTCCGCTCCGACGGCAAACAAGCGACGGTAGACACGCCGGCCTTCGAACCCGCCGAAGCATTGCGGATCGTGCGCGTCGATTGGAGTATCCCCCTGAATGCGGCGATCGTATATGTAGATCGCGGAGACGAAATTGTCCTAGAAATGCAACATCATATCCGCACTGATCAGTTGGGTAACCGCTTGGTCGTTTACTTAGATCAATGCCACTGGAGCACTATCGCAAATGCAAGGCATCGACCACACCTCTTGACGCCTTCCGAACTCTCCGCCGCAGATCAGATTGAGGAATGGGTACGCGAACGCAAAATCGCTCTTCCTCTGTCATCAGGCCATCACATCGAGACTACGCAGTACGGAAATACAGAGCACAGATACGTGCTCGCCGTGACCATGATGCAATTGAGTCGGGGCTGGCAGATGCGTTCAGGTTTGACCGTTCGAAGGAACGAGATGTATGAAGCGTTTCGAATTCGATTTGACACTCTGGCCCCAGCTAGGAACGAGGCGGTGTTCTCACTTGAGCCATTCATAACAAGTACGACTGGACCCTCCCTTCCAAACA
>JAVHVN010000172.1:0-7750 GCA_032160545.1 Pseudonocardiales bacterium | reverse complement strand
CGGCAGGCACTCGACGACGATGCGCAGCCAGTCGGGGTAGACCGACAGCCCGTAGAACGTGCCGCTGAACAGAAACATCGGCAGTACGGCGAGCTGCACGAGGTCGAGGTCCTGAAAGGACTTCATGTACGAGGTGACCGCCATGCCAGCCGCTCCGAACGCGAAAGCGATGAGCAGCGCCGCGGGGAGCACGAGCACGGCCCACCACGACGCGGTCAGCCCCATGGCAACCATCACCACCAGGAAGCCGGCCGAATAGAGACCGCCGCGGATCAGCGCCCAGCTGATCTCACCGATCGCGACGTCGAGCGGACCGAGGGACGTCGCGAGCATGGAGTCGTAGAGCTTGGCGTACTTGAGCTTGAAGAAGACGTTCATCGTCGAGTCGTAGACCGCGCCGTTCATCGCCGAGGACGCCAGCAGCGCGGGCGCGATGAACTCGGTATACGTCAGCACGTGGCCGCCGGGGCCCACCACGGTCCCGACGAGGCGCTGCAGGCCGGTGCCGAGCGCGAACAGGTAGAACAGCGGCTCGAAGAAGCCGGAGAAGATGATCATCCAGCTGCGGCGGTACACGCGGAACGCCCGCTCGAGCACGACGTGGGACCGGCCGGCATACAGGCCGGGCGGAATCATCCGCAGCGGCGAGCGGGCTCGCGCGTTCGCCGCGACCGGCGGCAACGGCGTCCGCACGCTCACTTGGTCAACCTCACGCGGAACCGCCAGCGGGTGGCGAGGACGCCCGGAACGAGCCAGGCGACGAGGTAGGCGACGTGGCCGATCACCGACGCAGCGGACATGCCGCCGATCGCGGACGCTCGAGCCAGCTCGGTGCCGTGCCACAGCGGTGACGCGTGCGCGAGCCACTGGCCCCAGGTCGGCAGCTCGGTGATCGGGTAGAACGTGCCCGAGAACAGGAACATCGGCGTGACGACGAACCGGAACAGCATGTTGAAGGCGTTGCCCTCGTGCTCGATGCTCGCCGCGAGCGCGGCCACCCAGGACGCGAACGCCATGCCGGTCAGCACGGCGACGGGGACCGACAGCACCACCCACCAGCGCCGCGTGCCGCCGAAGGTCGCCATGATCGCGAGATAGAGGGTGGAGTTCGCGACCAGTCGCAGGGCGATCCAGAGCAACTGTCCTTCGGCGATCTGCTCAGGTGTCAGCGGTGTGGAGGCCATGCCGTGGAAGGTGCGCAGCCACTTGAACCCGCCCATCAGCGGGAAGCTCGCATCGGCAGCGGCGATCTGCAAGGCAGCCGCGGTCAGGAATGCTGGTGCCACGAAGACGAGGTACGGCACCCCCAGCTGGTTGCCGTTGCTGTTGACGATGGTGCCGAGGCCGACGCCGAGGGCCAGGACGAACATCAGCGGGGTGAGGACACCGACGATGAGGATGCTGCGCCAGAAACTGCGCGCGACCACCAGTTGGTACTCGACGACCCGCCACACCGCGCCGTGGCGTGACGGTGCGCCGGGCCCGCTCGCCAGCACGGTGCTCATCAGTCGATGAGGCTTCGGCCGGTGAGCCGGAGAAAGACGTCCTCCAGGGTGCTGCGCCGCACCAGGGTCGACACCGGAGTCAGGCCGCGGTCGCGGATGCGGTTCACCGCGGCTTCGCCGTCGTGGACGTAGAGCAGCACGCGGTCGGGCAGCACCTCGATGCGGCTGTCGCCGCCACCCAGTGCGGCGGCGATGTCCTCGGCGGCCAGCGCGTTCTGTCCCGGGGGGAAGCGAACCTCGGCCACCTCCCGGGTGGAGTACTCGTCGATCAACTCGCGCGGGGAACCCTCGGCGACGATGCGCCCGCCGTCCATGACGACGAGCCGGTCGCACAGCTGCTCGGCCTCGTCCATGTAGTGCGTGGTCAGGACGAGCGTCACGCCCTCGTGCTTCAGTCGGTACAACCGGTCCCACAGGACGTGGCGTGCTTGCGGATCGAGCCCCGTGGTCGGCTCGTCCAGCAGGAGGATCTCGGGGTCGTTGATCAGGGAGCGGGCGATCGTGAGCCGCCGTTTCATGCCGCCCGACAGCGGTTCGACCTTCGCGTCGGCCCGGTCGGCGAGCTGTGCGAACTCCATGAGCTCATCGACGCGGGGCGTCAGCTCGGATCGCGGCAGGCCGAAGTAGCGCCCGTACACGTACAGGTTCTGCCGGACGGTGAGCTCGATGTCGAGGGTGTCCTGCTGCGGGACGACCCCGAGGCGTGCCCGGATCGCCGGGCCGTCGACCGCCGGGTCCTTGCCGAGGATGCGCAGGGTTCCGGAGGTGACCGGGGCGACGCAGCCGATCATGCGCATGGTCGAACTCTTGCCCGCGCCGTTGGGGCCGAGAAAGCCGAAGGCCTCGCCCCGGGTCACCTCGAAGTCGATTCGGTCGACGGCGGTGAAGTCGTCGAACCGCTTGGTGAGGTTGTGCGCCGAGATGAGAGGGCCAGGTGTGAGGTCGGACACGCCGCCTGTTGCTGCGGTCGTCCGTGGTGCGCTCACGGGGACCGACGCTAGCAACCCGGACCGACAGGATTATCCGGACGGACTGCCCACCCGGTGATCGACATCGCGAAACACTGAGAAAGCCGACTCGCGCGGGCTTCGGGATCGGCGGCGGCAGGTAACCGATGGGTAAACTGCACTCCCGTGATCCGGCTCGAGAACATCTCCAAGGTCTACCCGGCCGGCGCGCGCCCCGCTCTCGACGGCGTCAGCCTGAATATTGACAAGGGCGAGTTCGTTTTCCTCATCGGCCAGTCCGGTTCCGGAAAGTCGACGGTGTTGCGCCTGCTGCTCCGTGAGGACCTTCCGACCACGGGCGTCGTGACCGTCGACGGCCGCAACCTGAGCCGGATGCCGAACCGCAAGGTCCCCGAGCTGCGCCGCCGTATCGGCTGCGTGTTCCAGGACTTCCGCCTGCTGCCGAAGAAGACGGTGTACGAGAACGTCGCGTTTGCGCTCGAGGTGATCAACAAGTCGCCCAAGGCGATCCGCCGCACCGTCCCCGAGGTGCTCGATCTGGTCGGGCTCGAGGGCAAGGCACAGCGCCTGCCCAACGAGCTGTCCGGCGGCGAGCAGCAGCGTGTCGCCATCGCAAGGGCCTTCGTCAACCGCCCGCTCGTGCTGCTCGCGGACGAGCCGACGGGAAATCTGGACCCCGACACCAGTCAGGGGATCATGAGCCTGCTCGAGCGGATCAACCGCACGGGCACCACCGTTGTCATGGCCACCCACGACAACAACATCGTCGACGCGATGCGTCGGCGCGTGATCGAGCTGGAATTCGGCAAGGTCATCCGGGATCAGTCCCGTGGCGTGTACGGAGTCGGTCGCTGACCCTGATCGATTCACCCCCCGCACCGAACAGTTAGGAACTCATGCGCGCCAACTTCGTGTTGTCGTCAGTCGCGGCCGGCCTGCGCCGCAACCTGTCGATGACCCTTGCCCTGGTGCTGAGCACGTCGATCGCGCTGGGATTCGTGGGCGCAGGGCTGCTGTCCAACACCGAGATCACGAAGTTCCGCAACCAGTACGAGAGTCAGATCAACGTCTCGATCTACCTGTGTGCCACCGAGCCGCAGCCGCCCTGCAAGGCCAAGACGACCGACGCCCAGACCGCCGCGATCCGCGCCGCCCTCGACAGCGACCCGCTCGTGCGCAGCGAGCAGTACGTCAGCGAGCAGCAGGCGTTCGACCGCGGCCAGGCACTGCAGGATCCGAGCGTCGCCAAGTTCCTCAAACCCGGCGTTCTCCCCGCCTCGTTCACGGTCAAGTTGAAGGACCTGCAGAAGAACTACAACGCCTTCCAGGCGAAATACTCGAAGTTCGCCGGTGTCGGCCAGGTTCTCAACGCGTTCGACACGATCAACACGCTGCTCAACATGATCAACAGCGTGCGCAAGCTGTCGCTCATCGTGGCACTCGTCGCGCTGGTCGCATCCATCCTGCTGATCGGTAACACGGTGCAGATGGCGGCCGCCCAACGGCGGAACGAGACCAGCATCATGCGACTCGTCGGCGCCTCTCGCTGGATGACCGAGCTGCCGTTCGTCCTCGAGACGCTGATAGCGACGTTGATCGGCGGCATCGTCGCGCTGGCCAGCATCTGGGTCGGGAAGAGCTACATCCTCAACAGCGTCTTCCGCGGGCCCACCTCTCGAGGGGTCATCCCGAACCTCACCGCCGACGACATCATCAAGGCGGGCGGCATTGCGCTGCTCACCGGTCTCGTGCTGTCGGCAGTGACGGCGTTCGGCACGTTGCGCCTTCGCGTGCGGCTATAGGCCATGGCGAAGGCCAAGGCGCCCGTGGCGTCGTCCAACCGGCAGGGTGGTCGCAAGATCATCGCGCAGAACCGGAAGGCACGGCACGACTACGCCATCATCGACACCTACGAGGCGGGTGTCGTGCTGACCGGTACCGAGGTCAAGTCCCTCCGGCTCGGGCGCGCGTCCCTCGTCGACGGTTTCGCCACCATCGACGACGGTGAGGTGTACCTGCGCAACGTGCACATTCCCGAGTACGACCAGGGCAGCTGGACGAACCACGAGCCGCGGCGGGTCCGCAAGCTGTTGCTGCACCGCTCCGAGATCGAGCGGCTCATCGGCAAGACCAAGGAGAGCGGGCTGACCCTCGTCCCGCTGCAGCTGTACTTCTCAGCCGGCAAGGTGAAGGTCGAAATCGGCCTGGCGCGAGGCAAGAAGTCCTACGACAAGCGTCAGGACCTTGCGAAGCGTGACGCCGATCGCGAGGTGCAGCGCGCGCTGGGCCGGCGCGGCAAGGGCATGGACTGAGTGCTGACCGACGCGGACGTCCGGACGTGGTGGTCAGGGCTCGGCCTTCCTGGATTGGTCGACATCCACGTGCACTTCATGCCGGATCGGCTCATGGACGCGGTCTGGCGCTACTTCGACGAGGCGCCACAGCACTACGGCCTCGAGTGGCCGGTGCACTACCGCACGTCGGCCGAGGCGCGGCTCGCCACCCTGGACGAACTCGGGGTGCGCGCGTTCACGTCCCTGCTCTACCCGCACAAGCCCGGCATGGCCGAGGGGCTGAACTCGTGGGCCCGCGAGTTCGCGGCGCGCACCGACGGGTGCGTCGCCACCGGAACCTTCTACCCCGAGCCGGCCGCGCCACGCTACGTGCGCGATGCGCTCGACGCAGGCACGAGAGTCTTCAAGGCGCACGTCCAGGTGGGCGACTATGACCCCCGCGACGGCCTGCTCGACCCGGTATGGGGAATGCTCGCCGAGGCGGCGGTGCCAGTTGTCGTGCACTGCGGCAGCGGCCCGCTGGCCGGCCGGCACACCGGGCCAGGGCCGTTCGGCGAGGTGCTCGCCGCGCATCCGCGCCTCACCGCAGTCATCGCCCACTGCGGCTCGCCCGAGTACGCCGAGCACGTCGCGATGGCGCAGCAGTACGCGGGCGTGCACCTCGACACCACGATGGTGGGAACGCGCTACCTGGACCATCTCGCACCGATCCCCGCTGACGTGATCAGCCGGCTCGGCGACCTCGGCGATCGGGTCGTGCTGGGTTCGGACTTTCCCAACATCCCGTACCCGTACGCCGAACAACTCGACGCCCTCGAGCGGTTCGAGCTCGGGGACGACTGGCTGCGCGCCGTCTGCTGGACGAACGGAGCCCGGCTGCTGCAGGTCGGCTGATCCGGCGACTCCTCAACGCGCGGATTGTGCCTTGTGTGGCTACGGTGGGGGATCGCTGTGCGAGGGGGGACGACGGATGCGTACCGGTGACCGATTGCGGTCTCGAGGCCGTGCCTACGCGGGTGGCCAGGGGCAGCGGCTGGCGCGCTTCAACGGCGCTGCGATCACCCACCCGGCGC
This sequence comes from Pseudonocardiales bacterium, assembly GCA_032160545.1. Classification (GTDB taxonomy): domain Bacteria; phylum Actinomycetota; class Actinomycetes; order Mycobacteriales; family Jatrophihabitantaceae; genus DATGFB01. Next base: position 1,910 of record JAVHVN010000172.1, on the reverse strand, counting down.
TGTTCGGCGGCGGGTACCGGTCGGCGTTGGTGGGCAACCGGGAACAGACCGTCGCTTACGGGTACGCCGCCGTCCTCGAGGAGTTCGAGGCGCCCGGGGTCGGGGCGCGCTGGTACACGCTGTCGGTCAGTCTGCCGAATCCGCTTCCCCAGCTGGTGATCGATCATCAGTGCGTGGCAGGCGCCCCGGATGTGCCGCCGGCCTCCGGGGTGCGGGTGGTCACGGGCATGGCCGAATTCGACGCGACCTATGCGCTTACCGCCGCTGATGCCGAGGTTGCCGACCGCCTGGTCACCCGAGAGTTGCGGGCGGTGTTGTTGCGCCGCCCCGTGCAGCGGGTGTCCTTCGCCGGCGCCCGGCTGATGCTTCGCTCGTTCGACGGGCCCGGCGGGAGCCCCGAACTCGCCGAGTCGCTGCACGTCCTCGCGGCCGAGACGCTGGCAGCGACGCCCGGCTTCGCGTCGCGGTTACGCAACGCCTGGCTGCCGTTCCCGCCCGGGATCTGCGGGCCGGTCGTCTGAGCGCTGTCACTGCGTCGCCCAGGCGGGTACTCTGGGCAGTGCTCAATCTGGGGGGTGAACGGTTTCGACTCCGTACGCCGATTCAGGAGAAGCGGGCCGAGGTTCGGGTTGCTGCCCTCGTTAAACAAGCGACTCACACAAAATAAGCGCCGATTCCAATCGCGCTGACTTCGCTCTCGCTGCCTAGGCAGTAGAGCGGGTCTGTCAGTCCGGGCTCGTCACCGGCCCGGGTACTGGCATCAGCTAGGTGGCTCACCGTCCGAGCCGGTCGCGGGCTCGGACGGGACAACTCACAGCGACTGGGCCTGCCACACGGACTTGTCTGCGTGATCCGTGGGGCCGAGTAGAGGCACTGCAGACTGCGCCCGGAGAAGTACTGATGAATCGACGGAGGACGCGGGTTCGATTCCCGCCACCTCCACCGCGGGGTGTTCACGGTTTTCAGCTGTGAATGCTCACGGAAATGGCTGCGATGGCCGTCTCGGGACGAGTTGATCTCGTTCTGGAGGCGGCCATCGTCGTATCCGGACAGCGGACGGTCTGTGCCGGGTGGTGCTGGCCGGCTCAGAGATAATCAGGCGGGCGGATCCACGTTACGGAGGAGTTTTCCGGCGTGCGGCATCGCCACGGGCTCGGGGATTGATCGCCGCTAATGGATTTGTCAGCGGGGCGGGGACGCCGTGCCTCGAATTGATCTGCGCTGTCGAGATCGCGGGCGGCTGTGCCTGGCGTGGGGCTGGTTGCCCTCGCCGGCTTCCTGCGGGACGGCGTTGCGTTCGGTCCAGTTGTGTAGGAGCCGCAGGTTGGTCGCTGAGGCGTAGATGGCCAGCATGAGGCTGGTCTTCGCCAGTCCCATGACGCGGAACCTGCCACGGCCGAGGGCTTCGGTGGAGTCGTTCTTGAGGTTCCCGAACCACCCTTCGACGCGGGATCGGCGGGAGAAGGACCGGATCCAGTTGCGGGACCCCCAGTAGTGGCGTTGCCGGGACTTGGCGTCGATGGCGCCGGGTACGGTGATGGTGCGCTGGGTGCAGCACTTGGGCTCGTCGGTGGGGGCTCCGATGACTTTCGGTATGGCGAGGGGCAGCGCCAGGGACGGCTTGTGCAGGGTGCATCTGACCTTGCCGGCGCGGGCCGGGCATTCGAAGCGTTCCTGGCCGGTGCGGTCGGGGCCGGCGACGCGGCGGAACGCGAAATTTTCGCGTCGCTGGATACGGGCGACGAAGTCGTCGAGCTCAACTCCGGCGGACAGTCTGTCGGGCCGGCGAATGTCGTCGAAAACCTCGGGCATGGCGGGGCAGTGGGGGACGCCGGTGACGACGCGGGCGCCTTCATGGGTGCCGCGCGGCCCGTACTGGGTGGGGTGCAGGTCGAGGACCGGGTCGATAT
>JAVHVN010000011.1:0-7205 GCA_032160545.1 Pseudonocardiales bacterium | reverse complement strand
GCGATACGGTCGCCGGCACCAGCACGATCACGGCCGCGGCCGCGGCCGAGGGTCTGACGACGGGTACCTACCACCAAGCCGTGGCGCCGGAGGTGGCCTCGCAGCTCGTGTACCTCACCGCGCCGCTGACCGGCCCGGCGTCGAGCACCGCATCACTCGGCCCGGCGACCGTGGCACTGCGCGACAAGTTCGGTAACGTCCCCACGACTTCAGGGGGCACCACCCAGGTCAGACTCCGCTCGACAAGCACCGGAACGACGGTGTTCTCCCTTACGCAGAACGGTCCTGCGCTCGGGCTCACGACGACGATCCACATCGACGGGTCGCCGCTCAGCTTCTACTACGGCGACACCTTGGGTGGCACGCCCACCGTGAGCGCGGCGATCAACAGCAGCGTGAGCGCAACAGAGGTCTTCACGATCACCCTGGCGCCATCGGTGACCGCCGGACCAGCGGACGCGACCGTCGACGCCGCCAGCAGCGCCACGTTCACCGCGGGCGCGTCCGGATATCCGACGCCGAGCGTGCAATGGCAGTCGTGCCCTGCGAGTGCGTCAAGCTGTGCCGGGGACAGCGCTGCCTGGGTCGCGGTACCCGCGGCCACGTCGATGACGCTGGTCGTGCCCGCGACGACGCTCTCGATGGACGGCACGAAGTACCGGGCCGCCTTCAGCAACTCGGCCGGCACCGCCACCACCGGCTCCGCCACGCTGACCGTCACTCCGCTGAGCCAGGCCGTCACGTTCACGTCTGCCCCGCCCGCTGCGCCGAGCGTCGGTCTGACATACGTGGTGTCGGCCTCCGGTGGCAGCTCCGGCAAGGCCGTTGTCTTCTCCGTCGATGCGACGACGGCGGGCGCGGGCACCAGCGCCGCTGCGTGCACGGTGTCGGGCTCGACGGTGACTTTCCGGCACGCCGGATCATGTGTCGTGGACGCCGACCAGGCTGGTGACGACCAGCACGCGGCCGCGCCCACCGTGCAGCAGGTGATACCCGTCGGCAAGGCGTCGAGCACAACGACGGTCACCGTGAGCACGACATCGCTGGTCGCGACAGTGGACCCGGTGGCACCCGCGTCGACGACACCGACGGGCACAGTCAGCTTCGCCGTCGACGGCAACCCGGTCGGCGCCGCGTCACTGGATTCGGGCGTCGCCACCATGGCGTACCACTTGGCGTCGGGGCGGGCCCACAACGTGTCGGCGGTGTACGCGGGCGGCACTGACTTTGTGGGCTCGTCCGCCTCGACGTCGCGCCACGACCCGACGATCACTGCACGCGTCAGCAGCAGCTCGGCCAAGTCGCGCTTCGGCTGGTACCGAACACCAGTGACGATCACCTTCACCTGCGCCACCGCCGGCAGCGCCCTGACCACCGCCTGTCCGAGCCCGGTGACGCTGCGGAGCAGCGCGGGGGCACAAACCGTCACGCGGACGATCCTGGCGCGGGACGGCGGTGCGGCCACCGTCACGGCGAAGGGCATCAACATCGACACTGGTGCGCCGGCGGTCACCGTCATCGGGGTTCGCGCGGGTGCGGTCTACTTCGGCAGTGCCCCTGCCGCGCGCCGCGCCGCACGCGACACCGTTTCCGGCATCGTCTCGTGCCAACTCACGATCACCCGGCGCGGCACTACCGTCCAGTACTCCGCGACGGCATACGACCGCGCAGGCAACCACGCTGGCGTGCACGGCAGCTATCAGGTCCTCAACTTCTACGTTCAGGGCGCGCACTACCGCGCCGGCGCCTTCGACGTGGCGATGGGCCAGACTTACACCATCGTCGCGCAGACGAGCAGCAGATCGGCGCCCCGGTACTACAACGCCGTGCCCGACGCCCAGCCGCCGCGTGTCCCCGGTCCGCTCATGCACGCTGCTGGCACCACCGGTGGATTGCACCGCTGGACGCTCCGCGTGCACATTGACCGCGGCATCGGTCGCTACCGCTACTGGGTTATGGGCGTGAAGGACAGATCGACGATGCGCCTCATCCGCTTCCATCCGAGCTAGGAGCGGACGCAACCCGAATGGAGGAGCGCACCCATCCGAGCCAGAAGCAAACGCTCAGATCTGTAGCGCTCGCCGATGAACTTCGCCGCGAATCGACTATGACCTACCACTAGCGTGATCCGGCGCACGCAAATCCTCGCCGGTCTGATCAACGAACACCAACACGCTGCCTGACCAGAGTCCGGCCGAGGTTCTTGAGCCCACAGGCGTCGACTGCGGACGTGACGGCCGCCGTCGTCCAGCATCTGCGGGTCACCTCGAGACGATCGGCATAGGTCTACACGTCGGCTACTTGATGACCCGCCGCACGTCGACATCTTCCACGCCGACGAGCAGCGCGAACTTGCGAGCACGTTCGATCACCTCTGCGAGCGAGTCGGCCTCGAATCGCAGACCGCGAACCGATCCTTCGCCTCGGCAACTCGGGGCTGGGCAGCGCGGCGTGGATGAGCGTGAACTGCTCGGGGGTGATGATGCGCCGCTGTGCCAGGCGGACGGTCGGGGCTTTGATGCTGAGGCACGGGTGCGGGGTGGTGGAGCGGGTCGTTGAACGCGCTTGTGGCATTCGCGGACGGCACTTAACTGTCCAAAGCCTAGCTCGACTACCAGGTCAGCGGAGGAAGTGAGTTCGGGGGCGGCCACCGGCGAAGTATCCAGACGACCGACATCATCCGCAAGATCAACCTCCACGCCCGCGCACCGGCACTTCTGTTGGCGGCGGCGTTGCGGGGCCGGGCGGCGAGGCTGGCTTGTTGGATGATCGCGTCGAGTGGCTGGTCACCGTTGGGGTCTTTGGCGATTCCGATGTGGGCGCTGACGCGGATGGTCTGAGCGGCGACGATGACCGGCTGGGCGAAGGCGTCGACGAGCCGGGCGGCAACCATGGAACCGGCCGTTCCGTCCGGGTCGGCGACCAGGATCGCGAAGCCGCCGTCGCCGACGCGGGCCAGCACATCGGTGCTACGGCAGCGTGCGCGAAGGCGCTGCGCGAGCTGGCTGATCAGCTGCTCGGTGCCGGTGCGTCCGAGCACGCCGCTGAGCCTCGGAAGATCTTCGACCTCGGCCAGCACCAGGCTGCGGGGCTGACCGGATAGGTCGGCGTGTCGAGCGAGCGAGGCCAGGGTGGCCAGGCCCGTCACCTGGTCGGACTCGGCCAGCTCGACAAGGCGGTCGGTCGCGCGCCGCTGCGCGGTGATGTCCTCGATCTGCAACAGGATGTAGTCGTCGCGCTGGTCGAGCCCGCGCGCGGCGGCGGCGATACGGCGGCCGTAGACGACGCGCCCGTCGCGGTGCAGGTAGCGCCGCACGGTCTCGTGGACCTCGATCGCGCCGGCGCGCAGTTGATCGAAGACGGCCACCGCGTCCGCGCGGTCGCCCGGATGGGCAATATCGAGGAAGCTCAGCGCTGCCAGTTGATCGGCGTGATAGCCCAGCAGCGATTGCAAGGCGCGATTGGTCTGCAGCAACTGGCCGTCCAACCCGACGACGGCGACGCCGATCGGCGCACAGTCGAATGCCAACTCCAGGCGCGCCCGGACTGCGGTCAGCTCGCGCTGCGTGGCCTTGTCCTGGGTGATGTCGCGCAGATGCACGATGCCGTACTGGTGGCCGTGTTCATCGGGAGCGGTGATCGTCCACGAAACGGCCACCCACAGCAGCGACCCGTCCCCAGCCACGCAGCGAAGTTCGCTGTGCGCCACCGGCGGCGGCGGCTGCGCGGCGGCGGCAACAACCGCGCCGAAGTACGCAGCTAGGCTCGCGGCCCGCGCCTTCGGGTGCACGAAGTTCAAGTACGGGCGCCCGACGACCTCCTCGCGGCGGTGCTTGAACAGCTCCAGGAGACAATCATTGACCGCCAGGAAACGGCCGTCCTCATCGCACACGCCCACTCCGACCGGAGCCCGCGCGAACGCCGCGCTCAACACATCCGCGCGCAAATCCCACGACCCGCTGGCCGGCGGCACCGCCATCGGACGCTCCGTCATCCGCCGACCTCAACACGGTCGCCCCGATCTCCCCGCGCCGCGAACCCTAGCCCGTCGACCCCCGACGAGGAAACATGCACGGGCACGCGTTCGTGCAGAACCTGCGCCGCGGGCACTACGAGATCGCCGTCGAAGTGCCCGTCCATGATCGCGCCCGGGTCGCGTTCACCCAACTCGAGCGATGCTTATGACCACGGCCAAATCTTCACGGGCGCCGCTGACCGCAAATTGAAAACGGTGCCGCGGGGTCTCGCTGACTTGAGCGATCCCATCGGAGGAGAAGGGGCCGCGGCAGCTGGGACGAGTACATCCGCATTCGGATGTAGCCGCCATCCGCATTGTGCAGGCCGCTATCCAGTTTCAGCGCGCGTGTGGATTCGACGCGCGGCCAGTCGGTCTCGTGCGGGTTAATTGATCTTCATTGTCCGTTCGGTCCGGGCGCGCCGTCGGGGGTGGCGCTGCGTCGGCCGCACCCGAACACGCGGAGCGATTCCATGCGTCGAACTCAGAGCCGAGTCTGGTGTGCGCAATCGAGTGGGCGCGGACGCCATCGCCGCGCCGCGCGCACCTTGCTCGGCCGCATCGTCCGCTGGGCCCGCCCCGCGAATCGTCGCCCAGCCTCGATCCTCGGCGTGCTCGCTCTGGTCGCGGTGTCACTTTCGATAGTTGTGCTCGGCGCAGCCGGTCCCGCCGCGGCTGCCGCCCCGTCGGGGTATCAAACAGTCCCGTCCTGGACGGTGGCCAGTCCGACGTCGACGACCATGCTTCCGGGCAACGCGGCCGCGTTCGGGAACGTGACGCTGACACAGACCGACGGCAAGCAGACGGACGCAGGCACCCCCCTCGACGGTGTGACGGTGCCGCGGACCTTCCCGAATGTCGCATCGAATACGGCCATGGCCAACTGTCTGGCGGGTCACAGTGCCGTCGGCGACTCGAACACCTGCGGCACATTCACAGTGACGCTGACCCTCCCGCATCCCACGGTGAACCCGGTCGTCGGTCTGTTCGTCGGTGGAGGCGGAAACACCGCCGGCAATACGTGGTGCACGTCGTCGTGGCAGAACGTGACCTTCAGCGCGGTCAACGGTGCCGCGCCCGCGGCGGGGCAGTTGACCGCGACGTCGATCGACGCCCATTCGACCTTTGCCGCGAACCAGCTCGCCATCTCTACGAGCTACGTTCAGTCGAACGCCTGCAGTGCCCCTGCTTCGGGCGAGTCGTACATCAGCGTGAACGGGCTGGTGTCAACGGTAAGTTTCACCTACACGCTCATCGCGATGACCACTAAAAACACCACCGGTGGACCGGTGGGGTTCGCGGCGGTCGGCGGTGTCTCGACCAATGTCCTCGTCCCGGTAGCGGACCTGGCGATCACCAAGTCGGCTCCGACGTTGGTCGCCGCCGACGCGACGGTCACATGGACGATCAACGTAACCAACAACGGCTCCGCGGATTCTCACGGTTTCATCGTGCACGATGCGCTGCCGGCGGGGGTCACAAACGCGTCCCTGGTTTCGGCCCCCGCCGGGTGCGCGTTGTCCGGCACCGACCTGGTGTGCTCGGAGGCGCCGCCAGGGTGTACCGCGGCCCAGAATCCGACGGTCTCGACGGCGGTCGACCTGACCTGTGGCGCGGCGACCGCCGCTGCCGCGACGGTCCTTGCGTCAGGTGCCTCCTTTGGCCCGATCGTGCTCACCGGCACCGCGCCGGCTACCGCGGGTGCCGCGATCAACAACACCGCAACGGTTTCCGGCGCGGACCCGGATCCGAACCCCAGCAACAACACCGCGACGACGGCAACGGCAGTCCAATCCCCGTCGCTGACCCTGACGAAGAGCACGAGCCCCGCGACGGTGACCACCGTCGGCCAGACCGTCACCTACAACTTCCTGGTGACGAACACCGGCAACGTCGCGCTGAGCGGCATCGGCATCGACGAGACGAGCTTCTCCGGCACCGGATCACTGTCCGCGATTACCTGCCCGTCGTCGACACTGTCGGTCAACGCATCCGAGACATGCACCGCGACCTATTCGGTGTCACAGGCGGACGTGGATGCCGGCACGATCAATAACACCGCCACCGCACACGGCACACCCCCTGCCACAACCACGCCAGCGAATTCGCCGCCGTCCTCGGCGACCGTCACGGCACCCCCAGCGCCCGCGATAAGCGTGGTGAAGTCGGCCTCCCCGTCGGACACGGGGTCGTTCACGGCCGGCCAGGCCATCACCTACAGCTTCCTGATCACGAACACCGGCAACGTGACATTGACCAACGTGCACCCAACGGAGGGCGCATTCACCGGGTCAGGATCGATGTCGGCACCGGTCTGTCCCGCAGGCGCCGCATCGCTGATGCCAGACGCACAGGTCACCTGCACCGCGACGTACACCCTGACCCAGACCGACGTCGATGCCGGGTCCGTGTCGAACGCCGCGACCGCGACCGGCACCCCGCCGGGCAACACCGCGCCGCCGACGTCGCCGCCGTCGAGCGTGACGATCCCGACCCCTCCCGCGCCGGCGATGACGGTGGTCAAGTCGGCGAACCCGTCGACGGTGACCGCGGCCGGGCAGACGGTGACCTACTCGTTCGTCGTCACGAACAGCGGCAACGTCACCATGACCGGGATCGGCGTCGGCGAGACTGCTTTCTCGGGGACCGGGACCGCGCCGGTGGCGACGTGTCCCACTGACACGCTGCTGCCCGGCGCGACTGAGACCTGCAACGCGACCTACACCGTGACGCAGGCCGACGTGGATGCGGGCACGATCACGAATACGGCGACGGCGACCGGCACCCCACCGTCGGGTCCGCCGGTCACCTCGCCGCCATCGGACGCGACGGTGACCGCACCCCCGGCGCCGGCGCTGAGCTTGGTGAAGACCGCGAACCCGACGTCGGTCGCCAACGCCGGCGACACGGTCAGCTACGGCTTCCTGGTGACCAACACCGGGAACGTGACGATCACCGACCCGACCGTTACCGAGACCGCGTTCACCGGCACCGGTACGCCTCCAGCCGTGACCTGTCCACCGGCCGTGTTGGCGCCGACTGTCGCCGTCACCTGCACCGCCGCCTACACCGTCACCCAAGCGGACATCGATGCCGGTTCGGTGACGAACACTGCGACCGCGACGGGCACCCCGCCGGGCACCACCCCGCCGCCCACCTCACCGTCGTCGACCGCAACCGTGCCCGCGAC
>JAVHVN010000007.1:0-9897 GCA_032160545.1 Pseudonocardiales bacterium | reverse complement strand
CGAACACCGAGTTCGCCACGGCGAGGTCGAGGTTCTCGTGGCCATGGAAGCCGATCTGCGCGTCGTCGCCGAGCTCGGCCGCGAGCGCCGACACCCGGTCGGCGACCTGGTCGAGAACCAGTGCGCCCGCGGAGTCGACGACGTAGACACACTGGCATCCGGCATCGGCCATGATCCGGGCCTGCCCGGCCAGGACCTCGGGCGGCTGCGAGTGCGACATCATCAGGAACCCGACGGTTTCGAGACCGAGTTCGCGTGCCAGCCCGAAGTGCTGGATCGAGATGTCGGCCTCGGTGCAGTGGGTCGCGATCCGGCAGATCGACGCACCGTTGTCCTGCGCGATCCGGATGTCGTCCTTCACACCGACGCCGGGCAGCATCAGCACGGCGATCCTGGCGCGCTTGGCGGTCTTCGCGGCGATGGAGATCAGTTCCTGCTCGGGCGTGCGCGAGAAGCCGTAGTTGAAGGACGAGCCGCCGAGGCCGTCACCGTGCGCGACCTCGATGACGGGCACGCCGGCCTCGTCGAGCGCCGCGACGATCGAGCGCACCTCCTCGGCGCTGAACTGGTGCCGCTTGTGGTGCGAGCCGTCGCGCAGCGAGGTGTCGGTGATGCGCAGGTCCACGTTCGCGCTGTAGGTGCGGGGCAGCGTCATGCCGAGGCTCCGATCAGGATGCGCGCCATCTCCTCGCCGACCTTGGTGGCGGCGGCCGTCATGATGTCGAGGTTGCCCGCGTAGGGCGGCAGGTAGTCGCCGGCGCCCTCGACCTCGACGAAGATCGAGACCCGGGCCATGCCGCCGCTGACGTCCGACGGGTCCTCGAACTGCGGGTCCTGCAACAGCCGGTATCCCGGAACGTAGCTCTGCACAGCGGCGACGACGGCCCGAACGGACGCCGCGATCGCGTCACGGTCGGCGTCCTCGGGGATCGCGCAGAAGATCGTGTCGCGCATGATCATCGGTGGATCGGCCGGATTGAGCACGATGATCGCCTTGCCGCGCTGCGCGCCGCCGATCACCTCGACGCCGCGGCTGGTCGTCCGGGTGAACTCGTCGATGTTCGCGCGCGTGCCCGGGCCGGCCGAGGTGGACGCGACGGTGGCCACGATCTCGGCGTAGGGCACCTCGACGACGCGCGAGACCGCGTAGACCATCGGGATCGTGGCCTGGCCACCGCACGTGATCATGTTGACGTTCGCGGCGTCCAGGTGCTCACGCAGGTTGGCCGGCGGCACGACGTACGGGCCGATCGCCGCGGGCGTCAGGTCGATCGCGCGGATGCCGGCCTGCTGGTAGCGCGGCGCGTTCTCGCGGTGCACGTAGGCCGAGGTGGCCTCGAACACCAGGTCGGGCAGCTCGGCCCGCGCCAGCAGCGCGTCGACGCCGTCCGAGGTCGTCTCGAGGCCGAGGTCGGCGGCCCGCTTGAGTCCCTCGCTCGCCGGGTCGACGCCGACCATCCAGCGCGGCTCGATCAGCTGCGAGCGGCGCAGCTTGTAGAGCAGGTCGGTGCCGATGTTGCCGGATCCGACGATCGCTGCGCTGGCCTTCGTGCTCGAGACGGTCATGACCGGGCTCCTTCGAACCGCAGCGTCACCGGGCCGAGCGGCCCGAAGTCGCCGGTGAGGACGTCGCCGGGCCGCACGTCGACGGCACGGGTACACGATCCCGGCAGGATGATGTGGCCCGCCTTCAGCCGCACGCCGAACGAGGCGACCTTGCGGGCCAGCCATGCCACCGACGTCGCCGGGTTGCCGAGGACGGCGTCCGAGCGGCCGACGCCGACCACGTCGCCGTTGCGCCGCAGCTCGACCGGGATGTCGCGCAGGTCGACGTCGCCGGGCTTGACCCGCGCCTCGCCGAGGACGAACCCGGCCGACGACGCGTTGTCGGCGATCGTGTCGGCCAGGCCGATGCGCCAGTCCACGATGCGGCTGTCGATGAGTTCGAGCGCGGCGGTGACCGCTTCGGTCGCAGCCAGCACGTCGGCCTCGGTGCAGTCCTCGCCGGGCAGGTCGGCACCGAGGATGAAGCCGACCTCGGGCTCGACGCGCGGCAGCAACCAGCGCGTGGCGTCCGCGGCCGTCTGCTCGGTGAGCACCATGTCGCTGAGCAGGTGGCCGTAGTCGGGCTCGTCCACGCCCATCATCTGCTGCATCGCCGCGGACGAGAGCCCGACCTTGTGCCCGACGACGGTGGCGCCCCCGTCGAGTCGCAGCCCGACGTTGATCAGCTGGATACGGTAGGCGTCGTCGACGTCGATGTCGGGGAACGTCTGCACCAGCGGCGCGATGCCGGCGCGGGTCGACTCGGCCGCGCGCAGCGCGAGCGCCGCGGCCTGGCGCTCGTCCGCCGGCAGCATGTGGCCTCCCCATATCTAGAACGAGTTCTACACGATGTATTCGGATTCTAGGCCTTGTCTATGGCGTCGAACCAAGACCTGACTATAACCTGTTCCACATGCCAGGGGACGAGTACGACGTCGTCGTCGTCGGGAGCGGCGCAGCGGGGATGACCGCGGCGATGGCCGCGGCTCACGCGGGCCTGCGCACCGTGCTCGTCGAGAAGGCAGAGCACTTCGGCGGCTCCACGGCCCGCTCAGGCGGAGGCGTGTGGATCCCCGGCAACGAGGCGCTGCGACGCGCCGGGGTGAGCGACACCGCTGAGGACGCGCGGGCCTACCTGCACGCGATCATCGGCGACGTCGTGCCCGCGGAGCGCATCGACACCTATCTCGAGCGCGGTCCCGAGGCGCTGTCGTTCCTCTTCCGCAACGCGCCGCTGCGCATGCAATGGGTGCCTGGATACTCCGACTACTACCCCGAGGCGCCCGGCGGGCGCGTGGGTGGTCGCTCCGTCGAGCCCACGCCCTTCGACGGCCGGGTACTGGGCCCCCAGCTCGCGAAGCTCGAGCCCGACTACGGCAAGGCCCCGCTCAACGTCTCGGTCACCCAGGCCGACTACCGCTGGCTGAACCTGATGCTGCGGCACCCCAAGGGCCCACTGCGCGTCCTGCGCGTCGGGCTGCGCTGGAGCTGGGCGATGCTCACGCGCAAGCGGCTGCTGGTGCGCGGGCAGGCACTTGCGGCCGCGCTGCGCATCGGCGTCGACCGGGCCGGAGTGCCGCTGCTGCTGGAGACCGCGCTCGTCGACCTGCACACCGAGGACGGCGCGGTTGCCGGTGTGGTGGTCTCGCACCAGGGTGAGCAGCGCCTGCTGCGGGCACGGCACGGAGTGATCCTCTGCTGCGGCGGGTTCGAGCACAATGCCGAGATGCGCCAGAAGTACCAGCGCGAGCCGATCGGCACCGAGTGGAGCGTCGGGGCGAAGGCCAACACCGGCGACGGCATCGTGGCCGGCGCCAAGCTCGGCGCGGCGCTCGAGCTGATGGACGACGCCTGGTGGGGCCCGTCCATCCCGCTCAGCGGCGGGCCGTGGTTCTGCCTCGCCGAGCGGACCCTGCCCGGCGGGATCATGGTGAACGCGCGCGGCGAGCGGTTCATGAACGAGGCGCTGCCCTACGTCGAGGCGGTCCATCGCATGTACGGCGGCGACTTCGGCCGCGGTACCGGCCCCGCCGCGAACCTCCCGGCGTGGATGGTCATCGACCAGGGCTATCGCAACCGCTATCCCTTCGCGGGCGTCCCGCCGCGACGGCCGTTCCCCGGACGCTGGTACCAGGCCGGTGCGCTCGTCCGGGCCGGCACGATCGAGCAGCTCGCGGCGAAGCTGGGCGTCGACCCGGCCGCGCTGGCTGCGACCGTCGAACGGTTCAACGGCTTCGCGCGTGCGGGCAAGGACGAGGACTTCGGCCGCGGCGAGAGCGGCTACGACCGCTACTACGGTGACCCGCGGATGACGAACCCGAGCCTCGCGCCGTTGTCGAAGCCGCCCTACTACGCGATCACGATGGTGCCGGGCGACCTCGGGACGAAGGGCGGCCTGCGCACCGACGTCGCCGGCCGGGTGCTGCGCGAGGACGGTTCGGTCATCGACGGCCTCTACGCGGCGGGCAACGTGAGCGCGCCGGTCATGGGGCACACCTACGCGGGACCGGGAGCCACGATCGGCCCGGCGATCACGTTCGGCTACCTCGCGGCCCTCGACGTGGTCGCGCGTGCCCGCAACGACGCGAAGGAGCTGCACGGTGCCGATTGACCCGGCCGTCGCGATCGGCGCGACGCTGCCCGAGCGGGAGTTCGAGTGGAGCACCTCGGACGTGCTTCTCTACCACCTCGCGCTGGGCGCCGGCGCTCCCCCGACGCTGCCGCGCGAGCTGCGCTACGCCACCGAGCAGGACACCCAGGTGCTGCCCACGTTCGCCGTCGTCGCAGGGACGCTGCGCGAGACCGAGGCGCCGCGGGTCTCCTACCCCGGCATCCAGATCGACCTCGCCAAGGTGCTGCACGGCTCGCAGCGCGTCGAGGCACACCGGCCGTTGCCGGTGTCGGGCAAGGCCCGCGCGCAGGTGCGCGTGGCCGATGTCTTCGACAAGGGGTCGGCCGCCGTCGTGGTGACCGAGACCGCGGTCCACGATCTCGACGGTCAGCCGCTCTGGACGGCGACGTCGAGCATCTTCGCGCGCGGCGAGGGCGGCTTCGGTGGCGAGCGCGGGCCGTCGGGCTCCAACGCCCGTCCGGAGCGTGAGCCCGACGCGCTGATCTACACGAAGACGCTGCCGCAGCAGGCGCTCTGGTACCGGTTGCTGGGTGACCGCAACCCGCTGCACAGCGACCCGGAGTTCGCCGCGGCGGCCGGGTTCCCCGCGCCGATCCTGCACGGCCTGGCGACGTTCGGCATCGTGTGCAAGTCGCTGGTCGACGAGCTGCTCGACGGCGACGTGACCCGGGTGCGGGCCTTCGGCGTGCGGTTCACCGGGGTGGTCTTCCCCGGCGAGACGCTGCGGACGGAGGCCTGGCGGGACAACACCGCCAATGGCGAGCGGTTCGTCGTGCGGACGAGCGTGCACGAGCGCGACGGCGCACCCGCGCTGAGCGACGCCGAACTGGTGCTGGCATGACCAACTCCTCGGTGGCACCGCGCCCGGCCGCGGAGATCGGCAGCTGGGAGATCGAGGCCGACGTGGTCGTCGTCGGCTTCGGCGCGGCGGGCTCGGCGGCCGCCTGGGAGGCCGCGACCGCGGCGGCCTCGGTGCTCGTTCTCGAACGGACCGCAGCGCCGGGCGGTGCCGCCGCGATGAGCGACGGCATGGTGTACCTCGGCGGGGGGACGGCGACCCAGCACGCGGCCGGTTTCCACGACTCGGCCGAGAACATGACGACGTTCCTGCTCGCGGCGTGCGGGCCGGCGCCCGACGAGGCGAAGGTGCGCCTGTACTGCGAGCAGAGCGTCGAGCATCACGACTGGCTCGTCGAGCGCGGCGTGCAGTTCGTCGGCACCTACCACCCCGAGGGCGGGGGCACCTCGCCCGCCGACGACGAGGGGCTGATGTACACCGGCGGCGAGAACGCCCACCCGTTCGACGAGCTCGTGCCGCCCGTCCCCCGCGCGCACTGCACCAAGGGCGCCAAGCCCGGGGGATCCGCGCTCATGGCGGTGCTGACGAAGGCGGCGCTCGACGCCGGCGCCCGGCCGCTGTTCGACACCCGGGCGGACCGGCTGGTGGTCGACGGCGACAACCGCGTCTGCGGTGTCGTCGCCGTGCGCTACGGCGACGAGGTCACGGTGCGCGCGCGGACGGGAGTCGTGCTCACCGCGGGGGGCTTCGTCAACAGTCCCGAGATGGTCGAGCAGTACGCGCCGGTCCTGCAGCTCACGCCACTGCGTCTCGGCACCGAGGGTGACGACGGCCGCGGCATCCGGATCGCGCAGGCGGTCGGTGCCGCGGTGAAGCGCATGGACTCCGTCGAGTGCGCGCTGCCGTTCAACGCGCCGCGCAGCCTCAAGTTCGGCATCCTCGTCAACGGTCTCGGCCGGCGCTTCGTCAACGAGGACACCTACATGGGCCGGGCCGGCCAGCGCGCGCTCGTCGACGAAGGCGGCCAGGCCTACCTCGTCGTCGACGAGGCGCACTACGCGCCGCACTGGCTGGGCGCGACGGCGGCATGGGTCTGCGAGACCGCCGCCGAGCTCGAGGCCGAGATCGGGCTGCCGCCCGGCTCGCTGCAGGACACCGTCGGCTACTTCAACGAGCATGCCGAGCAGGGCGAGGACCCGCTGTTCCACAAGCGGCCACCGCTGCTGGCCCCGCTGCTGGGGCCGCTCGCCGCGTTCGACCTGCGCTCCGACAAGTTCGTCTACGCGCCGTTCACGCTCGGCGGCCTGCACACGGGCATCGACGGCGAGGTGCTCGACCTCGACGGCGACCCGATCCCCGGGCTCTACGCCGCGGGGCGCACGACGTCCGGGGTGGCGGCGCAGGGCTACTGCAGCGGCGTCTCGCTGGGCGACTCCACCTATTTCGGCCGGCGCGCCGGTCGCGCGGCGGCAGGAGCCAAATGAGCATCCTCGACAGGTTCACCGTCACCGGCCAGGTCGCCGTCGTCACCGGCGCGGGCCGCGGCATAGGCGCCGCCTCGGCGATCGCCCTGGCCGAGGCAGGCGCCGACGTCGTGATCTCGGCGCGCACGCCCGAGCAGCTCGACGTCGTGAAGTCCCGGATCGAGGCAATCGGCCGCAAGGCGCACGTCGTCGCGGCGGACCTGAACGACGAGGCCGCGATCCGCGGGCTCGCCGCCGCGGCGCAGGCGGCGTTCGGACGGCTCGACATCGTGGTGAACAACGTCGGCGGGACGATGCCGCGCAGCTATCTCGACACCTCCGTCGGCTTCCTCGAGCGCGCGTTCCACTGGAACGTCTCGACGGCGCACGCGCTGACCACCAGTGCGGTGCCGGTGATGCTCGAGAACGGCGGCGGCTCGGTGATCAACATCGCGAGCGTGGTCGGCAAGGTCGCCGGGCGCGGCTACCTCGCTTACGGCACGGCCAAGGGCGCCCTGATCCACTACACCGAGCTCGCGGCCGAGGACCTCGCGCCGCGGGTGCGCGTGAACGCCGTCGCCGTCGGATCGACGGTGACCTCCGCCCTCGAGCTGGTCGCGGCCGACGACGCGATGCGCAGCGGCATCGAGCGGCTCACACCGCTGCGGCGGCTCGGCAGCACCGACGACATCGCCGCGGCCGTCGTCTACCTCGCCTCGCCGGCCGGGTCCTACCTGACCGGTGCCGTGCTCGACGTCCACGGTGGCCTGCAGAAGCCCAACATGGATCTCCCCATCCCGGACCTCTAGGAGCCAGCCCCGTGGCAATTCGCGTTGTGCAGTGGAGCACCGGCAACGTGGGCCGGCACGCGATCGCCGGTATCGACGCACGCCCCGAGCTCGAGCTCGTCGGCGTGTGGGTGTCGAGCGAGCAGAAGGCGGGTCACGACGCGGGCCGGCTCGCCGGGCTGGGCCGTGACCTCGGCGTCACCGCCACCGCCGATGCCGATGCGCTGATCGCCCTGCGGCCGGACTGCATCGTGCACACGGCGATGGCCGACAACCGGCTGCCGGACGCTGTCGAGGACCTGAAGCGGTTCCTGGCGGCGGGCATCAACGTGGTGTCGAGCAGCCCGGTGTTCCTGCAGTACCCGGACGGCGTCGTGCCGCCCGAGCTGACCGATCCGATCCGCAAGGCCGCCGCCGACGGCGGCGCCTCCCTGTGGGTCAACGGCGTCGACCCCGGCTTCGCCAACGACTGGCTGCCGCTCGTGCTCACGAGCGTCTCCGAGCGCATCGACGAGGTGCGCTGCACCGAGCTGCTCGACTACTCCACCTACGACAGCCCCACCGTGATGTTCGACGTCATGGGTTTCGGCAAGCCGATGGACCACACGCCGATGCTGCTCATGCCCGGCGTGCTGTCGCTCGCGTGGGGCTCGGTCGTACGCCAGATCGCGGCCGGTCTCGGCATCGAGCTGGACGAGCTCAAGGAGACCGTGATCAAGCTGCCGGCCCCCGAGACCTTCGAGATCGCGTCGGGCACGATCGCCGAGGGCACCATGGCGGCCCTGCGCTTCGAGGTCCTGGGGATGTACCGCGGCCGGCCCGCGGTCGTCCTCGAGCACGTCACCCGGCTGCGTCCCGACCTCGGCCCGGACTGGCCGCAACCGGCCGGCCAGGGCTGCTACCGGGTGCAGATCACCGGCGAACCCAACTACACCGTCGACATGCAGTTGCTCGGCACCGACGGCGACCACAACACCGCCGGGCTCAAGGCCACGGCCATGCGCCTGGTCAACGCGGTCGAGGCCGTCGTCGCCGCCCCGCCCGGCCTGCTCACCGCGCTGGACCTGCCACTGGTCACCGGCCGCGGCCTCGTCAGCTAGCGTGAGCCGGCCCCGGGCGCAGGGCAGACTGCGATCGTGGTCATCCCGGTCCATGACATCAACCCGCTGCGCCGTACGCCCTGGGTCACCTTCGCGCTGATCGCGGCGAACGTCATCGTCTTCCTGCTGACGCCCGGCACGTCGGCGTCGATCAGCGGCGCGTCCTCCCTGAACCAGCAGTGCCGGCAACTGGCGTTCTACGACCACTACGCCGCGGTGCCGACCGAACTCGTGCACAACAAGGACCTGAACCAGGTGGCCACCGGCAGCCCCGGCCCGCAGCCCGGCACCTGCGCCGTGGGCAGGCCGAAGTACGACAAGATCCCGTTCCTGTCGGCACTCACGTCGGAGTTCGTCCACGGCGGGTGGCTGCACCTGCTCGGCAACATGCTGTTCCTGCTGATCTTCGGCAACAACGTCGAGGATCGCTTCGGGCGATTGCGATTTCTGCTGTTCTATCTCGTGGCGGGTGTCGTCGCTGCGTACGGATTCGCGCTCGCCGACCCGAACTCGACCGAGACTCTCCTCGGCGCGTCGGGGGCCATCGCCGGTGTCCTCGGTGCCTACCTGGTGCTCTGGCCGCGTGCCCGGGTCTGGAGCCTCGTGCCCTTCCTGTTCTTCATCCCCTTGCGCCTGCCCGCGTGGCTGGTCCTCGGCCTGTGGTTCGTCCTGCAATGGGCGTACGCGAGCGGTGCGGCGGTGTCGAACGCGGGTGGAGTCGCCTACCTCGCGCACGTCGTCGGGTTCGTCTTCGGTGCCCTCGTCGGGCTGGCGGTGCGCCGGAAGGGCGGGACGACCGAGCCACCGCTGCCGCGGCGTCGCCGCGTCGCGTGGTGATCCTGGCGATCCGGCAGGATGCGGCCTGGCACCCTAGGCGCTCAGCTCGGCGGCCTTGATGCGCAGGTAACGGCGTTCGGCCGTGTTCAAGGTCCCCCGCGAGGCCGCGAGATAGTCCTGCCGCGCCTCGTCGCGCCGGCCGGCGAGCTCCTGCAGGTAGGCCCGCACCGCGACGAGCCGGTGGCTGTGGGTCAGGCGCTCGTCGGCGGCGAGCGTGCCGAGCACGGCGAGCCCGGCGAGCGGGCCGTGCACCATCGCCACCGCGACGGCGCGGTTGAGCGTCACGACGGGGCTCGGCGCCACCGCCTCGAGCACGTCGTACAGCGCGAGGATCTGCGGCCAGTCCGTCTGCCCGGCCGCCGCTGCCTCGTCGTGGACGGCCGCGATCGCAGCCTGCAGCTGGTACGGCCCGGCCGGCGCGGTGCCGAGCGTGCGGCCCAGCAGGTCGATGCCCTCGGCCACCATGCCGGCGTCCCACCTCGAGCGGTCCTGGCGATCCAGCGGCACGAGCCAGCCGTCGTCGTCGGTACGTGCCGGGCGGCGCGCCTCGGTCAGCAGCAGCAGCGCCAGCAGCCCGGCCACCTCGGCCTGACCCGGCAACGCCGCGTGCAGCACGCGGGCGAGCCGGATCGCCTCGGCGGTCAGCTCGCCGCGGATCGGGACGTCACCGCCGCTCGCGGTGTAGCCCTCGTTGAACATCAGGTAGAGCACCTGCAGCACCACGGCGAGGCGG
>JAVHVN010000146.1:0-4458 GCA_032160545.1 Pseudonocardiales bacterium | reverse complement strand
GTTCACCATGGCGGTCAACATCGTCCACCGTTGCGCGAGGGAAACGGCGAGATTCCCAATTCGGGGTGAACTTCGGCTACGTCGCATAACGCCCCAGCGGGGCTCTCGTTGTGCAGGCGTGACTCTCGCTCGCAGGCAGTTCCTGTCCTCGGCCGCGCTAGCCGCCGCGGGTGGCGCGGCGATCGCCGGGTTGTCCGGTTGGCCGGACCGTCCCGCTTCGGCGAGCGCCGCGACGGTGTTGCCGTCGCCGGAGGCGTCGGGTATCGACCACATAGTGGTCGTGATGATGGAGAACCGCTCCTTCGATCACTTGCTAGGTTGGTTGCCCGGGGCTGACGGCAAGCAGGCTGGGCTGTCGTTCGTGGACCGGTACGGGATCCCGCACACCACATTTCACCAGAGTCAGTACGCGAGTTGCGGCTTCGCTGATCCCGATCATTCCTACGAGGGCGGGCGCATCGAGCTCAATAACGGCAGGTGCGATGGGTGGCTCAAGGCGGGCTCGAACGACTCGCTCGCCATCAGCTACTTCACCGACCCTGATCTGGCCTTCCTCGGTCAGGCGGCGAAGGCGTGGACGGCGTGTGACCGGTACTTCTCCGCGACGATGGCCGAGACGTACCCCAACCGGTTCTATCAGCACGCGGCGCAGACCGACCGGCTGCACAACTCGACGACCATCTCCACCCTGCCGACGATCTGGGATTCGGTGGCCGCTGCGGGGCTCAGCGGCCGGTACTACTTCTCCGACGTGCCGTTCACGGCACTGTGGGGAACGAAGTATCTCGGCATCTCCCGGCCGTTCGCCGAATTCCTGCAGGACGCGGCCGCCGGGCAACTACCCCAGGTTTCCTTCATCGACCCCCGGTTCGAGGACGAGCAATCAGGCACGTCCGACGACGATCACCCGCATGCCGATATCCGTGCCGGTGAGGCGTTCCTGAACCAGGTATACGAGGCGGTGACGTCCGGCCCGAACTGGCCCAACACGCTGCTGGTCATCAACTTCGACGAGTGGGGCGGCTTCTACGACCACGTGGCACCGACCACGGCACCCGACGCCAGTGCCCAGACCGCGCTGCGCGGCTTCCGGGTGCCTGCCCTCGTCATCTCCCCACGCGCCCGGCGCGGCGCCGTCGACCACACCGTGTATGACCACACCTCGGTACTGCGCGCCATCGAATGGCGCTGGAACCTGCCGGCGCTGACACCGCGCGACGCGGCCGCGGCCAACATCGTGCGGGCGCTCGACTTCACGACCGGTCCTCAGCCGAGCGCGCCGAAGTTCACTGTTCCGCAAGTCGTCGCGGCGGCGTGCCCCAGCGACACGCTCCCCTCGGGAGCCGAGGACGGCGAATGGTCCGACCTCAAAGCACTTGCCGTCACCCTCGGATGGAGCCTGCCCGCATGACCCGTACGAGAAGCCTCCGACTGCGCACTGCCCGCGTTGTACTCGCCGTCGCCACGACCGTCATCGCTGCCACCGCGCTTGCTGGCACCAGCACGGCGTCGACCGCGGCTCGGCCGGCCTACGTGCCCGCGATCAAGCACGTCTTCGTCATCAACCTCGAGAACAAGGGTTACGACGCGACCTGGGGCCCGACCTCAGCCGCGCCCTACCTCTCGCAGACGCTGCGGGCGAAGGGCGTCCTGCTCAACGCCTACTACGGCACGGCCCATAATTCGCAACCGAACTACGTCGCCCAGATCTCCGGGCAGGGCCCCAACCCACAGATGCAGGGCGACTGCCAGCTCTACTCGCAGTTCGTCGAGGCCGGTACCGTGCCTCCCGAACAGGCAGTCGGGTCCGGCTGTGTCTTCCCGGCCACGGTCACGAGCCTGCCGACCCAACTGAGCGCCGCGGGGTTGTCCTGGCGTGGCTACATGGAGGACATGGGTACGCCGTGCCGCCATCCCGATCTCAATACCCAGGACACCACCCAGCAGGCGCAGATCGGTGACCAGTACGCGGTGCGGCACAACCCGTTCATGTACTTCGACGCGATCACCTCGTCCCCCACCTGCGCGCAGCACGTCGTCGACCTCAGCGCGCTGAGCACCGACCTCGTCTCGGCTGCCACCACGCCCAATCTCAGTTACGTCACGCCGAATCTCTGCGACGACGGCCACGACGCGCCCTGCGTCGACGGACGGCCTGGCGGGTTGACCACCGCCGACGAATGGCTCAAGGTGTGGGTGCCCAAGATCCTGGACTCGCCGGCCTTCAAGACCGATGGAATGCTTGTGATCACCGCGGACGAGGCCGATTCCCCGGAGAGCGACTCCAGTGGCTGCTGCGGCGAGGGCCCCGCGCCGAACGCGGCCCTGCCTGGCATCGTCGGCCTCGGCGGCGGGCGGGTCGGCGCACTGGTCATCTCGCACTGGACAAGCGGCGCGACCTGGAGCACCACGCCCTACAACCACTACTCGCTTCTCGCCTCGCTCGAAGACATCTTCGGTCTGCGCTACCTGGGTTACGCGCAGACCCCGGGATTGAACCGGTTCGGGCTCGACGTCTACAACAATGGCTGGTCCTAGCGGCCGCGTCGTTCAGGCCAGCTGGGGCGGTAAGCCGAAGGCCGGGAATAGGTGCGGATCCTGAAAGACCACGTTGTGCGTGACGCGGTCGGTGATCGTGAAGACTTGAATGCTGTGCGGTTGGAACGCGCCGCGATCGAGGACGTAGGCACCGAGGGCCAGTTGGGTGTTCGACGAGGTGGGGAGCAGGCGCCACTCTGTACCCCGGGTCCGGAAGATTCGGCTGATGAACTGGGCATAGTGATCCGGTCCGGCGAACCAGAACGGAATGGGCGGCATTTCCAGGATGACGTCGTCGGCCAGCAGGCGCGTCAAGGCGACGATGTCGGCCCGTTCAAAGGCCGTGACGTACTGCTCGATCACGCCGCGGCTCGTTTCGGCGGAGTGTTGGTCGTCGGGCTCCTCGTAGGCGACGAGCCGGTCGACTGCGCCGCGCGCGCGTTGCAGCGCACTGTTGATGGCTGTCGGCGTCGTGTCCAGCATGGTCGCGACCTCGGCGGCCGAATAGTCGAGAACGTCGCGCAGGATCAGCGCGGCACGCTGCTTGGCCGGTAACACCTGCAATGCAGCGACGAAGGCCAACCGGATGCCCTCCCGCGCGGATACCAACGCGGCCGGGTCACTTGCGTCCCGGTCCTGTGTCGGGGTCGGGAACGGCTCAAGCCACGGCGATTCGAGGGCCGCGACCAGCGGCTGGTCGGGATCCTCGCTGGGCTGCCCCAAGCCGGATGGCAGGGGCCGGCGCTGCGAGGACTTGAGCGAGGTGAGGCAGGCATTGGTCGCGATCCGGTACAGCCAGGTACGCAACGATGCGCGCCCCTCGTCGAAGCTGTCATAGGAGCGCCACGCACGGAGCATCGTCTCCTGGACGAGGTCTTCCGCGTCGTGCATCGAGCCGAGCATCCGGTAGCAGTGCACGAGAAGCTCCCGCCGGTGCGGGTCTGCCCGGCGCTCAAACTCGCCGCTGGTGATGGTCACGTCCGCTCCTGTCAGTCACAGCCATACATACCGTGCCGCGGGCGCAGATTCATCGCTCTGTCGCGCGGCCGTACTCCGGCGAGCGGCCGGTGCGGCGTCGTCGCGGCCGCCATTCCCTACCCTCGGGGTCGAACGCCACGAAGAATCCGAAGCCGGCCCGCTCTCGGATCATCGGGGGCATGGCCTGGGGCATGGCGATGGCGCTGCAACGAGGAGCGGGGCACCGCCGCGGCATCTCGTCAGTGAATCGCAGCGTCACTGGGCGGCTGCGTGGCGCCGGATTCGGAGCTAGAGGGGCAGCGGGTGTCGCAGGACTCCTTCGCCCGGTACGCGCTCGGCCAGAATGCGGCAGAACTCGATCGCATCGAGTGCGACGGTCTCGCCGCCCTCTCCGGACGAGTAGCGGCCGCCGGCCTGCCCGGACAGCTCCAGCGTGAACGGCTCGCCGTGCGTCGCGGCCCACTCGGCGACGAGGTCGGCGATGATGCGGCCGTCGTGAGTGGCGTCCGCCTCGAACGTGGTGCCGGCCGCGTGGGTGAGGTCGATGCGGTGCATCCAGAGGTCGCGGGTGAAGCCCATGTCGAACAGGTAGGCCACCGGCTTGCGGCCGACCGGCTCTGGCAGGTTCAGCAGGGGCAGCTTGGCGATGAGCCGCGGCAGCTTGCTGCGTGCCCGAAGAGCTCGCCCGGACGATGAATCCCACTCAGCCATGAGTCCATCGACGGTCAGCGTTTCGCGTTCGCGCACCTGGATCTCGTTCATGCCGTCCCACCAGTACTTGGCTCCGATCTCGGCGACGACCGGGCGCCCCGCGCGGACCTGACGGACGAACTCGCGGGGCGAGGCCTGCCCCGCCGCCGAGCCGACCACGTGAGCGGCCAAAGCCCGGACGTCCCAGCGGGCGCAGTCGGTGGGCTTCGCCCAGTCGTCCGGTCGCAGGGC
>JAVHVN010000090.1:0-12325 GCA_032160545.1 Pseudonocardiales bacterium | reverse complement strand
GCAAGACCACGCTGGTCAACCTGATCTTGCGCTTCTACGAGCTGGACGAAGGCCGAATAACTCTTGACGGCCTCGATATCACCTCGATGCGACGCGATCAGCTGCGCGCCCAGATCGGCATGGTGCTGCAGGACAACCTCAGTGCCGGGCAAAACAGCTCATCACCATCGCCCGGGCGTTCCTCGTCGATCCGTCCCTGTTGATCCTCGACGAGGCGACGAGCTCCGTTGATACGCGCACTGAACTCCTCCTCCAACACGCGATGGCCGCACTGCGATCGAACCGGACGAGTTTCGTCATCGCCCACCGGCTTTCGACCATCCGGGACGCCGACCTCATCCTCGTCATGGAGCACGGCCGCATCGTCGAGCACGGCGCACACGCCGAGCTCCTCGCACGCGAGGGTGCCTACTACCGGCTTTACAACGCACAGTTCACGAACCGTGAGCACGCCCAGGCATGAACCCGCAGTGGCCGCGCTTCGTTGACAACCAGCCACTGGCCGAGGCGCTGGCAAGTTTTCACACGATTTCGGGTGGCGCAAGAGTGGAAAATCGAACTGCGCACAACGGAATCGGAATTCATTGAACCGCACTGAACGGCATCGGTGCCCCCCCGCGGAATCCGGTGAAGTCCCCAGACATCCCGGGGCGGCTCAGACGTCCATTTGTGCAGCCATGCGGTTCTGAAGCGGTTGCAATTGCTCTGGGTCGAGTATCTGTCCGCCTTCTCCCGTTCCGGTTCGGGTCGACGCGGTAATTCGTTTGAAGTCGAGGGGACCTGGGTTTGAAGTCGAGGGGACCTGGGTCTATGGCGATATCCACCTGGTGGATGGGATCTTGATCGGAGGACGTTGGGCGGGAGCATCGGAGGATGTCATGGGGGTCTGGAACTTGACAGAGAGGAGCGGTGGTAAGGGCCGGCATGCCCCTGGCGGGGCTCCGCTGTGGGGTGTTCGGCAGGGATTGAAGAAGGCTGCAGTCCTGCTTGCGGTGGTTGGGTTGGCGACGTGGGGGGCGGTGTTGGAGGCGTCTGCGGCGGAGTCTGCGGCGTTCAGCATCACGGTCGCTCAGGACGGGACGGGGTACGGGACGTCGGCGGCGTGTCCGTTGACGGGTACCGGGGGTGATAACGGTCCGCATGACGGGGTGGTGTGCACCAACGACGACGTCATCTTCCAGTGGAACTACACGATCCCGGCTGGTCAAGCGGTTGACGCGACCCTGAGTCAGCAGTTGCCGGCTGGGGTGGTTTTCTCTACCACGGCTGCACAGGCGTGTTCGAGTGGTGGCGCGTCCTTCACGGGTACGGGCGTGCTGAGCGCTGATTCCTCGACGTTGACGTGCACGCTCCATTGGGATGCTGGTGCCGCGCGGGTGGGGCAGTTCCAGATCAGTGCCCATGTGACTTCTGCGGTCCCGAATGGCACGGTGATCCCGGCGGCGTTGATGGTCAACGGTGGGGCCGCGCCGGTGAGCGGTGCCGTGCACGAGGTGACCGTGCGCTCGCAGCCGCGGGTCAACCTGATCAAGGGCATCGAGCAGTTAGGTGTCGATGCCAGCGGTACGAACGCGGTGCTGCGGGTGAATGTTCAGGGGGTGCAGGAGAACGCGCAGCGCAAGGGCTATGCGGCGCTTGCTTCGGCTCCGATCACGTTCACCGATGACCTGTCCGGTATGCCTGCCGGCACGACCTTGGTCTCGAGCGGCAACTGTTATGTGGCTCCGACTGCCGGTCAGCCGGTCCTGCCGGGCCACGGGGTGTGGACGTGCAGCCAGTCCGCGCCTGGTCAGCCGATCCAGGTCAGCATCACCGGAGCCGACACCAGCGGCAACGCCACGAATTATCCCGCGGTGGCGATCTCCGGAGCGTTTGAGCTCGACGTTCCGCTCAGCGCGGTGGCCGCGGCGCCGGGCCGGATTCTGGAGGTCAGCGATCAGCTGACGAACTTCGACCCGAATGATGTGTCGGGACAGTCGAACTACGGCAGCGGCTTCGAGCCAGGCGGTGCGCCCGGTGACACGTGCACCAGCCCGGCCAACAACGACAACTGCGCCCGCGTACTGCTGGACGCCAATGCCTGCCATTTCAAGAAGGTGATCACTAACTCCATCGGCGGCGCCCTGATCCCCGACCTGCAGGTCAGCCTGCCCGCGGTGTCGCCGAATCAGGTGGTCCTCGACCACCTGCAGTTCAGCTCGCTGAGCGATCAGGCGAACGTCGTGGTCTGTGATTTCTTCGATCCGACCCAGCAGCAGATCGCCGGGGTACCCGTCGGCGGCTACGGCGGCCCCGCGTTGACCGGGTTGACGGTGCAGTACACCAACCGAAGCTTCGCCTCCAGCGCGGACCGGCAGGCGGCGACCTGCGGCACGCAGGGCGATAACGCCACCCAGGGCCCGTGGTTCGATTCGGTGGCCGCGGCCGGTGGCGCCGCGGCGGTCACGGGGGTGCGGGTAGTCGTGGGCACCTACACGGCGTCCTCTGGCCTTCTGGATGTGACCGTGCCGCTGTTGAACATCGACGCCACGGTCGGTGACATCGCCTGGGACTACGCCGCGGCGGTGGTTCCGACCGTGATCACGCTGCACGATCAGAGTGCCTACGTCGTCATAACCGCGATTGTCTCCGGCGGCAAGCTCGCGTTTGGAGCCGATGGCAAGCGTGAGACGACCGCACGGGCCGGCGACACGGTCACGTTCGTGATCGACGCCTTTACTCCAGGACACTTCCTGACGCCCGGGGAGTTGACAGTGCGCGACACGTTGTCGCCGTGCGAGCTGGATCCGACACCCGTCGCGTTCGATGGTATTCCGGTGACCAGCATGACCGTAATCCAGCCCGCGGACGTGGGTCCGGACGGAATTGCCTGCACGGCGGACGACGTGCACGGCGCCGTGGTCGATTTCACTCTCGAG
Organism: Pseudonocardiales bacterium; assembly: GCA_032160545.1. Classification (GTDB taxonomy): domain Bacteria; phylum Actinomycetota; class Actinomycetes; order Mycobacteriales; family Jatrophihabitantaceae; genus DATGFB01. The sequence goes on along the minus strand of JAVHVN010000090.1, from coordinate 9,407 downwards.
GTGAGTACGATCGGCAGCGGAGGCGGCCAAGTCGCTTTCACCGTGCGGATCGCCCCGAACGCGGTGCCGGGCCAGACCGTGGTGAACACCGCCGATTTCAATCACCCCGGCATTATCGGCCAAACGCACATGGTCGCGACGTTGACGATTCTCGGTGCGGCGGAGATCTCGTTGACCAAGACCGCGGATGCCTCGCCGGTGGAGGTTGCCCCGGACACGGTGGGTTACACCGTGCACTGGTCGAACACCCTGGCCACTGATGTCGGGCAGGCGCAGTGGATCGACGTGTTGCCGTACAACGGTGACGGGCGAGGTACTGCGCTGCACGGAACGATCGCCTTGGCGTCGGCCTCGCTGTCGGGTTCGAGCAGCGATGTGCAGCTCGAATACACGGCGCAGCCCCCGGGGTCGGTGAGCGACAATCCGGCTGATCCTTCCAACCAGCCCGCCGGAGCGACTGTGTGGTGTACCCAGGCGCAGTTCGGCGCGCCTGGGTGCCCGGCGAACCTGGCCGCGGCGAGCGCCATCCGGATCACTGACGCGAACTTGCGCAGCGGTGACGCGGTCGACCTGCACCTGGTCGAGCAGCCCTCGGCCAACCAGGGTGGCGACGTGTATCACAACTCGGTCGGCCCCGGCGTCGTAGCCGGGCTGAGCGAGCCGATGCGCCGCTCCAACGATGTGCAGGTCGACGTGATCGCCTCATCGCTGGGACGCTTGGTGTGGTGTGACACCAACGCCAACGGCACCCAGGACACCGGCGAGTTCGGGCTGGGCGGGATCCACCTGCACTGGACAGCGACCGCCGGTTCGACCTCAGGCCCGATCTCCGGTGATGTCGTCACCGCGCAGGACGGGACGTACACCATCCCGAACCTGCACTCGGGCAGCTACGAGGTCACGGTGGTCTCGTCGAGCCTGCCGGCAGGCTCGATGCCGGTGTACGACCTCAAGGGCGGCACGACCTCGCCGTCCGGTGACAGCGGCACGGTGAGCCTGGCCAAGCAGACCGAGCGCACCGACGTCAACTTCGGTTACCACTGCGGGACGACACCCACGACCCCGGTCACGACGCCGCCGACGACACCGGTCACCACACCGGTCACGACACCGGTCACGACGCCGGGCGGTCCGGGGCAGACGAGCGGCTCCGGGCTGGGTGGCGAGTCCACGAGCCGGTCCGGGCTCGGCGGTGCATCCACGACCGGGTCCGGCGGCTCCGGCACCGAGGGCCTGGCCGTCACCGGGTTCGAAGTGGGCATTGTCGGCATGGCCGGTCTGGCGGCCATCGCCGCCGGCCTGGTGATCCTCACCGCCGGCCGCCGCCGGGAACGGCGCAGCCACTGACCGCGTGGTCCGTTTCCATACGGCAGCACCGCACCGGCCGCCCCCAAGCCAAACCGGTGCGGTGCTGCTTGCGCTGAGCGAAGGACCACCGTGCGCCTGACGACACAACCACGCATCCGACGCCGGGTCGTGCCGTCCATGCGCTAGGGAGCAGGGCGCACGTTCTGGTTGCGGTGGAACAGGTTCGCCGGGTCGTATTGCCGCTTCGGGCGGGCGCGGCGGTCGTAGATTTGGTCGCCGTACCCCGCACGGACCCGGTTGCTGTCGGCGTCACCGTCGCCGTCGAAGTTGACGTAGCTGCGGCTCATCGATAGCGGCTCGAGCGCGCCCGCGGCGTCGCGCACCGCGGCGATGTGCTGCTCATCCTCAGCTGCGTCGACCCACGTCGCGATCAGGTTGTAGGTGTAGCCGGCCTCGCGGCCGCTGAAGGAGGATGTGCGGCTGCCGACCGACCGATCGCGCCGCCCATTTGGTGGAAATGGATCTGCGACATCGCTGAGCGCATTCGAGCACCGTGTTCCAGAGCCGCCGCGATGCACGGGGGAGAGAACGATGGACCGGCTCTCGACGTGGCGCGCGCCAGGTAGGCCTGCGTTCTCGGGCCACATCAACGGACATCCCAGCGGGGTGGCGGTAGCTTTGAGGTGACAGGGAGCTAGCCACCATGCCGATGAACCCTTGGGCTGCAATCGACGGGACGGAGTCGCCGTCGCGGCGCGCGCATGAGCTTCGGCAGCTGTGGGACGACTACCTGACCGAGCACCATCTCGACCACGTGCGCCGGCCGATCGCAGATTCCTGGCATCGCTCCGAGGCCGCCGGCATAGACCCGTCCGGCTCGCGAGCACCGACGCTTGTCGGCGATCGCCGGGACGTCGGTGAGCGATGGGAGACCCATCCCCTCGCGGCCGCGGCGCCATTGATTCGTCGCTGGGTCGGTTCGATGACAGACGACAGCAAGCACCTGATCGTCGTCAGCGATGCTGACGGTCTGCTGCTCTGGCTCGACGGCGACGCGCGGCTTCGCTCCGGGGCGGCCGATGCGATGAACTTCGTCGAGGGTGCCCTCTGGAGCGAGGTCGGCGCCGGCACGAACGCGATCGGGACCGCGCTGGCTGCCGATCATCCGGTGCAAGTGCACGCCGCCGAGCACTTCAGCGAGGTCGTCCACGGATGGACGTGCTCTGCCGCACCCGTTCACGATCCCGAGGACGGTCGGCTGCTCGGCATCATCGATCTCACCGGGCAGGCGGCTGATGCCCATCCGGAGAGCCTTGCCGTCACGCTGGCGGTGGCGCGGGCTGTCGAGGCCGAGCTGCGCGGCCGTCTCCAAGAGCGCGATGCCCAGCTTCGCGTTCGATACCTGGACCGCGTCGCGTCGGCCGCCGGCAAGCTCGCGCTCGTCAGCCGGAGCGGCCGAGTCATCGCCGATCATCCGGACGGCTTCCTGCGTGCCGGGCGGATCGACATGCCGAACGGTGGCGGCATGGTGATGCTGGCCGGAGGACGAGCCGGGTTCGCCGAGGCACTCGAGCGCGAGGACGCCTACATCGTCCATCCGCTCGCGTGGCCGCGCAGGTCGCGTTTCCGGCTCGGGCGGGTGCCGACCGTCGTCCCGGAAAGGGCAGAGGTCGGCGCTTCACACGATCAGACGCAGTGGCGGCAGGCCCAGCTCGAGCTCAGCAGGCTCGCTGAGGAACAGGCCGCTCTGCGCCGTGTCGCGACGTTGGTGGCCGGGCAGGCGACGCCGGAGGAGATCTTCGCGACGGTCGCCGAAGAGGTCGCCCGGCTGCTCGGTGCTGATCGCGGCGCGGTGTGTCGTTACGAGCCGGACGCGACGATGGCCTTCATGGCGTTCTGGACGAGTGGCGATCGGCAGGTCCCCGTCGGCACGCGGGTCCGCCTGGACGGCGACGGCGTCGCCGCACTCGTGCATCGATCCGGCCGGCCCAGCCGGCTCGACAGCTACACCGGTCTGTCCGGACCGGTGGTCGAGCTGGCCAGGACTCTCGGCGCCGCACCCGGTTCGACCGTCGGCGCCCCGATCCTGGCGGACGGACGCGTCTGGGGCGCCATCTTCACGAGTTCGGTTGGCGGCCAGCGATTCGCCGAGGATGCCGAGTCCCGGCTGATGGGCTTTGCCGAGCTGGTAGCGACAGCGATCTCGAACGCGGTCGCCCGCGCCGAGGTGAACGCATCACGTGCCCGCATCGTGGCGGCCGCAGACGAAAGCCGGCGCCGGATCGGACGCGACCTGCACGACGGAGCGCAGCAGCGCCTCGCCACGCTCACGCTCCAGCTGAATGCCGTGGCCGGCGACGTGACGGCAGGCGCCGAGGAGCTGCGGGCTGAGATTGCGAAGGCGGCGAGCGCGGTCACGGCCGCACTTGACGAGCTGCGCGAGATCGCCCGTGGGCTCCACCCGGCGACGCTGTCCCAAGGAGGACTCACGCCCGCGTTGCGCGGACTCGTCCGCCGCTCGATGATTCCCGTGGAGCTGGAGATCTCCACCGCCGAGCGTTTCGCCGAGCGTGTCGAGGTCGCGGCCTATTACATCCTGTGCGAACTGCTCACCAACGCGGTAAAGCATGCCCGCGCCTCGGTCGTCCGCATGGCGGTCGAGCGCACGGATGGGACGCTGCACCTCTTCGTTCGTGACGACGGCGTCGGCGGCGCAGATCCGGCCCGCGGCTCGGGCCTCATCGGACTGAGCGATCGGCTGGAGGCCATGAGCGGGTCGATCAGCGTCGAGAGCCCGGTGGGCGCCGGGACGAGCGTCCAGGTGTCCCTACCGCTCGATGAATAACACGCATGCGAGCCCTAGAGGTAAGCCGGCGCAGAGGCCAATATCCGCGCGGCGCTGGAGGCAATTTCCCGCAGGCAGGACGGACGCGCCGAATGCCAAGGACGGGTGCACGACCGGCCGCTCAGTGAAGCCGCGACATCCGATCGGCGAACGGCACAGCCAAGATCATCGAACCATGGCGTTTCTGGGCCGATGAACCCCGTTCCGCAAGCGTTCGCTCTGCGCGAATGCGGGGCTGCTGCTGAAAATACGGTCAGATCGCTCCGCTAGCGTACGTGCCATGAGCGTCGAATCTCCCGCCGGTCGGCAGGCCGCCGCGGACGTCAAGCTGGACGCACGAGTACTGAAAGTCGCCGGGGTCGTCGTGCTCGGGGCGATCATGTCGATCCTGGACATCACCGTGGTAAGTGTCGCGCTGCCGACGTTCCAGAGCGTGTTCCATACGAGCTACGCGAACGTGGCGTGGACGATGACCGGCTACACGCTCGCCCTGGCCACTGTGATCCCACTGTCCGGCTGGGCGGCCGACCGATTCGGCACCAAGCGGCTGTACATGACGGCACTCATTCTCTTCGTCCTCGGCTCCGCGTTGTGCAGCACCGCGTGGAACATCGGCTCGCTCATCACGTTCCGGGTCCTGCAAGGGCTTGGCGGCGGCATGTTGATGCCGGTTGGCATGACGATCATGACGCGCGCCGCCGGGCCGGAACGGATCGGCCGGGTGATGGCCGTGCTCGGGGTGCCCATGCTGCTCGGCCCGATCGCCGGCCCGATCCTGGGTGGCTGGCTGATCGATGCGGCCAGCTGGCATTGGATCTTCTTGATCAACGTGCCGATCGGTGCCGCAGCGCTGGTCTATGCGTTCCTGGTACTTCCGAAGGACACCGTGAGCCGGGCCGAGCCGTTCGACTTCCTCGGCATGTTGCTGCTCTCGCCCGGGCTTGCCCTGTTCCTGTTCGGGGTCTCCTCGATCCCTGCGGAGGGGACGGTCGCGGCCGCCCGGGTGCTGCTGCCCGGCGTGATCGGATTGCTGTTGGTGATCGGCTTCGTGCGGCACGCATTCCGGCCCGAGCATCCGCTGATCGACTTGCGGTTGTTCAAGAACCGACAGCTGACGATCTCGACGATCGCCATGTTCCTGTTCGCGATTGCGTTCTTCGGCGCGGGGCTGCTCATCCCCAGCTACTTCTTGCAGGTTCGGGGCGAGGACACCCTGCACGCCGGCCTGCTGGTGGCACCGCAGGGCATCGGCGCCATGCTGACGATGCCTATCGCCGGCCTGCTTGCCGACAAGATCGCGATCAGCAAGATCGTGGTCCCCGGGCTCGCTCTCATCACGGCCGGAATGGCCGTGCTCACCCAGGTGGACGCCCACACGTCGTACGCGCTGATCATCGCCGTGCTGTTCGTCATGGGGCTGGGTATGGGCGCCACCATGATGCCGCTGTTCACTGCCTCGCTTCAGACACTCAGCGGACCCACTATCGCCCGCGGCTCGACGCTGATGAACATCATGCAGCAGATCGCCAGCTCGATCGGCGCCGCGGTGATGTCGGTCGTGCTGACCAACCAGGAGAAGAACTCGCCGTTCGCGCTGCTGGCGATCGGGTCACGCAGCGACAAGGCGATCGCCGACAAGCTCACTCCTGCGCAGCTCGCCCAGGGCTTCTCGGACACTGCGCACGGCTTCGCTGTCACCTTCACGGTGGCACTGGTACTCATCGCGATCACCCTGGTGCCGGCGTTGCTGCTGCCGCGCCGCAAGCTCGGGCCACAAGGCGCCGCCGCAGCGGCCGAGAATGGCGCCGTGCCCGTCGCGATGCACTAATCCGGTCCCGTAACTGATCATCGCGTCGGGCGGATCGGTCACGTCGTTCCGGCGGGTGGGACATGTCGTTGTTCCCATGGGAACGTTTAAGGATCTTACGGATGGCTGGGTAAACACGCTGAACGTTTGCTCAGTCGGTCTCGCCAATTAGGCGATCAGGAATAGGTGAAATTCGCCACCCCGCCTCATCGTTCATGGTTGTGAATCTTGTTCAAAATGTTGTTTGCGAATCTTGACCATCGGACAAATCACACGCCAATCGGCTTTCAACGACCGGGTCCGTCAGCGTGCTCCAGAAGCACGCGCTTGGTTCAGGGCGGCATTGAATGCTGAGGTGATCGGTTCGCCGTGTCCGGGAAGCGCCACATCGACGTCCAGGTTCGCCAGTGCGTCCAGCGAGATCATTGCCTGCTGGGTGTTGTTGGTGAAGGCGCGGGACACGATGGTGGGGCCCGTCCGGCCGGTCATTCCGTCCGAGGTGACCAGCGCGTCACCGGTGAACAGAATGCGCCGTGCGACAAGCAGGAAACTCGAGCTGCCTCGGGTATGACCCGGTGTTGGGATCACCGTCGGTTCGCCGGGGACGTTCAAGGTCTCACCCCCGTGGAAGTTCGACGTCGACCCGACGGGTCGGGCGGTGAATCCGCCGGTGCGTGCCAGGTGGATCGGGATGCTGAGCGCAGCCGGGCGTTTGAGCAGGTAGGGCACCAAGGAGCGTTCGTTCTTGGAGTTGGCCATGATGTGGCGGGGGTCGCGCAACAGCTGTGCATCGGCCTCGTGGACCCAGATGGTGGCGCCCGCTTCGGTTCGCAGGCGCTCGGCCAGGCCGATGTGGTCGGGGTGGCCGTGGGTGATGAGCACGGCGCGGATGTCGGAGACGGATCGGTTGATCGTGGCAAGTGCGGCGGCAAAAGGTCGGTAGAGGGCCGGCATGCCGGAATCGATCACGGTGAGTTGGCCCGCCTCTTCGACGACGTACATGTTGACGAGGGCGTCGGCGAGGCGGTGTACGCCCGGGGCGACGAGGGTGAACGCGGGTGACTGTGACATCGGCAGGCTCCTCGATTGGATTTGATCGACCCCTACCGGGGCGTTGCGCCCGGGACCTCCGGCCGCAAACCTCTCTAGCGATCCTCGGGGACGTCGCAATCGATCGTCCCCGCCTCCAGCGATCGGGGCTGGGCGGGATGGCCGTCGCCCTGCTCAGGCTTACTGCGGCGGTCACGCCTGGCCGACGTCGCCAAGTTCAACTCCCACAGGTAGTCGTTGTACGCGGCGTGATACCGGTCGCCGTCGCTGCGTGCCGGGCTCGTAGCGCTGTTCGCGATGACGTAGCCGCGGTAAACGGTCGATGCCTGATCTGCGCGATCGGGCCGGCTGATCAGGTCGGCTGGACCGGTGTAGGTCGGTTCGACGAGGTCGGTCGGGTGACCGCGTCGAACAGCCAGCGGGGAGTCACCGCTGGCCGCGGCCGGTGGGTGCCGGGCATCGCGGATGAGGCGTAGCCAGAAGTACACGGCAAATGCGCTGAACGCCCACCATTGGAGTGCGTAGCCGAAGTTCTGCAGGCTGAAGTGCTTCTCGTTCGACACCGTTAGTTGCCAGCGTCCAAGGAGCACCATCGCCGGGGTGATGGCCCAGACAAAGAGGTGAAATCCGAGCCACCGCGGTTTCAGGAATGTCGACGCGGGCGGGGGCACGTGCCCGGAAGACGGTCGGGCGCGCCGAACCAGGCCGGTGGTGTCCGATCCGGTGAACCGTCGGCCGATGTTGCTCAACGAGTGCTCCGCATGCCAGCCGTCAGGCCTCCCGACCGAGAGTGCGCCCGTGGGTCGCGGCCGGCTCGTCGGCGTCGCGGCGGCCGCCCATCACGATCATGCGCCTATCCGGGTGAGGTCGTGTGGTGGGGCCGAGCCGGGCTCGCCGAACGACGCGAGCCCGTCGGGCGGGTCGACGGACAGATGCGGCAGTGCTTTGGCCAGCCAGCCGGGTAGCCACCAGTTCGTGTCGCCGAAGAGGTGCATCAACGCAGGAACGAGCACGGTGCGCAGGATGAAGGCGTCCAGGGCGACGGCTGTGGCGAGGCCGATGCCGAACTCCCCGATCGTGCGTTGCCCAAGGAAGATGAACGCGAGGAAGACACAGATCATGATGGTGGCGGCCGCGGTAATGACCTTGCCGGTCTCGGCCTGCCCGACCCGGATCGCGCGGTGGTTGTCGCCGGTGTGGACCCATTCCTCGTGCATGCGGCTGACGAGAAACACCTGGTAGTCCATGGACAGGCCGAACAAGATGGCCAGCATCAGCACGGGGAGGAACGCCTCGATCGGTCCGCTGTGGCCTAACCCGAGCAGGTCGGATCCCCAGCCCCATTGGAAGACGGCGACCACGACACCGAAGGACGCGGCGGCGGCGACGAGGTTCATGACCGCCGCGGTGAGCGGGATCAGCAGGCTGCGGAACGCCAGCATCAGCAGTAACGCGCCCAGGGCGATGATCACCAGGATGAACAACGGCAGCTTGCCCGACAGCACGTGGGCGAAGTCGGCGAACATCGCTGTTGCCCCGCCGACGTACACGGTTGTGTTCGTCGTCCTCTCGATCGGCGGCAGGACATCGGCACGCAGATGGCTGATGAGATCGGTGGTTTGTTTGGACTGCGGGGAGGTCCGCGGGTACACGTCGAAGACGCTGATGTCACCGGACCTCAAGGGCAACTTGGTTACCTTCGCGACCCCAGCGGTCGAGTTCAGCACGCTCTGCAACGCGGTGTCAGCCTGGGCGTCCGCCGCGCCGGCGTGCTCGGCCACGATCACCAGCGGCCCGTTGAACCCGGGCCCGAATCCTTGGGCGAGCAGGTCGTACGCCTTTCGGGTAGTGCTGGAGGCGGGGTCGCTGCTGGAATCCGAGGAACCGAGCCGGATCGACAGAGCTGGGATGGCGAGCGTCAACATCACCGCGACCGCCAGACCGGCGAGAATCCTCGGCCGGTTCCGCACGAGGCCGGCCCACCGGCTCCACCTCGACCCGGCGTGCACATCGACCGGCCCCGCAGCCAGCCCGGCGCGTTCGCGCCGTGACAGCACGCGGTTGCCGAGTAGCCCGAGCAGCGCGGGTAGCAGGGTGATCGCGGCGAGAACGGTGGCTACCACGGTCAGAGCGGCCGCGATCGCAACGCCGTTGAGGAAGCCCACCCCGAGCACGAGCAGGCCCAGTAGGGCAATGCAGACGGTGCCGCCGGCGAACAACACCGCTCGCCCGGAGGTGTTCAACGCGGCGACCGCCGCTGCCTCGGGGTCTCGGCCGGCCTTGATGGCGTTGCGGTGTCGGGTGACGATGAACAGCGCATAGTCGATGCCCACCCCGAGCCCGATCAGCCCGGACAGGGTCGGGGCCAGCGAGGCGATGTTCATCGCGTGAGACAGC
>JAVHVN010000056.1:0-9260 GCA_032160545.1 Pseudonocardiales bacterium | reverse complement strand
GATCAATGTGTTGACGAAGGCCTTCACGTGCGCCGGATCGACCTTCACGATGCTGAGGCTCTGCCCGCCGACGTTGGCATACCCGAAGCCCTCGGTCGGGATCGTTCGGCCGACGATGTTGTTGGCGCTGAGGTTCTCCATCTGCCGCCCGAGCGCGATCGGGTCGAGCCCGGAATCCATATACATCGACGACCGAACGGCATTGAGCAGGTTCTGCAGCGCGATCGGGTTGAGAATCGTGCCCGCAGAAGCAAGCTTGCGGAACGCGGCGGTCAGGAAGTACCGCTGCCGCTGCACGCGGTCGAGGTCGCCGTTGCCGTCGGGGAAGTTGTACCGCTGGCGCACGAATGCCAGTGCCGATACGCCTCTGACGACGTTCACGCCCTTGTGCAGATTCAGCCCCGAGTTCTTGTCCGAGACGGCATTGCACATGTTCACCGAGACGCCGCCGATCGCGTTGCTGATCCGATAGAACCCGAGCAGGTCGACCTGGACGAAGTGATCGATAGTGAGGCCGGTGAGGTTCTGGATCGTCTGTACGAGCACCCTCGCGCCGGCGGCACGCTTCGCCGACGCGCTACCGCTCGCGGCGCTGTAGCCGTCGGGATAGGCGGCGTTGAGCTTGTTCGAGCTGAAACCAGGGATCGCGACGTAGGAGTCGCGCGGCAACGAGATGAGCGTCGCCTTCTTACCGTCGGCGGGAACGTGCACGATCATCATCGTGTCGGTGTTGAGGCTGCCGCCGTCGCGGGTGGTGCCGAGTTGCTGGAGCTCGGCGTCGGTGGCCGTCGAACGGTCGTCATTGCCGACGATGAGGAGGTTCTGATCCTTGCCGTCGATGTCGTGAGTCGTCTTGGTGGTAGCGGACGAGCCGAAGATGTTCAGCCGGTTCAGGCCCGAACTGAAGGCGTGGTACTTCCACCAGTAGACGCCGAACGTCACGAGCAGGAGGACCGACAGCACCGCGGCGACGCCCTGCGTCGCGAACCGGACGTGCCGCCAACCCGCCGAGGCGGAACCGGCGGACCGGTGCCGACCGCGCGGGTCGAGGTGTGGGGGCAACGGAGCGTCGTTGCCGCCGGCGTGGGGTGCTGGCACTCCGCGAGATTACCGGCGCACTATGTGTGCTATCGCTGAGCAGGCTCGTGCGCCGTGCCATTCAGTTGATGCAGCCCAGCCCGGTTGTGGCGGCGGGGGCCGGTCGGGCCGTTGCTTTCGTGCCCGTCGGCGCTGGTGTCGCGCGTGTCGCGGCGCCCGTCGTGGCGGCGCCGGTCCCTGCCTTCTCGGCAGCCAATCCCTTCACCTGCCGCCCGTCCGTTCCGAGGACGAGGGTGACGCGCTGCACTGCGGCGGTGGGGACCAGCTTGGCTCCGGGAACCGCGCCGCCGAGCGCCTTCGCCTGCGCCACGAGGTTCTCGGGGTACTCGATGGCCGTGACCTCGGTGGGGTCAGTGGAATTGACAACGTTCACGTGGAACCCGAGCGCCGTCAACTGGTCACCGTTGCGCCCGGCCAGCCCGACTATGCCGGCGCCGTTGAGCACGTCGACGGTGACGCTTGCAGGAGCGGCCGCGGTCACCCCTGCCGTCGGGTCGGTGGAGTGGTCGAGCGCAGCGACGAACGACGGCATGGCGGCGGTGTTGACCTGCACGATCGAGGTCTCGACGCCATCGGGATAGATCGTCTGCGCGCCGTTGTTCGGGATGGTCTTGTAGGTGATGTTTCCCGACGACATGTCCGCGAAGGTGCGTCCGAGAGAGAGCAGGTTCAGCGTCGGGTCCGTGAGCAGCGACGAGCCGACAGCAGTCAGCAGGTCATGCAACTTGAACGGGTTGAGCAGCACGCCGGCCGACTCCACCTTGTGGAACGCCGACGCCAGGAAGTACTGCTGGCGCACGATCCGGTCGAGGTCACCGCGCGGCAGTCCGTGCCGTTGCCGGACGAACGCCAGCGCCTGCGACCCCTTGATGACCGACACGCCCTTGGGCAGATTGATGCCCGAGTAGCCGCGGCCGAACTGGTCGGAGTCGGTGTTCGGGTTCTGCGCGGCGTTCAGGCAGACGGTCACGCCGCCGATGGCGTTGCTGATGCGGTAGAAGCCGAGCAGGTCGACCTGCATGTAGTGGTCGATGTGCAGGCCGGTGAGCGCACTGATCGTCCGGATCGTCATGATCAGCCCCGCGCTCTGCGCGGCGTTCTCGCTCTGGTGGGCGTCCTTGGCGGCGGTGTACCCGATGCCGAACGCCGAGTTGATCTTGCCCTGGCCGTGCCCGGGTATGTCCACCCAGGAGTCCCGCGGGAACGAGATGACCGTCGCCCGAGACCCGTCGGCGGGGACGTGCAACACCATCATCGTGTCGGTGTTGACGCTGCCCCCGTCGTTCGCGGTGCTCAGCGCCTTGAGTTCAGCAGGCGAGGCGCCGGCGCGGCTGTCGTTGCCGGTCAGCAGGATGTTCTCGGCCCTGCCGTCGGGATCCTTCTGGCCCGCGCTCAAGGCTGGTACCGCTGCCCCGTGCGGAACGTTGCTCGAGAAGTTCTTGTACGCGGCCCAGGTGAGCCCGCTCGCGACGAGGATCACCAGCGAGACCAGGCTCACCAGGGCGCGCGCCGTGACCCGCAGCCCGGTGCGGGCGCCTGGAGACGGACCGACCGGCGAGGAGGCGGCGTCCGGACCGCCCTGCGCAGCGGCGTCTGCGCCCCCCGTGCCCGACTTGTCCGTCACGCCGAACCACCCTAGTTGCGCAGGGTGACGAATCCGTGCACCCCGCGCGGGCGGATCGGCGGATCCGGCCGCTCCGATGCGATCGGGCTCGGTTTTGCCCTCCAGTCGCATTACGCTGCCAAACGTCCGCTGGCCGGACACCCCCGACCCTTCGATGACTAAAGGCCCAGAAGTGAAGCTGTCGATTTTGATGCCGGTCTACAACGAGGCCTCGACGATCGCGGCCGCCGTCAAGGATGTGCTGTCGGTGGACTATCCGTGTGACGTCGAGCTGGTGATCGTCGACGACGGCAGCACGGACGGGACCCGCGAGTCGTACCCCGACATCGCCGGCGACGAGCGCGTGCACATCCAGCTGCAACCGGCGAACCGTGGCAAGGGTGCGTCGATCCGCACCGCGGCACAGCTGGCCACCGGCGACCTGATGATCATCTGCGACGCCGACCTGGAATATGCGCCGCGGGAGATCCCGTCCCTGCTCGAGCCCGTGCTGAGCGGGGACGCCGAAGTCGTCTACGGCACCCGCACCTTCGGCAGCCACAACGCGTTCTCGTATCTGTACGTCCTTGGCAACCGCGCGGTCACGACGGCAGCGAACGTCTTGTTCAACGTCTACATCAGCGACCTCGAGACCTGCTTCAAGCTCATGCCGACGTCGCTCTACCGCGAGCTCGACGTTCGGCACGCCGGGTTCGGCATGGAGGCCGAGGTCACCGGCAAGCTGTTGCGGCGCGGCATCCGCCCGTACGAGGTGCCGATCAGCTACCGAGCCCGGTCACGTATGCAGGGCAAGAAGCTGACCTGGTGGGACGGCGTCGAGGCGGTGCTCATCCTGGTCCGTGAGCGATTTCGCAAGCGACCTGCGCGGTGACGCGCCGGCGAGTCGCCACGTGATCGCGCCTGGTCCCGGTCTCGCCGTGCTGGCCGGTGTGGGTCTTCTGGGATAATCGACCAAGTGGTCCACACAGCGGAGGTCAACGCCTGATGCGCGTTCTCGTCACAGGCGGGGCCGGCTTCATCGGGGCCAACTTCGTCCATCACACCGTCGCCCACCGGCCGGACGCCGAGATCACGGTGGTCGACGCCCTGACGTACGCCGCGAGCACCGAGAGCCTGGCCGCGGTCCGCGATCGGATCGAGTTCGTCCAGGGGGACATCGCCGACCCGCAACTGATCGACCGGGTGGTCGGCGACACCGACCTGGTGGTCCATTTCGCGGCCGAGTCGCACAACGACAATTCGCTGCGCGACCCGTCGCCGTTCGTGCGCACCAACCTGGTAGGCACCTTCACGATCCTCGAGGCGGTGCGCAAGCACGGGGTCCGCCTGCATCACATCTCGACCGACGAGGTCTACGGCGACCTCGAGCTGGACGATCCCGCGAAGTTCACTCCCGATACCGCATACAACCCGTCCAGCCCCTACAGCTCGACGAAGGCCGGCTCGGACCTGCTGGTGCGCGCATGGGTGCGCTCGTTCGGAGTCGCGGCGACCATCTCCAACTGCTCGAACAACTACGGTCCCTATCAGCACATCGAGAAGTTCATCCCGCGTCAGATCACCAACGTCCTCAGCGGCATCCGCCCCAAGCTGTACGGGGCGGGCGCGAACGTCCGCGACTGGATCCACGTCGACGACCACAACGCGGCAGTCTGGACGATCATCGACAAGGGTGCCTCCGGGGAGACGTACCTGATCGGCGCAGACGGCGAGAAGAACAACCGCGAGGTGATCGAGGTCGTTCTGGAACTCATGGGCAAGCCGCCCGACTGGTACGAGCACGTCGCCGACCGGGCGGGTCATGACCTTCGCTACGCGATCGACGCCTCGCGGCTACGCGACGAACTCGGCTGGAGTCCGCGCTACACCGATCTGCGCGCCGGTCTGCGGCAGACGATCGACTGGTACGCGGCCAACCGCGCGTGGTGGGAGCCCGCGAAGTCCGCCGTCGAGGCGCGCTACGCCGAGGCCGGCCAATGACCGGTGCCCGTCGCTGGCTCGTCACCGGCGCGTCCGGCCAGCTCGGGTCCGACCTGCAGGCGGTGCTCGACGACGGCGATGACACCGTCCTGGCCGTCGGCTCCTCGGACCTCGACGTCACCGACTCGGCGGCCGTCGACGCGGCGGTCAAGGAGTTCGCCCCGGACGTCCTGCTCAACGCCGCGGCGTACACGAAGGTCGATGCCGCGGAGCAGAACGAGGAGCTCGCCTACCGCGTGAACGCCACCGGGCCGGGCTATCTCGCCGCCGCGATGAAGCGAGCCGGTGGGCGGCTGGTGCACGTCTCCACCGACTACGTCTTCGCCGGCGACGCGACCGAGCCCTACGAGGTCGCGGACCCGCCCGCGCCACGGTCCGCCTACGGCCGCACCAAGCTCGCGGGCGAACTCGCTGTGCGTGAGCTGCACCCCGAGGGCGCCTCAGTCGTCCGCACCGCGTGGGTCTACGGCTCGACCGGCTCGAACTTCGTCCGGACGATGGCCCGCCTCGAACGCGAGCGCGAAACCCTGACCGTGGTCGACGACCAGCACGGTTCGCCGACGTGGTCAGCCGACCTGGCTCGTGCTCTGGTGCAGTTGGGTAGCGCGCCTGCCCCGGCCGGCATCTACCACTGCACCGGGTCGGGCGCGACGACCTGGTACGGGTTCGCCCGGGCGATCTTCGAGGAACTCGGGGCCGATCCCGACCGCGTGCTGCCGACGACGAGTGACGCTTACCCTTCGGCGGCCCCGCGCCCCGCCTACTCGGTGCTCTCCGACGCCGCCTGGCGCGCCGCAGGGCTGACGCCCATGCCGCCGTGGCGCGACTCGCTCGCCGCGGCATTCGCGTCGGCCGCGGACGCCTTTCGATCGACGTGAGCACGCGCCGCCGCGGGTAGCGCCGCGCCCGCGGGTGTCGACGCAGTCGGAGGACACCCGCGGCCCGCGCGGGCTCGCGTCAGGCCGTGGCGGCGAGGTAGGCGTCGGCAGTCAGATCGGCGCAGCGGCGCCAGGTAAACGTGCGAGCGTGCTCCGCGCCGGCGACCAGTTCGAGGGCCGACGGTGGTGTCCAGAGCGCGGTCTCGAGGGCCGCCGCGAGCGCCTCGTCATCGCCGGGCGGGACGAGCCGACCGTGGCCGCCGAGCACCTCGCTCACGGCCGGCACGTCGCTCGCCACCACCGGCGTACCGCACGCCAATGCCTCGAGCACCGGCAGCCCGAAACCCTCGTAGCGGGACGGGAACACCAGCACCCGGGCGTGCGCCACCAGACGGCGCAGCGTCGCCTGCGGCACGAATCCGGTCAGCACGATGCGGTCGTCATCCAGCCCGGAGATGTCGAGCCCTGGGCCCCATCCCTGCGGGCCGACCAGAAGCAGCGGCGGCACGTCGGCCGAACCGGCGGCGAGCAGGCGGTAGGCGTCGAGCAGGACGTCGAGGCCCTTGCGGGGTTCGAGCGTACCCACGGCGACGACGTACTCGGCCGGCATGCCTGTGACGGGGCCCTCGTCGGCAGCGGTGAACCACGATTCGTCGACCCCGAGCGGCGTGACGACCAGCCGGTCGCCGCTCACGCCGTACCGGCTGCCGACCTCGTCGGCGACGGCGCGGGTCGGTGTGAGGACTTTCGCGGCGCGCTGCAGCGCTCGCGGCACGAGCGTGCGATACGCCAGCGAGGCGGTGTCGACGAGTTCGGGGAACCGAGCGAAGGAGAGATCGTGCACGGTCACCACCCCCGCGGCACGACGCGGCGGGGGCAGGACGAAGTTCGTCCCGTGGACGACGTCGACACGGCCGACAACGAGTTCGGCCGACGGCCGGTCCCCGTGCAGCCAGGCTCGCTGCAGGAGCCGGGCCGGCACCGGCCGGTGCACCAGCCGGGCCGGCTCGTCACGCAGCGCCGATCGGTGCCGCGTGGTGAAGGCGGCCAGGCGCACGTCGAGCTCCGGCCGGGTTGCAAGGTCGCGAACCAGGTGTTCGACGTAGCGGCCGATGCCGGTTCGCGTCCCGGCGAGGGGGGTCGCGTCGAGCGCGACCTTCAGGGCGAACCTGGGCACGGGTGGCTCAGGCGGTCCGGGCTCGGCGGCAGTCCCGGACGATGAGGTATGCGCCGCGAACGGCCGACGGCGTCAGAACAGCTCATAACGCTGGACCAGGTCGTCGAGGCGCCGGGCGAACGCGGCGTCGGAGTACAGCTGGGCGCGGGCAACCGACGAAGCCGACATGCGGGCACGCAGCCGATCGTCCAGGACGATCTGGACGGTGCGCTCTGCCAGTTCACGAAGCGTCGTCCAGCGGAAGCCGTCCATCCCCTGCCGGACGATCTCGCGCTGGCCGGCGCGGTCGATGACCACCGGGACGCAGCCGGCTGCCATCGCCTCGACGGTGGTCATGCCGAAATGCTCGCTCGCCCAGGGCGCGTCCGTCTCGTCCTCGCCGAATCCCGTCGCCGACCAGACGACGGAGGCCGTCGACATGATGTCCTCGAGTTCCTGCCGCGGCGCGTTGACGTGCAACTCGACACGGTAACCGAAGCCGGCCGCTCGGACCTTGTCGACGTAGGCGCGCTGGCTCGGCTCGCAACCGCCGATGACATGCAGGGTCCAGCCGAGCAGCAGGCCGGCGTCGACCATCCGCGCGAAGGTCTGCACCTGCTCGAGCTGGCGCTTGGAGTGCCCGTGTCTGGGGGCGAAGAATCGGCCCGCGACGACGATCGACGGCGAGCGTTCGGCAGCCGGATGGAATCGCTCCACCTGGATCGGGGGATAGAGCACCTCTGCCTCGCGTCGCCAGAAGCGGCGGATCCAGCCGCGGGTGAAGCGGGAATTGGCGAGCACCACGTCGTACGTGTCGAGATAGCTGTCGTCCAGTTGCTCGACGAGCAGCCAGGGAAATCGCTCAGCGACCACTCGACGCGGATCGCGGGACGCGGTCGACGGGCGCAGGCGTGACACCGCGACACCCAGCTCACGGGTATCGGCCGGCCCCGAGACGAAGGTCTCCGATTCGAAGCGCAGCACGCGCGGTGAGCTGCTCTCGGGCAGCGCGATCTCGTGGTGGCTGAAGTCCGGCCCGACCTTGGTGCGGAACGCTTCCTCGCCGCCGAGGCGGACGACGAGTTCGGTCGCGGACTGGCCAGGCCGGCCGGCCTCGAAGATCAGCCCGACCGCCGGTCCGGCACCCAGCGTGAGCTCCGAGGCGCCGGACGTCCACGTCCAGCTCCGCCGCCGGCCGCCCTCGGGCGGGAACCAGCCGATGCCATAGACGACGTCGGTGCGTTCGACTTGTCGGATGTGGCGGCCGAGTACTCGCGAGGCGGTACGTCGCCACGGTGCGAGGTCGTGGCCCAGCGGTGTCGGGAAGTAACAGAGGTAGGCCGATCGCTTGGCCCGCGAGGGCAGCCGGGACATGTAGGAGCCGTTGACGAACAGGTCGTATTCCGCGGTGATCTCCGACAGGCGCTGCTCGCCGTTCTCGGGCAGCACGCGTAGCCGGCAGCCGGAGAGGTCCAGGCCGAGATGGCGGCCGAGGGCGTCGAGGTCGACCTCCTCGTGGCCCAGCAGATCGACCTCGAGACCCTTGCGGGCCAGCAGTTCGGCGACCATGCCCGAGTGGCGTTCGCCGCCACCCTGCGAACGCCAGAACCGGTTGTAGATGCCCACGCGGCGAGGAGTCTCCGTCACGAGTCCATCACCGCTTCACGACCAGTTCGCGCTGCAGCACGGCACGAGGGACGGTGGCCTGCGCGGCGATCCGACGGCGCCGCACGATCATGCGCGGCGTGAGCCGCAGGTAGGACAGCAGCACGTGTGCCCGGAGCAGGTGTGCCCGCACGGCAGGTCGCCGGCGCGTATGGGCGGCCTCCCGGGCCGACCGCAGCGCCATCGAGCCGGTGGTCAGGACGAAGCGGGCGAGCGCCCCGGCGGCGAGGCGGGGGGTCGCATCCTTCGTCAGCATGAGCAGCCGGTTGCGCTCGACGTGGAAGACCCACCTCGGCGACCACTCCTTGCTGCTCGCGGAGTGGATGTGACGCAGCTGCGCGGTCGGGACGTAGCGGATGGACCAACCCGCGGAGCGCAACCGCCAGGACAGATCGGTGTCCTCGTAGTACATGAAGAAGTCGTCGTCGAACCAGCCGGCCTGCCCGCCGGCGCTGCGGCGGATCGCCATGCCATTGCCGCACGCGGCGAACACCTCGACGGGCTGGTCGTACTGCCCGTGGTCGACCTCCTGGAACCCGCGGTCCGCACCGTGCCCGGACACGAGAACGATGCCGCCCACGTTGTTGATCACGTCCTTGAGCTCGACCTCGGCCGGAACGGCGACGGTGATCCGGGTCCTCTCACCGGTGATCGTGCCGGTAACCGGAGGCACGCCTGGGCCCCCCACCGTCAGCGGCTTGTCGGCGCCCGGCTCGGCCGCGACGACGAAGGTGACCGTGAACGGGACGTCGATGCAGTTGTCAGGCACCGGCACGAGCAGCTCACCGGTGGGCCGCGTCCACCAGAACCGGTTGTCGCCGGCGCCGTCGGCACCGAAGGTCATCCGCTCCCAGAGGAC
>JAVHVN010000048.1:0-22905 GCA_032160545.1 Pseudonocardiales bacterium | reverse complement strand
GTGGTCTCGTCCTTGGTGATGACGACCTTGCGGGCGGTGCCGAGCAGCTCGATGCCGGTCGACTCGAGCTTGAGGCCGACCTCCTCGGAGATCACCTGGCCGCCGGTCAGGATCGCGATGTCCTGGAGCATGGCTTTGCGGCGGTCACCGAAGCCGGGGGCCTTCACCGCGACGGACTTGAAGGTCCCACGGATCTTGTTGACCACCAGGGTCGCGAGCGCCTCGCCCTCGACGTCCTCGGCGATGATCGCCAGCGGCTTGCCCGACTGCATGACCTTCTCCAGCAGCGGGAGCAGGTCCTTGACCGAGGAGATCTTCGAGTTGACGATCAGGATGTAGGGATCGTCGAGGACGGTCTCCATCCGGTCGGTGTCGGTCACGAAGTAGGCCGACAGGTGACCCTTGTCGAAGCGCATGCCCTCGGTGAGCTCCAGCTCAAGACCGAAGGTGTTGCTCTCCTCGACGGTGATGACGCCTTCCTTGCCGACCTTGTCCATCGCCTCGGCGATGAGCTCGCCGATGGCCGGGTCCGCGGCGGAGATCGAGGCGGTGGCCGCGATCTGCTCCTTCGTCTCGACGTCCTTGGCCTGGTTGCCCAGCACCTCGGACACCGACGCCACTGCAGCCTCGATGCCACGCTTGAGCGCCATCGGGTTCGCGCCGGCCGCGACGTTGCGCAGGCCCTCGCGCACGAGCGCCTGGGCCAGAACGGTCGCGGTCGTCGTGCCGTCACCGGCAACGTCGTCGGTCTTCTTCGCGACCTCCTTGACCAGCTCGGCGCCGATCTTCTCGTAGGGGTCCTCGAGCTCGATCTCCTTGGCGATGCTCACGCCGTCGTTGGTGATGGTGGGGGCGCCCCACTTCTTCTCCAACACGACGTTGCGGCCCTTCGGGCCAAGGGTCACCTTGACGGCATCGGCGAGGATGTTCATGCCGCGCTCAAGGCCGCGGCGGGCCTCTTCGTCGAACGCGATCAGCTTTGCCATGCGGGGTCGTCCTCACTTGTCGTTGAACACGCTGGGGATGCGGCCGACAGCGCCCGCGACGGACGGCACCCACGGGCGCCTCACTGCAGCCGGCTGGCACTCAGCGTAACCGAGTGCCAAGTCAGGTTTAGCACTCACCCCCGGTGAGTGCAAGGAGCCGGAACGCCGTCAGTCCGCGGTCACGCCCGGCTGGACGG
Source organism: Pseudonocardiales bacterium (assembly GCA_032160545.1). GTDB lineage: Bacteria > Actinomycetota > Actinomycetes > Mycobacteriales > Jatrophihabitantaceae > DATGFB01. Next base: position 21,722 of record JAVHVN010000048.1, on the reverse strand, counting down.
TCCGGGTGAAGGGGACGAGCGGGCGCACCGCGGCCGGCACGGCGAGCAGGTCGCCCAGTTCGAGTTGCAGGGCGCGAAAGAAGTCGTGCTCGAAATGACCACGAACGGCACCCTCGTCGGCGAATTCCTCCCACAGCCAGATCACGTCGTCGTCCCCCGCGTCGGCGGCGGCTGCGAACAGCACGGTGCCCGGCTCGCCGTCGAGCGTCCTGCCGTAGTTGGTGATCACCCGGATCACCTCGTCACGTTTGCCGTCAGCCGCGGTGAGCTGCAGCACGGCCCCGAACCTGGCGATATCTGACACGAGGGTGCAACCCGGCTTCGAGATGGCCAATTCCCTCTGAGCGCCACATCCGGAAAGTCCGCGGCACCCGCTCGCGCCCCTCAGGCTCGCTTAGCCATCGTACAAATTCGAGATCAAACTCCAGATCGGCCGCCCAAACTGGGTGTAAAACGCCATTGACGTATGACATGTGATGTCTTAACGTTCGGGCCGTCGCCAGGCGCATTCGACCGGGAGGGCCTGAATGGAGATCTTCGGCTTCGGCGTATCCGGCGAGATTCCCGGTCAGCCCCACACCCAGGCGCTGCGCGACCTGTTCGACGTCGTTCGCGAGGCCGACCGCCTCGGCATCGACGGGTGGTTCTTCACCGAACACCACGGGAACTCGCAGTTCTCGATCACGCCCGCCCCGAACCTTTTGATCGCGGCGTTGGCGCAGACAACCTCGCGGATCCGGCTCGGCAACATGGTGACGGTCCTGCCCTTCCATCATCCGCTGCGCGTGGCTGAAGAGACGCGCACCTTGGACCTGCTGTCCGGCGGCCGGCTGGAAATGGGGTTCGGTCGCGGCCACCTGCCGCTCGAGCAGCGCGCGTTCGGCGTTGATCGCGAGCAGACGGTCGAGATGTTCGATGCGGCACTGGACATCGTGCAGCGGCTGCTGGGCGGTGAAACCGTCGATTACCGCACCCCGTGGTGGAACGGCGATGGTGCGTCGGCAGTGCCGGAACCGGTTCGGCAGGAAATTCCGCTCTGGATCACGTGCAGTAGTCAGAGTTCGATCGACCGTTGCGCGATGCGCGGCGCGAACTGCGCAACGGCCCTGTTGACGCGCAATGCAGCCGACGAGCGGCTCGCGGAGTACCGCGCGAGCTGGGACCGGCACCACCCCGACCGGCTTGGGGAGGGCAAGTTCTCGGTGTCGGCCACCGTCGCGGTCGCTGACACCGAAGCCGAAGCTGTCCGTCAGGTGAAGTCGGAACTCGCGAAGCACCAAGCGGTCTACGGGCAAGCCGTCGCCGCGCCCGACGGCCCGTTGACCGGCAGCTACGCCGCACATCGAGCGACATACGAACAGTTCGTGGGTGCGACCTACGACCGCCTCGTCGACGACGGCCTGCTCATCGTCGGCACGGTCGAGCAGTGCCGGGAGCAGATGGTGCGGTTGCGGGACCGTGGCTTCGATCGCGTGCTGTGTGTATTCCAGTCCGACGAGACGGGCTATGAGTTCGCGCTGGAATCGATGCGGCGGTTCGCGACCGAGGTCGTTCCCTACGTCCGGGCACAGGCGCCCGCTTCAGCCGAGGCCGAGCGGCCGTCGGTCATCAGCACGGGCGCCGGCCGGTTCTGACGCCCCTACGCGCGCGGCACAAGGGAGGGCTCGTGGTCCAGCAGGAGCGGGCAAGCGAGGCAGGCGACGTGGCGGTGGTGACCGGCGGCGCATCCGGCATCGGCGCGGCCGTCGTCGAGCGGCTGCGCAATGCGGGCACGGAGGTCGTCGTCTGGGACATCACGCCTGGTGACGACATCGTGCACTGCGACGTGGCCGATGTGCGGTCAGTGGCCGCGGCGATGGACGCCACGATCGCCCGTGCCGGCTGTCCGACCAGCGTGATCGCCTGCGCGGGCGTCGCGGGGGGAGGCTTTGTCGAGAGCTTCGACCTGGCCGGACTGGACCGCTGCCTGGCGGTGAACCTGCGCGGCGTCGCGGCCACCGTGCAAGCGGCGGCGCGGGCGATGCTCGCCGAGCGGATCCGCGGAAGCATCGTCGCGGTCAGCAGCGTCTCGAGCTTCATGGCCGACGTCGGCACCGCGCCGTATGCCATGTCGAAGGCCGGCGTGAACATCCTGGTCCGCATCGCGGCCCGAGAGCTCGGTCCGTTCGGCATCCGCGTGAACGCCGTCGCACCTGGTGCGACGGTCACCCCGATGGTCGAGGATCTGCTCCTGCGTCCGGACATCCACGAGACACTCACCCGGCGGATCCCCTTACGGCGCCTGGGTGCGCCGGATGACATCGCGCAGGCGATCGTCGCCCTGTCAGCTTCGGAATGGGTGACCGGCCACCTGTTCGTGGTGGACGGCGGTTCGTCGCTGATGACCGGCCGGCAAGAACTTCTCTCGGGGCCCGATCACGAGCTCCGCAGCGAGTTCCCGGCGATCCCGTCGGCGTTCTACGGCACCGCGGTACCGCCAGGAATTCCGAATTCCGCGCTCGAACAGCGCTGACCCAACAGCTCATCCCGCGGGCGCCGCAAACGCAGCGACCGTCACACCGGAAGCCAGCAGCAGGACAGGGCAGGCACAGGAGGACCGCATGACTGGTGAGCTCTCTCGGCGCGGGTTTCTGATCGCGACCGGATTCACGGGCGCAGGTCTGGTGGTGGCGGGCTGCGGAAGCGGCAGTTCAGCGTCGCCGAAGAAGAGCCCGATTTCTGACCTCGCGGCGTGGACGGACCCCAACACCGGGGTCACCTCCGCGACGCCTCGGCGCGGCGGAACGCTGACCATCGGCGTCGAATCCGAGCAGAACGGATGGAACCCGCCGTTAGCCGAGTGGGATCAGACCGGCAACCTCATCGCCCAAGCGATGTACGACCCGCTGGTCGGTGTCGGAACCGACGGTTCGTCCCAGCCGTATCTCGCGAAGGAACTGATCCACAACGAGGACTACACGCAGTGGACGGTCGTCGCGCGACCCGGCGTCGCCTTCCACGACGGCAGTCCTTGTGACGCCGCTGCCATCGTCGCGAATATCCAGGCGTATCTCGCTTCGCCATTGACCGGTGCCGCCCTGGCGAATGTGAAAGACGTACGCCTGACCGGACCCGACCGAGCCATGGTCACAATGCGCTCGCCGTGGGTGCCGTTCCCTGCTTACTTCACCAACCTCGTCGGATGGATCGCATCTCCCGCGTACCTGAAGTCGAAGAAGATGAGCAATGCCGTCGGTACCGGGCCGTTCATATTCAAGGAATGGGTGCCGAACGACCACCTGACGCTGGTCCGCAACCCGAGCTATTGGCGTAAGGACATGCCGTATCTCGACTCGCTGGTCTTCAAGGTCATCCCCGACGCGCAGGCACGCAACAACGCACTGCTGTCCGGTGCGGTGGACCTCATTCAATCCAGTGACGCCCTGACGATGCGGACGTTCCGCAACCGGTCGGGATACACGGGCATCACCGACAGCGCCGTGTCCGCTTCGGAACCCGAGATCGAGTGCTACCTCATCAACTGCGCCAAGAAGCCGCTCGACGATCTGCGGCTGCGACAGGCGATGGCACATGCGATCGACCAGACGAAGATCAACCAGGTCATCCTCGGCGGCTTGGGCACCGTTGCCGACGGACCATTTCCGGCCGGCTCCCCCTACCACTCGGATACGGGCTATCCGAAGTACGACCTGGCCACCGCCCGACAGCTCGTCCAGCAGGTAGCCGACGAGAAGGGCCCGGTAAAGCTGAGCATCACGGTCACCACCGCGGCGTCGGATCGGCAGCGCGCGCAGCTCGTCCAGCAGATGTTCATCGCGGCCGGAATACAGACCGATCTGACTGTCGTGGCGAACGCGGACCTGGTCTCAACTGTCGTCGTCGGCAAGTACGACGTCGCGATGTGGCGGAACTACTCCGCGCCGGATCCCGACATGAACTTCCTCTGGTGGTCCAAGACGACGGTGGGACCGATCGGCGGGGTCGCCCTGAACTTCTCCCGGCTCGGTGACGACGCCCTCGAAGCCGCGCTCGAGAAGGGTCGCCGCAGCCCTGATCCGGCCGATCGCCACCAGGCGTACCAGACGGTCGCCGCCCGTCTCGGCGGGCTGGTTCCGCAACTGTGGAACAACCAGACGCTGTGGTCCTTCGTGGGTCGCGCGAACGTTCAGAACTTCAACTTCAACGACATGCCAGACAAGCAGCGGATGATGCCGATGACGGCCGGCAAGCTGTTCCTGACACAAGCCTGGCTGAAGTGACCAGCCGTGCGATATCTCGGCAAGCGGTTGCTGCTCACCGTCCCCACCCTGCTTGCGGTCACGATGGCTTCCTTCTGCTTGATCAAGCTGCTTCCGGGTGACCCGGCGCTGCGGATTCTCGGCACACACGCCACAGAACCGGCACGCGAAGAGCTGCATCGCCGGCTGGGTCTCGACCGGCCGTTCTTCGTGCAGTACGGCCTGTGGCTCAAGCACCTGCTGACCGGAGACTGGGGGCAGTCCTACCTCACCGGGTTGCCCATCCGGCACACGATCGCGGCGGCGATCCCGGTCACCGCCGAGGTCGTGCTGTTGTCGCAGGCGTTGGCGCTCGCCGTCGCTGTGCCACTCGCGACGGCGCTGGCCGCCCATCGGGGGAGTGCCGCTGACCGAGCGGGCACAGTGAGCGCGTTCGCCCTGCTCGCGGCGCCGAGCTTCATCGTCGGCGTGTTGCTGGTCTACGTCTTCTCGGTGCGCTGGCAGCTGCTGCCGGCCAGCGGCTACGCACCGCTGAGCGACGACGTCGTGGCGAACCTACGTGACATGGCGCTGCCCTCGCTGACCCTGGCTACGGCGTCGGTGCCGCTCTTCCTCCGGGTACTTCGTGCTGACGTCGTGCTCTCGCTGGAGCAGGAGTACGTGGTGGCCGCGCGCAGCCGCGGAATATCGCGTGTGCGCTTGCTCGGTACGCACGCCCTGCGACCGGCGCTGCCCTCGCTGCTCACCGTTGCCGGCGTCCAGCTCGGCGGCCTGTTCGGCGGCGCGGTGGTCGTGGAGTACGTCTTCGGGCTGCCCGGCGTGGGCAGTGTCTTCCTCAACGGCATCTTCGCGAGTGACTTCCTGCTCGTGCAGGCATGCGTGGTCCTCTTCACGGTCGCGTACGTCCTCGCCAACCTCACGGTGGACCTTCTGCAGCCGCTTCTCGACCCGCGCCTGCGTCACGCCGCAGCCCGAGCGTGACGACTGTGTGCGCACAAGACCTCGACGCCGCGGTTGCGGTGCCCACGGCCGTGCAACCGGCCCTTCGGAGTACCCCGGCCACTCGAGGAAGGCGTGGTTCGGGCATCGGTTTCTGGTGCGCCGCCGGCTGGTTGGCGCTGGTCACGACGAGCGCCGCCGCGGCGTCGGTGCTGCCGCTACCAGATCCGGACCAGACATTGGTTGCGCCCGACGAGGCCCCCGGTACGGGGCACTGGCTGGGTACGGACGACCTGGGCCGGGACGAGTTGTCCCGGTTGGTGCACGCGGGCCAGGTGTCGCTCACGGTCGGTATCGCATCGATCGTGATCGCTCTGCTCGGCGGTCTGGTTCTCGGACTGGTGGCGGGGTATTACCGCGGATGGATCGATTTGCTGATCGGGGTCGTACTGGACGCCCTGCTGTCGTTCCCGGCACTGATCGTGTTCCTTGCCGTGGTCGCCTTTCTCGGCCCTGGGCTGGTCAACATCACGGTCGCGATCGGAGTGTTGTCGGTCGCGCCGATCGCGCGGGTCGTGCGAACGAACACGATCACCGTGATGAACAAGGAGTTCGTCCTCGCCGCTCAAACGCTCGGCATGCGACCAGTTCGGATGATGCGCCGAGAGGTGCTGCCCAACGTGTTGCATTCCGCGCTCGTCGTCGCCCTCGTCGGCGTCGGGCTGGCGATCCTTGCCGAGGGATCGCTCTCCTTCTTCGGCCTCTCCGTTCCGCCACCACGCGCGACCTGGGGTGGCATGGTGAACGAGTCGCGGACGTCACTGGAAACCGATCCGCAGCTGCTCGTCTGGCCGACTCTGTTCATCTTCCTGACCGTCCTGTCGCTGAACGTGCTGGGCGAGCGGGTCGGCGAGCGCGGCCGCGATCGGGGCGGGCGTTGAGCGCCGGCACGGCAGCAGATGCGACACCCGTCGTCTCCGTACGCGATCTGCAGGTGCGGGTCGGAAGCTCCTCGGGCACCGTTTCGCCCGTCCGTGGCGTCAGCTTCGCGGTCGCGCCCGGTACGAGCCTCGGGATCGTCGGCGAGTCCGGAAGCGGCAAGTCGATCACGGTTCGGGGCCTGCTCGGTCTGCTCCCGCGGGCCTTCTCCACGAGCGGCGCGGCCGTCATCGCAGGAACCGACATGATCACAGCATCCGAGCGGACTCGCCGCCAGGTCCTGGGTCGACACGTCGGGGTCGTTCTGCAGGACCCCCAGGCCAGCCTCAACCCCGTGGTGAGCATCGGCGGACATCTCTGCGAGGGGATGCGCCACCACGGCGGCTTGACGCGGCGGCAGGCTCGGGCACGGGCAGCCGAGCTGCTCGGCTCGTTCGGGATCAGGGACCCGCACGGGTGCCTCGGTCGCTATCCCCATGAGCTGTCCGGAGGTATGCGCCAGCGGGTTCTGATCGCGTGCGCGCTGGCGTGCGAGCCCGCTCTTCTCGTCGCCGACGAGCCCACGACGGCACTCGACGTCACCGTGCAGGCCGAGATCTTGGACGTCCTGCGCCGTCAACGCGCGGCGCGCTCGATGGCGATGATCCTGGTGAGCCACGACCTGGACGTCGTGCGCTCGGTGGCTGATCACATTCTCGTGATGTACGCAGGGCAGGTCGTCGAGCACGCCCCGGCCGACGTCCTGCACCGCGAGATGCGGATGCACTACACCCGCGGCATGGTGGACGCCGTGCCGCGGCTGTCGGCGCCGGCACACAGCCGGCTCGACACCATCCCAGGCGTACCGCCTCGGCCGGAGGAGGTCGGTCCCGGCTGCGCATTCGCGGCGCGATGCCCTGCCGCCCGCGACCGGTGCCATGCCGAGAACCCGCCACTGACCCGGGCCGGTCCGCATCACGCTTTCGCCTGCTGGTACCCGTTGCCACCCCCGGTCTCGCCGCGGGCCGGCAGCTGATGGCGGGCCGCGGCACGCTGCCGTTGCGAAACGACGCGCTTCTCGTCGCGCAGGAGCTTCGGGTCGTTCACGGCCGGGGGCGACGGGCGGTCACCGCCGTGGACGGCATCAGCTTCGACATACGGGCCGGCGAGACCCTGGGCCTGGTCGGCGAATCGGGCTCGGGCAAGTCGTCGGCTCTGCGCGCGATCCTGCAGCTACCGCCGCCGACGTCCGGGTCGGTGTCTTTCGGCGGGACGCAGCTGACCGGGCTCGGCAAACACCGACTGCGCGCCCACCGTCGCCAGATCCAGGTCGTGCTGCAAGACCCGTTCTCGTCACTGAACCCCCGCCACCGCGTGTTCGACATCGTCGCCGAGCCGCTGCGGATCTGGGAGCCCGACGACCCGAGCCTCAACATGCGGGTGACCGAGTTGCTGGCGGCCGTAGGACTGGACGACGCCTCCGTCGGCCGCCGGTTCCCCGGCCAGCTGTCCGGCGGTCAGCAGCAGCGCGTCGCGATCGCCCGCGCGCTGGCGCTCTCGCCACGCTTGCTGCTGTGCGACGAAGCCGTCTCCTCGCTCGACGTATCGGTGCGTGCTCAGGTACTCAACCTGCTTCGAGACCTCAAGGCCCGATTCGAGCTGACGATGCTGTTCGTCGCCCACGACCTCGCCGTGGTTCGAAACGTCTCGGACCGCATCGCCGTGATGTACGGCGGCCTGCTCTGCGAGATCGGTTCGGCCGAGGTGATCTTCGCCCGAGCAGCGCACCCCTACACGCTGCGACTGATCGAGTCCGCCCGGCCGACCGGCGGCTCCGCGGCCCGTGCGGACGAGGGCCCGGGCGCCGCGATCCGCAGCGGTGCCGAACCGGTCCCCTCCCGCCCACAAGGCTGCCCGCTCCAGGCTCAGTGCCCCCGCGCTCACGCCCGCTGTGCCACCGAGACCCCGATGATGCGCCGCATCGACAGCGACCATTTCGTCGCGTGTCATGCCCCGGAGGCCACGAGCTGAGAAGCACCCGTCCCGGTCCGCAGCGCGGACCGGGACGGGTGCTTGTCTCGCCTTCGCGCGCGCCGTCAGGCGACGATGCGGACCGCGTCGGCCTGCGGGCCCTTGGGTCCCTGGGCGACCTCGAACTCCACCCGCTGGCCTTCGTCCAGCGAACGGTAACCGTCGGACTGGATGGCCGAGTAGTGGACGAACACGTCCTGACCGCCGTCGACGGCGATGAAGCCGTAGCCCTTCTCGTTGTTGAACCACTTCACGGTGCCCTGTGCCACGTGCACTCCTTGCTAGGGGCCTTCCGCCCGCACCCCTCGTGCGGGCGGGGTCGTCGTTCCTCGGTCCCGCTTCACTGCAGTGCACACGCGCCTCGGGGTCGCCGGGGTCCACGTGGTCATTCGCTTGACGAAACGCTTGTCACTATGACCGGGGCGGACGCTACACAATCGGTTTCGCGTTTTCCAGGCCGACCGAACAAATTCCGCCGTGGTCGTCCCCGGGGCCGCTCAGCCCTGGCTGATGAGCACGGCGGGCGGCTTCGGCACGGCGCCCGCCGCCGCAGGATGCCGGGTCTCAGCGACCCGTCGTGCCGGGTACCCCAACTCGGCGGCGGTGCCTCACGAACGTCCTGGCCGAGTACAGCCAGCGGGGCCGCGACGCGCCCTCGGGGGTCGGCCGGGACCCTGCCTTCGACGCCACCATCTGACTGTGCGACTGTTCGACTGTTCGGCTGGCGACCTGGGAGGCGGTCCAGCATGATTCCGATCCGCCTAGGCGTCCGTCGGTTGAAGGCGATAGCGGCGCGCGTTCCGGCACCTACGGACAAGAGGCTGCGAGCGTGGCCCTCGGCTGCCCGGGCGTCTGACTTCGATTCATCCTGCGGATGCAACATCTGCGGCTGGCATGGTCGCTCGTTCGCCAGCGGCTATCACAGCGAGGGCGCCCTCTGCCCGCACTGTGGCAGCATCGCGCGCGACCGATTCTTGTATTGGTGCTGGACCTCACGGACGCCATACGAGAGCGAAAGTCGAGTGCTCGAGACCAGTCCGCGACTGGACGACAGGTACCGAGCTGTGATGGCCAAAAACGTGGCCTATCTGTGCAGCGACTTCGATGGATCGGCACACAGAGCAATGGTCCATCTGGACCTTCAGAGCATCGACCTACCCGATGGCAGTATCGACGTCGTCCTTACGCCGCACGTGCTGGAACATGTCCCCGATACCCGACGAGCCTTGTCCGAGCTTTATCGGGTGCTTGCACCCGGGGGCAAGGCGTTTATCCAAATTCCGATGCCTCAGGGCGTCACTGCGCCGCCAACCGAGCCGGAATATCACGGCGACAACACGCTGGTCTATTGGCGCTTCGGATGGGATCTTCGCAAGCTACTCGAAGAGGCTGGGTTCAGCGTCGACTGCCTGGTCACCGAGTCACTGCTGGCACGGATCTCAACCGGGAATCTCGACTCGGGGTACGGCGGCGACGACTGCGACGAGACAGATCTCCTCAGACATGCCGAGGCGTCCAGCCTGACCCCGGTAGCAACCGAATCTGAATCACGACGCTATGGATTCCTGCCCGACTTCATGTTCATCACCTGGCAGGCCGGCAAACCTGGCTGAAGGTGACATCCGTCGTCTCGGACATCGAGGAGTTGCTGGTCCGGAACCGCCGGCGCCGCTCCGGCGCGAACACCTGAGCCCGCCGAGCGGAAGGCAATCGGCGGGCTCAGGCTTGGGGCGCCGGGGGGGTGCGTCCCCACCCCCCAGCCTGACGCCCTTCGGCGGGCAGCGCATGGAGGCTGGCTTCAATTCGGCTCCGCACGTCGCAAGCGGACTCGGCTACGGGGTGAGGAGGCCGGCTTCGCGCATGCTCTTGAGCGTCGGCTTGATGACCGCGGTCGGCCGGACACCGTCTTCGAGCGCATCGATCGTCTTCAGGCCGTCACCGGTGTTGTAGACCACGGTCTCGACGGAGGTGTCGATCGCACCGGACTCGACCAGCTTTTTCAGCACCGCGACCGTAACGCCGCCCGCGGTCTCGGCGAACACGCCGGTCGTGCGGGCGAGCAGCCGGATGCCTTCGCGGATCTCGTCGTCGTCGACCGAGGCCATCGCGCCGCCCGTCGAGCGCACGACGTCGAGCGCGTACGGCCCGTCGGCCGGGTTGCCGATGTTGAGCGACTTCGCGATGCCTGTCGGACGCACCGGCTGCACGACGTCCCAGCCGTTCTCGAACGCGGTTGCGATCGGCGAGCAGCCGCTCGACTGCGCACCGAACACGCGCCACGACGCCGCGTCGACCAGCCCGGTGTCGACGAGCTCCTTGAACGACTTGTGCACCTTCGTGAGCAGCGACCCCGATGCCATCGGCGCGACGACCTGCGGCGGCACGCGCCACCCGAGCTGCTCGGCCACCTCGTAGCCGAGCGTCTTCGAGCCCTCGGCGTAGTACGGGCGGATATTGACATTCACGAAGCCGGTGTTCTCGAACTCGTCGGTCTCGGCGAGCTCGGAGCACAGCCGGTTGACGTCGTCGTAGGAACCCTCGATCCCGACGAGCGTGCCACCGTAGATCGCGGACTGGATGATCTTGGCCGGCTCGAGGTCGGCCGGGACGAACACGATGGATGACATCCCGATGCGCGCGGCGTGGGCGGCCACCGAGTTGCCCAGGTTGCCGGTCGATGCGCACGCGATGCGGGTGAATCCCAGTTCGCGCGCGGCGGTGACCGCCACCGACACGACCCGGTCCTTGAAGGAGTGGGTCGGGTTCGCCGAGTCGTCCTTCACCCACACCGGCGCGGTGAAACCGAGTTCGTCGGCGAGCCGGTCGGCACGGATCAGCGGCGTCATGCCGGTGTTCGACTCGACGCGGGTCGAGGCGTCCTGCCCGACCGGCAGCAGGCCGGCGTAGCGCCAGATGGTGTGCGGCCCGGCCTCGATCTCGGCGCGGGTCACCCGCGCGAGTGCGTCGGTGTCGTAACCGATCTCGAGCGGGCCGAAACACTCGAAGCACGCGTGCTGCGCACCGAGTGGGTAACGGGCGCCGCAATTGCGGCACACCAGGGTGGACGCGGGCGACGGGACCGTCGCGCGGTCTACGAGAGCAGTCATGATCGAGGCCTTTCTCCTCATCTTCCCCGGACGCAGGTTCGCGTCCGGGCCGGAGTTGGCACCTGCGGCGGCGGCCTCGAAATCCCGTCACGGGAGTCGATGCATCGCGCGTGGTTGCCGGGGCTTCACCGGGCCGGTCCCTCTGCCCCTCTGGATGAGCGACGCCCGTTCAGAGAGCGAGCGTCGTTGTCGTGCTATTCGGTTGTCCGTTCATCCTCGCACAGCCGCGCCACCGATCACCCCGAGGTGTAGTCGGGCGTGAGCACCACCACGATCGGTCCCGAGGGAAGCTCGGCGAACTTCGGCGCGACCCGCTGGATCGCCGGGAACTGCTGCTGCAGGCGAGTAGCGGCGGCTTGGGCGCCCGGCGTCGCCACGTCGTAGTACGCGCACGTCGAGATGATCTCGTTGCGCAGGTTGCCGACGCTGGTGACCGCCCAGCCGCCGGCTGCGAAGCTCGCCTGCGCCCGCTGGGCGAGCCCGGTGACTGTGGTGTTGTTCAGCACGACGAGCGGGAGCTTGTCCGGCAGCCCGGACGAAGTGACCGGGTTCGTCGCCGCGCCGCCGGTCGCGGTCGGCGTGGCCCCGTGCGACGTCGTCGCGCTGGTCGCCGGGTTCGTCCGGACGGGCGAGGTGGCGGTCGTGGGCGACGAGGTCCGCGTCGACGTGGCGGCCACCGCCGTGCTGCCCTGCTGTCCGGGCTGCCGCACTGCAAAGACGGCCACAGCGAGCACCGCGATGCCCAGGAGGGCCAGGGTGATCCCGCCCAGCCGTTCGCGCTGCCGCCGCCGCGCGATCTGGCGCGCAAGGCGGCCGCGGGAGGCGCTCAGACCTCGATACCGAGACGCCGGGCGGAGCGCTGCCGCTGACGGCTCGCCCGCAGACGACGCAGCCGCTTCACCAGCATGGGGTCCGCAGCCAGTGCCGCCGGGGTGTCGATCAAGGCGTTGAGAACCTGGTAGTAGCGCGTCGTCGACATGTCGAAGAGCTCGCGGATCGCCTGCTCCTTGGCACCCGCGTACTTCCACCACTGGCGCTCGAAGGCAAGGATCTCGCGGTCACGGCGGCTCAGGCTGTCAGCGCCGTCGGCAGCGTCGGTGGTCTCGGCGGCGTCGTGCCCGGCAGCAGCGTGGGCGAAGTCCATACGTCGTGCTCCCTCGACTACGTGTAGACCGTCTGCTGCGAATTGCATCGGTGTCATTCGCTCGCTCATTCAATCACGGCCGGCCGGTCGGGACCGGCTGGGTGGTGTGGATTCACCGCGGCGTGTCCACATCCGACCGGTATCCGCACACAGCGGCCGACTGCCATCGCGAGCCTAGTGCCCATGCCGCCGCTCATCGCCGACACCGACGATCTGCATCACCGGGCCGCTCGCATCCGGGGGCATGCGAGTGCCGTGCGTGAGCTCGCCGTGCAACTCGCCCGCCAGGTCGACGCGGTGCACTGGGACTCGCCCGCCGCGCTGGTGTTCCGGGCCGAGGCGCGGGCGATGGCGGCGGCCCTGCGGCACACCGCCGAGCGGCTGGACGGCGCCGCGGACGCCCTCGACCACCACGCCGCGCGCGTCCACGCCGAATGGGTCGCCGTCGCCGGTGCCGCGCACGCCGTCACGCACGCCGGGCACGTGGCCTTGCACGCAGTGGGGATCGCGTGAGCGACGACGCCGCAGGCGTATCGGTCCGCGGCGGCAGGATCGACGCGCAGACCGACGACATCCGCACGCTGGCGCACGTGATCGACCGCACCGGCACCGAACTGCTGGAGCACGTCGTCGCGCTGCACGCGCAGTTCCTCGACGCCCGGGCAGGTGCCTGCGCGCTTGCCGACCCCGTCGGCTTCACCTGGTTCGAGACCCGACTCGGCTTCGCTCTCGAGGCTCCCGGCGGACTCGCGACGCTCGCCGCGGCCTGCACGGCAAGTGCCCTGACCTTGCGCGTCGCCGCCGAGCGGTACGACCTCGCCGACGTGCTGCCCGATGTCGCTGGGCCGATGGCCGTCCTGAAAGAGCTGCCCACCGCCGGTACCCGGGCGGCAGGCGCCTTCGTGCGCGCGGGTGGCATCACCCACCCAGCCGCGGCCGCGGCGGGCGCCCTGGGCGCATTCGTCGCGGCAGATCCGGCCGCGGTCGACGCCGTCGCGCGCGAGGTCCGCCGCCAACCGTGGAGCCGCGCGGCCGACCTCCTGCTCGGCGCCGGCGACGGCACCCCGGTCGTCACCGAGGGCGGTACGGACCCGAGCGAGGCCGCGGCGACACCTCCGCACGGGGTGGCCGACCTGATGAGCGGCCTGTCCCGGCGCAACGAGGAACACGGCGGAGACATCGACGTGCGCATCCTGTACCGGCCCGACGGCAGCCGCGCCGCCGTGGTCGACATCCCGGGCACCAAGACCTGGACGACCGGTGGTCCCGACGTCGCCGACCTGACGACCAACTGCCGGGCGATCGCCGGGCGTCAGACCGCCTACGAGCGCGGCGTGCTCCTCGCCATGGAGCGGGCGGGCATCACGCCCGACGTCCCGGTGCTGCTCATCGGTCATTCGGAGGGCGGCATGGTGGCCGTCAACGCCGCTCTGCACGCCGACGGCCGGTTCCGGATCACGCATGTCGTGACGGCGGGCGCACCGGTCGGGGACACCGTGGGCGCCGTGCCCCGCGACGTGCGGGTACTGGCCGTCGAGAACGAACACGACGCCGTCCCCCACCTCGACGACCGCGCCAATCCGGCCAAGCTCAACGTGCTTACGGCCACCGTGCACCACGACCACGGCAGCCCGGGCAGCAATCACGAACTCGAAGGCAGCTACGTCCCCGGCGCGCGCGACATCGACGCGAGCAACGACCCCGCGATACGCGCGTGGCTCGACAGCGCGCGCCCGTTCCTCGACGCGACCGGCGTCGAGACGCGGCGCTACTCGATCACCCGCGGTTCCTGAGGGTGCGCGCGTTGCAGCCACGGCCCGGAAGCCACCCCGCCTGACCGGTTCGGCAACGCTGCGGTTCACCGACGCTCAGAACGGGGCCGCAGCGGCCGATCAGAAGGTAGGAAACGGCGTCGGCGTGTCGCATCACCAGCACCGCTTGTCACACCAGTAACATTGGTGGTTTGATCATCCGGTCCCCGCGACGGCTGGGGGCGGGCGTGCTCGGGGGATGGGCGCCCTGACGTGAGCGGATTCGCCGAACAATCGGCGTCGCTCTGGACCATCGGGGTTGTTGATGCTGACGCGCTTGTTCATCCGACGCAGATCCGACGGGCGTATCCGTCGCTGGCTCGTGCTCGTCGCTGTCGCTTCAGCCGTGGGCGGCGTCTCCGCCGCGGTCGTGGCGGCTCAGGCGAGCACGCCGCCGCACTCGCCCTACGGCGCCTTCGACGCGCTGTTGCCCACTGCCACCGGCTTCCAGGTCAACGGTTGGACGGTCGATCCCGACACGACCGCACCCACGAACGTCGGCATCTGGATCAACGGCAAGGGCACCGCCCAGTTGCGCGCCGACCGCTCCCGCCCGGACGTCGCCAAGGCGCATCCCGGAGCGGGCGACAAGCATGGTTTCGCGGGTGCGTGGAGCCGGCCCGAGGGCACGTACAAGGTGTGCGTCGTGGCCTTCAACCTCTCTGCCGGCTCGAACACCGACCTGGGCTGCAAGACGATCACCGTGGACTTCAAACCCCACGGAGCGATCGCGAGCGTGAGCCAGTACCCGGGCGGTTTCACCGCCTCCGGCTGGGCGGTCGACCCGAGTGCGTCCACCGCCGCCGTGGCCGTCGACCTCACCATCGACGGCAAGCACACCGCGCGGATCACCGCCAACGCCGCGCGCTCAGGCATCCCGGCATTCGTCCCGAGCGCCGGGGCCAACCACGGCTGGACGATCAAGACCGCCGCCGGCGAGGGCACGCACCGCGTCTGCCTGTACGCGGTGAACATCGGGGTGGGCAGCGACGCGACGATCGGCTGCCGGAACGTCACGCTCAACTTCAGCCCGGTCGGTGCGATCACCGGGCTCACCCAGCGCCCGGGCGGTTTCCGTGTGAGTGGCTGGGCGGCTGATCCGGACACCAGCGCGCCGGTGACCGTCCAGGTCCTCGTGAACGGAACGCAGCTCGCGACGGTGGTGGCCAACGGCCCCTCGACCGTGCGCGCCGCCCACGGCTTCGATGCGTCGCTGTTGCTCCCCGGTACGTCCCTGCCGCCCGGCAGCCGCACCATCTGCGTCGTCGGGGTGAACCTCGGCAGTTTCGGCACCACGAAGCAGATGGCGTGCCAGGCGATCACGCTGAACTACAACCCGACCGCCGCCGCGGACGCGGTCATCCAGCGCTCACCCGGTGCGCTCATCACCGGGTGGGCCACCGACCCCGACACGTCCGCAGCGGTGAACGTGACGATCAGCGCTGACGGCAAGGCCGTGAAGACCGTGCCGGCGAACGGTGCCGGCAGCAGCCACACCGGCCACAACTTCTCGGTGCTCGTGCCGCTGCCCAACGGCAAGCACCACGTCTGCGCCACGGCGGCAAACCTGTCGTACGGCAGCGGGGGCTCCCCGGCGGCGTGCAAGGACGTGACGCTGAACTTCAATCCGGTCGGCTCCTTCGAGAGCGTCACGCGTGTCAGCGGTGGGACCAGCCTCGTCGTCACCGGTTGGGCCTTCGACCCCGACACGACCGGGACGATCCCGATCGCGGTCGGCATCGATGGCGTGAACCAGGCGGCCACGAAGACCGGCGTCTCCCGGCCCGACATCGCGAAGTCGCACCCGGGCACCGGGTCCACCCAGGGATTCCGCGCGACGTACAAGGCGAACGACGGCGAGCATCGGGTGTGCGTCACGGCGGTGAACGTCGGTGGCGGCAGCGGGAACACCTATCTCAACTGCCGGATCATCAACGCAGTTCACCCGATCATCCCCTCTGCACCGCAGAAGGTGACCGCCGTGGGCGGCTACGGCCAGGCCACTGTGAGCTGGACTGCGCCGACGAGCGACGGCGGCGCGCCGTGGACGAGCTTCGTGGTCACGTCCTCGCCCGGCAGCCTGTCGACAACGGTCGGTCCCGGCGTGAGGACCGCGACGGTGACCGGGCTGAAGCCGAAGACGACCTACACGTTCTCCGTCCAGGCCGTGAACGTCGCGGGGCGGTCCGCAGGCGGCAAGTCACCCGCGGTCACCACGCTGGCCAGCCCCCCGCCGCAGACGACTCCCGCACCGATCTCGACGAGTCGCTACATCCGCAACATCGCCTCGGCGACCGCGACGGATCTCGCGACGATGCGCGCCGAGGGCGCGGCCGACGCGAACGCGAACCCGTCCGGGCACAGCTACCTGATCCTGCTCGACATCGGTGGTCAGACCGGCGGTGGGGTCATGCTCAGCGCCACCACGCACTACGTCTCGTACGGCGACCTGGTCAAGGACGTCAACGCGTACGTGGACGGCTACGCCAGCAAGCAGCGGGGTAGCGCGCCCGTCTGGATCGCCATCGGCACGAACAACGACATGGACGTGTCGTCGTCGGCCGGCGCGGCGTGGGCCAACAGCGTCATCGACCCGGTGAAGGCCTACGCGGCGAAGTACGGCGGGATCACGGTCGCCGGCGCGAACGACATCGAGCCGGGATTCCGCGGCACGCAGGCCCAGACCCAGTCCTGGGTGTCCGGATACCTCGCCAACACGAGCGCGCCGTTCCTCAACAACGGCTCCGCGGACGGTTGCGCGTGGACCGCCACGAACCGCGGATGCAACAACGGCTGGACGATGGCGGGTCTGTACAACCTCAGCGCAGGAATGGCATCCACGCGGATCGTCACCCTGCCGCAGATCTACAACACGACGATGCCGGCGCAGTGGAAGTACATCTCGCTGACCGGGATCGGGCAGTCCAAGCCGCGGATCAACTTCGGCGGTCCGTTGACCGAATGGACGGCCTGTCAGCAGGCCGGCAGTTGCGGCAGCCTCACCGGCAACAACGCCTGGACCCAGATGTGGAACCAGCTGCAGTCGAACTCGGCACTGAAGGTCGGCAGCCTGCCGTACTCCACCGACCTGCGGATCGACCGGTGATCGCGCCCCGCCTGGCGCTGGTCGCGGCGGTGGCACTCGCTGTCGTCACGCTCGGCGCCTGCACCTCGAGCGGCACGCCGAACGCGATCACGCCGCCGCCGTCGAGTTCGACGCTCGACACACCGACCGACTCGGCGAGCCCCACCGACACAGCACCGTCGAGCGACCCCGCCACAGCGACCGACACGAGCACGGCCACCGCCACACCGACGGGCCCGGCCTCGACGCCGACGGCCGCGCACCCCGTGAGCAACGAGTGCGGCTTCGCCCAGCTGCGGATCCAGGCGGTGCGCGGGTCGGCGTCCCAGGGCAGCGAGTTCGCGCAGATCGTGTTCACCAACCGCGGGCCGAGCAGCTGCACGATGCAGGGCTTTCCGGGTGTGAGCCTGCGCCGGAACGGCGCCCTGCTCGGCAAGCCGGCTGCGCGCGACAACTCGACGGCCAAGGCCGTGACGCTGAAGGCAGGCCAGTCCGCCACGTCGGACGTCCTCGATTTCTCCACCTGCCAGGCGTCGCTGAGCGACACGGTGCGGGTCTACCCGCCGGACTCACTCTCGTTCACGGACCTGCCCCTTGACCTGCGCGGGTGCTCGCTGTCGGTCAAGCCGGTCGTTCCGCAGGCCTGAACGACCCGCAACCCTGCCGCTTGCCCGGCGCGGGCGACCGGGCAGGATGGGAAGCCGTGACCTATTCGGCTGCCCCTTCGCGCTACGACTCGATGACCTACCGCCGCTGCGGTCGTAGCGGCATCAAGCTGCCCGCCATCTCGCTCGGGCTGTGGCACAACTTCGGTGACGAGCGCCCGATCGACACCCAGCGCGCGATCCTGCGCCGCGCGTTCGACCTCGGCATCACGCACATCGACCTCGCCAACAACTACGGGCCGCCGTACGGCTCGGCGGAGACCAACTTCGGCCGCGTCCTGGCCGAGGACTTCACCGCGTACCGCGATGAGCTGTTCATCTCGACGAAGGCGGGCTGGGACATGTGGCCCGGCCCGTACGGCGAGTTCGGCTCGCGCAAGTACCTGCTCTCGTCCCTCGACCAGTCCTTGAAGCGGATGCGCCTGGACTACGTCGACGTCTTCTACTCCCACCGCTTCGACCCGGACACGCCGCTCGAGGAGACGATGGGCGCGCTCGACGCCGCGGTGCGCTCGGGGCGCGCCCTCTACGCGGGCATCTCGTCGTACTCAGCCGAACGCACTCGCGAGGCCGCGACGATCCTCGCCCGGATGGGCACGCCGCTGTTCATCCACCAGCCGTCGTACTCGCTGCTCAACCGGTGGATCGAGGTCGAGTTGCTCGACACGCTGGACGAACTCGGCGTCGGCTGCATCGCGTTCTCGCCGCTTGCACAGGGGATGCTCACCGACAAGTACCTCGACGGAGTTCCGCAGGGCTCTCGGGCCGCGGCCGGGACCTCGCTGTCGCAGGACTGGCTGACGGACGAGAACCTCCAGCACATTCGCGCGCTGAACGAGATCGCCCGCGCCCGCGGGCAGTCGTTGGCGCAGCTGGCGCTCGCCTGGGCGTTGCGCGACGAGCGGGTCACGTCGGTGCTGGTCGGCGCGTCGAGCGTCCGGCAACTGGAGGACAACGTCGCCGCGCTCGACAATCTCGCGTTCACCGACGACGAGCTCGCGGCAATCGACCGGCATGCGACGGAGGGTGGCATCGACCTGTGGCGCGAGAGCGCGACGTCCTGACCGCTCCGCGGGTTTCGGGCGGTGTCCTGCTCGTCACGGCGTTGGTGCTGACCGGCCTGTCGATGCGCACGGCGGTCACGAGCGTCGGCGCGGTGCTCGACGAGCTGAAGAGCAGCCTGCACGCCGGCAACGGTGTGGCCGGGTTGCTGACCACGTTGCCGGTGCTCTGCTTCGCCGGCATCGGAGCGTTGACACCCGCGCTGTCGCACCGCTTCGGCGCTCACCGGCTGCTCGTGTCGGCGTTGCTGCTGATGACCGCAGGCCTGCTGGCCCGCGCCGTCGTCGGTTCGATCTGGGCCTTCCTCGTCTTGAGCGTGCTGGCGCTCACCGGCGGAGCGATCAGCAACGTGCTGATGCCCAGCCTGGTGAAGCGGCACTTCCCCGACCAGCTGGGCCGGATGACCGCGGTGTACACGACCGCGCTCGCGGTCGGGATCACGGCGGCCGCCGGGCTGACCGTGCCGATCGGTTCCCTCGCGTCGGGCAGCGACGGCTGGCGCCTGGGCATCGGCAGCTGGGCGCTGCTCAGCGGGCTGGCGGTGCTGCCGTGGCTGCCGATGCTGCGCGGCGATCGTCCCGACCCCGACGCCGAACGGCACATGTCGGCGAACGTCATGGTGCGCAGCCGGACGGCGTGGCTGCTGATGGTGTTCTTCGCGTTCCAATCGTTCCAGGCGTACGTCGCGTTCGGCTGGTTCGCGACGCTGCTGCACGCGAAGGGCATATCCACGAGCACCGCGGGCTGGATGGTCGCGCTGCTCGCGGCGATGAGCATCCCGATCTCGATGGTCGTGCCGACGGTAAGGCAGTCCCGGCACCGTGCTCTGATGGCGGCCCTCACCGCCTGCTACCTGGTCTCGTACGTCGGGCTCATCGTCGCCCCGGTAGGTGGCGCATGGCTTTGGATGGTCCTCACCGGCATCGGCGCCGGCACGTTCCCGCTCGCACTGACGATGATCGGGCTGCACGCGCGCACCGCCGAGGCGACCGCCGCACTGTCGGCGTTCGCCCAGTCGCTCGGCTACATCCTGGCCGGAACCGGGCCCTTGCTGTTCGGAGTGCTGCACGGCGTCACCGGCGGGTGGGGGGTGCCGATGGCGCTGCTGCTCGTCGCGACCACACTGACCCTCGCGAGCGGCTGGCTCGTGGCCGGGCCGTCGTACGTCGAGGACGAACTGGCAGCATCGGCGGCATGAACGCCGACGAGCCGAAGTCACTGCGCCGGGCCGACTTCCCCGTGCTGCGCAGCATGCCGACCCGCTGGTCCGACGACGACACCTACGGCCACGTCAACAACGTCGTGCACTACCTGATGTTCGACACCGCGGTGAACGGCTGGCTGATCGAGGCGTCCGGCGTCGACATCCGCGAGCTGTCCGCGATCGGGCTGGTCGTCGAGACGTCGTGCCAGTACTTCGCCGAGCTGCGGTTCCCCGAGGTAGTGACGGCGGGACTCGCGCTCGAGCAACTCGGTACCTCGAGCGTCGTCTATCGGCTCGCCCTGTTCGGCGCGAGTTCCGAGGAACCGGCCGCGGTCGGTCGGTTCGTCCACGTGTACGTCACGCGCGGCGGGCACGAGAAGACGCCGGTGCCGCCCGAGATCCGGCGCGTGCTCGCGGCGCTCGAGACGTCGTAACGGCGTCAGCCAATGGTGATGGCGTCCAGGCGCTCGCGCAGGAAGTCGGCCGCGACCACCGGCTCGTAGTCGTTCGGCATGCCGATCGGCGGCCGCAAGGCGTGCACCACCGTGTCGTGGTCCGCCTCATGGAAGTAGACGAGCGAGACGAGGTCCTCGTCAGGTGCCTCGGCCTGCGGCGGCAGGACACGGTGCCGGTTCGACTTCCACCGGTCGCCGCTCCACCGGGCGAGCAGGTCGCCCGCGTTGACGGTGAAGGCGTCAGGGTCGTACGGCGCGTCCTCCCACCCTCCCCCACCGGCTACGCCTTCATCAGTGGCGGGACCCACAACGGTCTCCGTCCAGACCTGGAGGCCGCCCTTGCCGGGCTCGCGGTCGAGCACGGTGACGGTACCGAAGTCGGTGTGCGGCCCTATCCGGAACTGACCCGGCTCGGGCTCGCCCGCGATCGACATCGGTGGGTACCAGTTGACGTTCATCGTATGGGTGGCGTGCGTCGTGTTGCGGGTGAAGAAGTCGCACTCCAGCCCGAGCGCCGCAGCACACACCACGAGCAGTTCGTCCGACAGCGCGCGCATTCGCCCGAGGTACTCGGTGATCGTTGTACGCAACGCGGGCACCTCGCCGGGGAATACGTTCGGCTGGAACCAGTAGTCGTCGACCTCGGCGACACCGGTCGGCTCGTCGGCGCCCACCGCGAAGGATTCCTTCATGTCCGGCGGGGTCTCGGTGCCCTCGGCGTACCCGTTCGCCTCGACCCCGGGGGGCAGCCAGCCACGCCCGCCCACGGTCACCGAGTAGCGCCGCTTCACTTCGGTTGGCAGTGCAAAGAACTCGCGCGCCGACGAGCGCACCGCTCCGCGCAGTTCCCTCGGCACGCCATGCCCGGTGACCAGGAAGAAGCCGACGCTCTGCAGCGCGGCGTCGACCTCTGCGGCCACGTCCGCCTTGCCTGCGTCCGTCCCGTCGAACCAGGGCCCGAGGTCGATGACCGGGACCGAAGGCGCCATCAGTCGACTCCTATGTCCTCGTTCCAGAGTTCGGGGTAGGCGGCGATGAAGTCGGTCATCAGCTGCACGCAGCC
>JAVHVN010000041.1:0-6363 GCA_032160545.1 Pseudonocardiales bacterium | reverse complement strand
GTCCGCGACATCCGTGCCACCGGCGCGCGCCTCGCCATCGACGACACCGGCGCCGGCTACGCCAGCTTCTCTTCCATTCTCAAACTGGCACCCGACCTGATCAAACTAGACCGGATACTCACCACCGGCATCGACGTGGATCCCGCGCGCCAAGCCCTCGCGGGCGCGCTCGTCACCTTCGCCGCAGCCACCAACGCGCAAGTCATCGCGGAAGGCATCGAGAACGTCCGCGAGCTTATCGTCATCCGCCAACTCGGCATCACATACGGCCAGGGCTACCACCTCGGCCACCCAGGCACGGTGACAACGCTGACCAGCCGCGCCCAAGCGAACCCTCGAGCCAATGCCTTCGTCAGCGTCCCCGATCCCACAAGGCTGAGAGCGGCGCACCAGCGACGAATGACATAGCCCGGCGCCTGCCATCTCTGGCGTGGTGATTACGTAGAAGTGCCTTCTGGATCGGAGAATCGGGCGTGTCGACGCCCTGATCCGGCCCGAGCCAGAAGGCACTGATAGTGACGCTACTTATGCGTGATCGCGAGCCATGTCGGAGTTCGATGGCGACAATCTGGTGTCGTTTCTGCCGAGCCGGCATAAACGACACCAGACTCGGATCGTCGAACATCGCAGACACAGCAGTGCCGGCACGAGAGGCTCGCATCTCGCGGATGCCCTTCCGGTGGGAAACAATGTGATTGACGCACGCCATGTTCTCCTTGCACAGCCGAGCATTCGTCCGTTACGACAGGCGCCGAACCACTACCTCAACGGTGGACACAGGCTCAGCGAAGTCACGGACGGCAACGTATCGGTGGCCTATGGGCGAGGCTGCGCAGGCGAGGGATGAGGCTGCGAGCCGAGTTCGGTTAGGCGGTCGCTGCGTTCGGCGCGACGTCGGGCAGGCCGTCGAGCTTGTGGGCGAGTGCTGCAAGGTCCAGCTCGAGGGTATGCGCGAGCGCTGCGACGGTGAAGAACGCCGGAGTCACGATGCGGCCGGTTTCGATCTTGCGCAGAGTCTCGACGGGGATACCGGCCGCGGCGGAGACGTCGACCATGCTGCGCGTGCCTCGTGCCGCACGCAGGGCTGCCCCGAGCAGGCGACCACGTTCACGCTCGTGCGGGGTCAAGATCGGACGCACCATGACCGTGATACTAATACCGGTATAGAAATCCCGGTAGGCGTTGGAGGTGCCGAGCGTGGTGGAGCTGAAGACACCAGGCGAGATCGAGGCGATGGCCGCCGCTGGCGGGGTGGTCGCCCGCGCCCTGGCCGAGGTACGCGGCCACGCCGCAGTCGGAGTTCGCCTACGAGATCTCGACCAGGTTGCGCGAGATGTCCTGCGTGGCGCGGGAGCGTCGTCGCCGTTCCTGGGCTACCAGCCGTCCTTCGCTCCGGCCCCATACCCGGGGGTTGTGTGCCTGTCCGTCAACGACGCCGTCCTGCACGGCATCCCCACTGGTTACCGGCTGCGCGAGGGCGACCTGCTCAGCGTCGACTGCGGCGCCACACTCGACGGCTGGACCGGCGACGCCGCGGTCTCGTTCTGCGTGGGTTCGACCTCGGACAGAGACGCCCGTCTGCTCGAGCGCACCGAGCACGCCCTGCACGCCGCCATTGCATCAGCGCGAGACGGCGCCCGTATCGGTGACATCTCGAGCGCCATCGGTGCGGTCGCACGCGAAGCGGGCTACGGGTTGCACACCGACTTCGGCGGGCACGGCGTCGGCCGCACCATGCACGAGGACCCCCCCGTTCCCAACGACGGCCGGTCAGGTCGCGGAATGCGGCTGCGCGACGGGATGACGATCGCGATCGAACCGTGGTTCATGGCCGGCGGCCGAGATGCCTACCGCATCGACGAGGACGGATGGACGCTGCGCAGCGATGACGGGTCCCGCGGCGCCCACTTCGAGCACACCATCGCCGTCATCCAGGACCAACCACGCGTGCTCACGAGACTCGGGTGAGGCACGGGTGCCGAAGGACCGTTGGATGACGCCGTCGGTGTGCGGGGATCGGACGCGGGTGCGGACGCGGCCCAGCAGCGGATGGGTCCTCTGCCAGTTGCTTGACGCTCAGATCTAGTAATCATCGAACTGGTGTTCTAATCTCGCGTTGTGGGGTTCAACAACCCGGCCATGCCCTGGCCGGAACTCGAGCGGCGGCTGTCCGGCCGTCCCGCGCCTGCGCCCCCAGACCCGCCGCGCGGTGGCCGGCCCGCCGCCGGCGACGGCGGTGACTCCCCCGCGTGGTCGCGCAAGCGTGCGGCGTACGAGCCGGCCTCGAGCGCCCGCCCGCCCGAGACCCCGCGGGTGGGTTATGCCGAGCTGCACGCGCATTCGTCGTTCAGCTTCCTCGACGGTGCGTCCTCGCCCGAAGAGCTCGCCGAAGAGGCGGTCCGCCTCGGCCTAGCCGGCCTCACCCTCACCGATCACGACGGCATGTACGGCATCGTGCGCTTCGCCGAGGCAGCCGAGGCGCTCGGCCTGCCGACGTCCTTCGGCGCGGAACTGTCACTCGATCTCCCGGTGCCGGCCACCCAGGCCGAGCGGACGATCGGCGCGCGGGTCGGCGTCCCCGACCCGCCCGGCACGCATCTGCTCGCGATCGCCCGTGACCCCGCCGGCTACGCCGCGCTGTGCCGCACGATCAGCACCGCCCAGCTTCGCGGCGGCGCCAAGGGCCGTCCGGTCTACGACCTCGACGAGGTCACCGAGGCGGCGGCAGGGCACTGGCTGGTGCTCACCGGCTGCCGCAAGGGCGCCGTGCGGCAGGCACTCGACTCCTCGGGCTTCGGAACGTTTGCCCTCGACCCCGCCCGGCGTGCGCTGGCCGAACTGATCGACCGGTTCGGTCGCGAGAACGTCGTCGTCGAACTGACCCACGAGCTCGACCCGCTCGCCGACGAGCGGTATGAGGCATTGGCCGCGCTCGCGTCTGATTTCGGGCTGCCGATCGTCGCGACGACCGCGGCGCACTTCCACGCTCCGCCGCGACGGCCCCTGGCGACGGCGCTGGCCGCGGTGCGGGCGCGCAGCACCCTCGACGACATCGATGGCTGGCTGCCGTCGTGGTCGGGGCAGCACCTGCGCTCGGGCGCCGAGATGGCCGAGCGCTTCGTCCGCTGGCCCGGTGCCGTCGGGGCGGCCGAGCGGCTCGGCACCGAGACCGCCTTCTCGCTGCAGCTCATCGCGCCCGACCTGCCGCCGTTCCCCGTGCCGCCCGGGCACACCGAGATGACCTACCTGCGCACACTCGCCTACGACGGCGCGGCCCGCCGGTTCGGCGGCAAGAAGCACGAGGACGCGGCATACCGGCAGATCGAGCACGAGCTCGCGATCATCGAGGAGCTGCACTTCCCCGGGTACTTCCTCGTGGTCTGGGACATCGCCCGGTTCTGCCGCGAGAGCGGCATCCTCTGCCAGGGCCGCGGCTCGGCGGCGAACTCCGCGGTCTGCTACGCGCTCGGGATCACCGCCGTCGATCCCGTCTTCTACGAGCTGATGTTCGAGCGCTTCCTCGCACCCGAGCGCGGAGAACCGCCCGACATCGACCTCGACATCGAGTCCGACCGCCGCGAGGAGGCGATCCAGTACGTCTATGAGCTGCACGGGCGTGAGCACGCCGCGCAGGTCGCGAACGTCATCACCTACCGGCCGAAGTCGGCGATCCGAGACGTCGCCAAGGCGCTGGGCTACTCGCTCGGGCAACAGGACGCCTGGAGCAAGGAGGTCGAGCTCGGCTACTACTGGACGCCCGACCTGTTCGTCTCCGCTGAGACCGACCAGCCGGACTGGAATCCCCCCGCGGCAGCCGGCTCGCCGGCACCGGGCGGGCAGCCCCCGCCGGGCGTGGTGCAGCTCGCCGCGGAGTTGCAGAACGCCCCGCGGCACCTCGGCATCCACTCCGGGGGGATGGTCATGTGCGACCGTCCGGTGATCGAGGTCTGCCCGGTGGAGTGGGGGCGGATGCCGGGGCGCACGGTCCTGCAGTGGGACAAGGACGACTGCGCGGCGGCCGGCCTGGTGAAGTTCGACCTGCTCGGGCTCGGCATGCTCTCGGCGCTGCAGTACTGCTTCGAGCTGATCGAGACCCATCACGGCGTGCGCTACGAGCTCGACTCGATCCCGAAGGAGGCGCCCTGCGTCTACGACATGCTCGGCGTCGCGGACTCCGTGGGCGTGTTCCAGGTCGAGTCGCGGGCACAGATGGCGACCCTGCCGCGGCTCAAGCCACGCAACTTCTACGACCTCGCCGTCGAGGTGGCCCTCATCCGCCCCGGGCCCATCCAGGGCGACTCCGTGCACCCCTACATCCGTCGCCGCAACGGCGACGAGCCGATCACCTATGCCCACCCCCGGCTCGAGGGGCCGTTGAAGCGCACCCTCGGCATCCCGCTGTTCCAGGAGCAGCTGATGCAACTCGCGGTCGCCGTGGCGGACTTCTCGCCGTCGGAGGCCGATCAGTTGCGGCGCGCGATGGGCTCGAAGCGCGGTCGCGACAAGATAGAGCAGCTGCGCATCAGGCTCTACGACGGAATGGCGGCCAACGGCATCACCGGCGCTACCGCCGACGACATCTACGCCAAGATCCAGGCGTTCGCAGCGTTCGGCTTCGCCGAGAGCCACTCGATCAGCTTCGCACTGCTGGTGTACGCGTCGTCGTGGCTCAAACTGCACTACCCGGCCGCGTTCTGCGCAGCCCTGATCAACGCACAGCCAATGGGCTTCTACTCGCCGCAGTCGCTCGTGCACGACGCCAAGCGGCACGGGATCGACGTGCGCTCGCCGTCGCTCGTCCACTCGGCCGCGCGCGCCACGCTCGAGGCGCCGTTCAGCGGGGCGTCGCAGTGCCCGTGCCTGGACGCCCCGCAGCCGGCCGTCCGGCTCGGCCTCGCAGATGTCCGCACGATCGGCGTCGAGCTCGCCGAGCGCATCGTCGCCTCGCGCGAGGCCAAGGGGGAGTACACGTCGATGGCCGACCTGGCTCGCCGTATCGGGTTGTCCGCAGACCAGGTCGAGGCACTCGCCACCGCCGGCGCGTTCGACTGCTTCGACCTCGGCCGGCGCGATGCGCTCTGGGGGGCCGGGGCGGCTGCCACCGCCCGTCCCGGCCAGCTCGATGTCGTGACCTTCGACGAGACCGTGCCGCCGTCGCTGCCGTCGATGACCGGGCCTGAACAGCTCATCGCCGACCTGTGGGCCACGGGGATCACGCCGTCGATGTATCCCACGGCGATGATCCGCGACCGCCTCGACGCACTCGGCATCGTCAGCGCCGCCGAGCTGCGCCGCCTGCCCGACCGCACCCGCGTCACGGTCGGCGGCGTCGTCACGCACCGGCAGCGGCCCGCCACCGCCCAGGGGGTCACCTTCCTCAACCTCGAGGACGAGACCGGCATGGTGAACGTCATCGTCGACCAAGTGGTCTGGGCACGGAACCGGCGCATCGCGCGCGATTCGGGCGGCCTGGTCATCCGCGGCATGCTCGAGTGCACCGACGGCGTCGTGAACGTTCTCGCCGAACGCCTCGAGCGCCTTCCGCTCGGGCTGCACACCCGCTCTCGGGACTTCCGCTGATGGGTCCTGTTGGGGTTCCGGACGGGAACGACTTCTCCGGGCGCGCACGCGGTGCTCCAGGGGGACGCCCCTCCTCGGCGCGGTCAGGCGGGATCCCCTCGCGGGGGCGTCCCTCTGCCGCCGGGCAACTGAGGTGGTCGCTCGTCGATCAGGAGCCCGCCTTGTTCGGGGTGGAGGAGCTGGTGGGGCCGGAACGGGGTACGGGACGGATGTCCGATCTCGAGTTCCTGCACGTCACGGCCAGGCGAATCCTCAACCACGTTCCGTCGATGTCGCGGATGAACTTCGCCTGGACGATCAACGTCTACCGGGGGTGCAGTCATGCCTGTACCTATTGCCTGGCCGGTGAGACGCCCGTCCTGATGGCGGACGGACGCACGAAGCCCATCGCCGACATCCGTCCTGGTGATCGGGTGGCATCGGCGTTCGTGCGGAGTTCTCGGTGCGCAACCCTCCACGATCTGCGCGACACGACGGTGCTCGAGCACTGGCGCACGCTCAAGCGCGGCCACCGAGTCACGTTTGCCGACGGGACTGGGCTCACGGCCAGTGCCGACCACCGCTTCCTCGGGCCGGGCGGGTGGGTCTTCGTTCGCGAGCTCGCGGCCGGCGACCTGGTGGCCGGCGTCGGCCGTGACGAGCCACTGGCCGTCGCCGGTGTCGAGGACACCGGGCTGGAAATTCCGATGTACGACATCACGACCGGCACTGGGGACTTCATCGCGAACGGCGTCGTCAGTCACAACTGCTTCGCCCGCCCGACGCACGAGTACCTGGGGCTGA
>JAVHVN010000029.1:0-17048 GCA_032160545.1 Pseudonocardiales bacterium | reverse complement strand
TCGCCGCCGTCACCGGTGCTGCCCGAGACCGCCGTGCCGGTGGCCGTGCCGCCGTCGCCCGAGCCGCCGGTTCCGCCGGCGTCACCTGTGCCGGTCGCGCCGGTGTCGCCCGAGCTCGCGCCGGAGGTGTTCGTGGCGGCACCCGAGGCGCCGGAGTTGCCGCCCGCGCCGCTGTGGGCGGTGGAGTTGACGGAGGAGCCGGAGGTTGCACTGCCGGTGTTGCCGCCCGTGACGTTGTTGGCCGAGCTGGCGTTGCCCGTGCCGCCCGAGGTCGCGTTGCCGGTCGCCGTCGAGGTGGCGTCGCCGCTCGTGCCGCCGGTGCCGGTGCCGGTCACGTTGCCGGAGTTGCCCGACGTGAGGGTGACCGAGATGCCGCCCGACCCGCCGCCGCCGGTGGTCGCGCCGGTGTTGCCGGTGCTGCCGACGACGTCGCCGGTGTTACCCGAGACGCCGACGACAGTCGCGCCGGACGCTGCGCCGCTGGTCGCCGAGGAGACCGGGGCGGACGTCGCCGAACCGCTGCCGCCGGACGTGGCGGTGCCGTCCGCCGAGGTGTTCGAGTCGCCGCTGTTCGCGCTCGCCGAGGACGTGCCCAGAGCGCTAGCCGAGCCGGAGTCGCCGCCGGCGCCCGTGTCGCCCGAGATCGCGGTGCCGTCGGCGGTACCGCCGGCGCCCGAGCCGCCCGTTGCGGTGGCGGCACCGGTGCCGCTGCTGCCGGTGTTACCCGAGCCGGTGGTGGAGGTGTTGGTCGCCGCGCCGGAGGCGCCGGAGTTGCCGCCCGCGCCGCTGTTCGCCGTCGAGGTCGTGGTCGAGCCGGCGTTCGTCGCGCCGGTGTTGCCGCCCTTGACGGTGTTGCTGCTGCTCGCGCCGCCCGTGGTGCCGGTCGTCGCGTTGCCCGTGGCGGTCGAGACCGCGTTGCCGGTCGTCCCGCCGGTGCCGGTGCCGGTCACGTCGCCGGAGTTGCCCGAGGTCAGCGTGAGCGAGATGCCGCCCGACCCGCCGCCGCCGGTGGTCGCGCCGGTGCTGCCGGTCGAGCCGATGACGCTGCCGGTGTTGCCCGAGACGCCGATGACAGTCGCGCCCGACGCGTCGCCGCTCGTCGCCGAGGAAACCGGGGCCGACGTCGCGTCGCCGCTCGAGCCGGAGGTAGCCGAGCCCGTCGCCGAGGTGTTGGACGAACCGCTGTTCGCGGTGCCGGTCGAGTTCGCGCTCGAACTCGCGTCGCCGGACGCGCCGCCGGCGCCGGTGGTACCCGAGACCGCGGTCCCGGTGGCCGTGCCGCCGTCGCCCGAGCCGCCGGTGCCGCTGCTTCCGGTGCCGTTCGTGTCGCCGGAGCCGGTCGTGCTGGTGTTGGTCGCCGCGCCGGACGCGCCCGAGTTGCCGCCGGGCCCACTGGTGGCGCCGGAGGTCGCCGAGGAGCAGGCGGTGGCCGCGCCGGTGTTGCCGCCGGTCACGTTGTTGGTCGTGTTCGCGGGGCCGGTGCCGCCGGAGACGGCGTTGCCGTTCGAGGTCGAGCTGGCGTTGCCGCTGCGGCCGCCGCCGCCCGTGCCCGTGACCGAGCCGGACGCGCCGGACATCAGCACGACCGCGATGCCGCCGGACCCTCCGCCGCCGAACGTGTCGCCCGTGTTGCCCGTCGTGCCGATGACGTCGCCGGTCGAGCCGGACGCGCCCGAAACGGTGCCGCCCTGGGCGCTACCACTGGTCGCGGACGAGGTCGGCGTCGACGTCGCGGAGCCGCTGTTGCCCGACACCGAGGTGCCGTCGGCCGAGGTGTTCGAGTCGCCGCTGCTCGCGTTGGCCGAGGAGTTGCCCTGGGAGCTGGCGTTGCCCGAGTTGCCACCGGTGCCCGTGCCACCGGACGTCGCGGAGCCGGTCGCGCTGCCCGCCGCGCCCGATCCTCCGCCGCTGCCGCTGGTACCGGTCGTGCTGTTGGTCGTGTTGGTGTCGGCGCCCGAGGCACCCGACGTGCCGCCGGCGCCGCTCGTCGCAACCGACGAGCCGCTGGACGAGGCGTTCGCCGATCCGGTGTTGCCGCCGTGGCTGGTGTTGCTGGTGCTGGCCGAACCGGTGTTGCCGCTGGTCGCGTTGCCCGTCGACGACGAGGTCGCCGAGCCGGACGTGCCGCCGCCCGCCGAGCCGGTCACGCCGCCGGAGTTGCCCGAGCCGGCCTTGACGATGATGCCGCCCGAACCCGCGCCCGTTCCGCCCCCGGCACCGCCCGTGCCGGTGCCCGCCGATGCGTTGCCCGAGGTACCCGAGCCGCCGCCGGTCGTGCCGCCCGAGGCGGCGCCGCTGGTGGCGTTGGACGACCCACCACCCGTGGCCGCGCCCGAGGAGCCGGACGTCGACGATCCCGTGGTGGTCGTCGTGGATGACCCGGATCCTGACGTCGCGCCGGAGCCGCTGCCCGAGCTGGCGCTGCCTGACGTGCCCCCTGTGCCGGTGGTTCCGGTCAGGGTGGCCGCACCCTCGTGCGTCGCGGTCGTGGTCGCGGCCTTGGTGCCGTTGGCGGCGTGCAGCTGTGCAGCCAGAACGAGTTCGATCAACATTGTCGTGCTCCGTCCGATTCGTGCGTTGAGCAGATGAAAGAAGGTAGGGAAATGGGGAAACGAACGGATCCCGCTAGCTGGTGTTCACGCCCTGGTTCCTCCCCCCGAAACGCCACGCCAAGACGACCAAGGCGGTGACGAGCATTGCCGTGCCAAGACCTGCGAGCTGATTTCCCTCACTCTTAGGAGCGGGCGACCGAACTGCTGATACAGCTACCGGCACCGCCTGCACATCTGCCCCCGCAGCAACATTCCGATCTTGCGTTGCCGGAACTGTAGACCCTGCGGCCATTTCCGTCTCGCCAACCGAAGAAACCGTTACCGGAGCATTGCGCCAAAGGCCGGCGGCCACCACCTGGGGGTCCAGAATTGAACCGGTCGCAGTGGTCGGGACGAGCGCCGGCGAGCCCGGATCGGCCGGGGTGCCGGGCAACTTCGGGGGCACGGTCGCAGCCTTCGGGCACTGCGCGCTCAGCGTGGCGACGACCAGTGTGCAGCCGTTCGCGCCCCACGTCGCGAGGCTGACGACCGGGCCCGACCGACCCGTCCACGTCCACATGTCGATCCAGGTCGTCAGGCCGATGGCGACGACGACGGTGTCCCCGGTCTTTCCCGATCGTCCCGCGACGAGCGCGCGGTCGGAACTGTTTCCGGTCGACCCCGAGCCGGGCTCGACGCCGTCCATCGCGACGGCGATCGAGTTGCCGCTGTCGCCTGACTCCGACCGCACCGAGGCGACGAGGCCGGCCACCGCGAGCGAGAAGCTCAAGCCGGTGTCGCCCGACGACGAGACCGCGATGGCGTTGCCGCCGTTGGGCGTCGTCGCACCGCTGCAGTTCGTGCACACCGCGGCGGCCTCGCCGGAGTTGCCCGAGTGGACCAGGGTCGAGCTGCCGTCACGCGCGATGGCGATGCCGACCGCGTCACCGGTCGAGCCGGTGTCGGCTCCCGCGGTGCTGCCACCGGCGGCGGCCGCCGTGCTGCCGGCACGGATCCGGCCGGAGTTGCCCGACCACGTCGTCGACGTGCTGGCTCCGTGGGCCGACAGCGCCAACCCGAGTGCGTTCCCCGTCGAGCCGGTGCGGCTCGGTGCGCTGGGCGGAGCGGGAGTGGTCGAGGTGACGACGGTGACCGCCGCCGGAGCCAACGCGGCGCCTGCCCCGCTACCGATGACCGGCGTCGTCGTGCACGCCGGTACGGCACCCATCCGCGACAGTGCGCGGGCGTCGCCGCCCGCCGCGATGGCGACTGCTGCCGACCCGCCGGCCAGTCCGGGACTGCATGCCGCCGGTCCGGCCGGAACAGCTGACGAGACAGGGGAGAGCACGCCGGCGTGCGCCGTCCCACCCATCGACACTGCGATCGCGATCGTGCACCACGGGCCACCCGGCGTACGGGTGGACCGGTCCGCCGCCCAGCAACTCACACCACTCGGCGCACTGGACGAACGCGTAGTGACGGACGTGCAGACGGTGCCGTCCGGGCAGCTGGGCAGCGTCGCGATCTCGACCGATGCGCTGCCGTAGCCGACGCACGCGGCGCCGCAGGTGCCCATCGACAAGGTCGTGGCGACGGTCGCGTTCGCCGCGAGCAGCCGCGCGCCGAAGACTTGCACGAAGCCCGAGGCAAGGCCCGCGGGTTGCTGGTAGTCCGACACCGCCGTACCCGGAGCGCTCGCGGTGCTCGCGGAACCGGCGTCTCCGCCGACCGTCCCCGACGCGGCGCTGGCCGAGGCCGGACCGTCGAAGTTGAACGTCACCGAGGTCGCATTGCCCGTCGCTCCGGGCACGCCGTCGGCAGGTGGACCGGCGACCGTGGTGGCCGCGCCGGCTGTCGCGCTCCCCAGCGAGTTCGGTTGGGCAAGCGCGTAGGCGTCACCGTTGAACGCGACGGACAGCGCGATCGTGCAGTGGCAGTTGGCCGTCGCGGCGGCCGCCGTGTCGTGCAGCAGGCCCGACCTGGTCGCGCCGTCGACGGCGCTGCTCGGCACCTGACCGAATTCCTGCAGGACCAAGCCGTTGACCGCCTGGCGCATGAGCTCCGCCGACGGCAGGACGGCTTGGGTGGGCACCGTCGTGGACACCGATGCGGGCTCGCCGCCCGCGACGGAGGACGCGCCGGACGTCCCGGGAGCAACCGACGTCGTCGCGCTCGAGGCGCCTGCCGACGTGCTGGAACCAGAGCCGTCGGTCGGCGTCAGCGAATCGGTCGGCACCGAATCGGTGCTGCTCGCGGCCCCGGTCGTGGTCGGGTCGGTCGGGACGGAGGTGTCGGACGCGGCCGCGGATCCCGTGCCACCCGTCGCCGAATCCGTCGCGCCGCTGCTCGATGCCGTAGCGGTGTCGCTCGGGCTCGTGGAGCCGTCCGCGACCGCCGGAGCGAGCAGGCAGGTGCCGGTCAGGACCGAGACCGCCATCGCGAGAGCGGATATCCGCAGCAGCCGCCGCCGGCGGGAACCCCTGACGGCGGCGTGGTCACCTGCGTCGGCTCGCGCGAGCAATCCGGTCACTCCACTTCTGAATTTGTTCAGTTTGCCGTCCGAATTGGGCTCGCCGTTGATCTATTAATCAGAGCGGCGCCGGATAGGCAAATATGACAAGAAATTAACACCGGACGAGAACGTACCATCCGGACAGGTCCGGAATCGGTTCGATGCATTTGTGCGCAAATTCGGCGAGCCACCACTGGTGGCCGCTGTCCGATTCGACCGATCCCTCCCCCCGGGGAAGGCCCTTCCCCGAAGTGAACGTAAAGCCAGGTACTACTCACCCGCAAGTCCCATCGCTACAGCCCCACCGGCAACAAGAGATGTCAGCGGTCACGATCGCGGCACGGTTTGAACGGTTTGCCCCGCACGGTTTACCGTTGTCGCGAAACCCGGGGGGCCCCACATGATCATTTCGCGCCGCAGCGCGCTGCTGCCGACTGCCGTCCTGCTCGCCGCCTGCGCCCTGCTCGCCGTACTCCTCGGCCTGTCGTCACTCGGCTCACCGGCCCATGCCGACGTCACTGTGACCGAAACCGTGACCGCTCCGCCCCCGAGCCCGGACACGGTGACAGTGACCACCACAGTCACGTCGACACCGCCGCCGACCCCGGTGACCGTAGGAACGGTCGCAACTGCGACCCAGACCGTCGTTGATCACGTTACGAACGTCGTCAACAGGACGGCCAACCAGACCAACGTGGTGAACCGAACCAACGTCGCGACGCGCACGGACGTGTACGGCCACACGTACTACGCCACCAGCGTCACCACCAACGTCAACAACGTGAACGTGACGGCGACCGACCGCCGCACCCGCACCGGCACGGTGTTCAACACCTCCACGAACACCGAGACCGCGTTCGAGACCGCGACCAACACCGCGTCGGTCACGAAGACCACGGTCGCCACGAAGGTGCCGATCTCGCATGACGCGCGCATCGGTATCGGCGTCGCCGGCATGGCGGTCGCCGGCGTCGCGGGGCTGGCCTTCCTGCGCTTCCGCCGCCAGGGCGAGTACGAGGACTGACCCGTCCCCGACCCACCCACCCGCCCCACCCGCCCTATCCGCCCTATCCCCTTGATCAAGAGATCAGCTAGGTCGAATGTCGACTCAACTGATCTCTTGATCACGGAGGGTTTGGTGCGGGTCAGCCGCCCGGCGCGGTCCGCACCGATCCGCCGGTCTCGGCGTCGTGCGTGGCGCGGCCCGGGTCCTCGGCGCCGCGCGCCGCGGCTGCCGAGCGCGCCGCTTGCAACCCGGACTGCGTGCGCAGCGGCACCTCGGGCAGCAGCAACGCGGTGATGAACGCAATGACGAGCACGCACGCGCCGACGAGGAACACCGTGTCCATCGCGTTGGAGAAGCCGACCAGGATCGGGTGCTGAACCGACGGCGGCAGTTTCGCCAGGCCGCTCGTGTCGTTCAGGTTGAAGGTCGTACCGGGCGGCAGCTGCACATGGGACTTTGCGAGCTCGGTCGGAATGTTGGCCGCGGCCCGTGTGAACAGGATGGACAGGAACACCGCGGTGCCCAGCGAGCCGCCGACCTGGCGGAAGAACGTCACCGCCGAGGTGGCCACTCCCATGTCGCGCGGGTCGACCGCGTTCTGCATCGCGAGTACCAGGGTCTGCATGTTCATCCCGAGGCCCGCGCCGAACACGAGCATGTAGACGTCGGTCTGCCACAGCGCGGTGTCGGCACCGACCTGGGTCAGCAGTCCCATCCCCGCGACGAGGAGGGCACATCCGATCACCGGGAAGATCTTGTACCGGCCCGTCCGTGAGGTGACCTGGCCGGCAAGCAGCGAGGCCGCCATGATGCCTCCGACGAGCGGCAGCAGGAGCAGACCGGACTTGGTCGGCGATGCGCCCTTGACGATCTGCAGGTACAGCGGGATCGAGATCATGCCACCGAACATTCCGGCACCGACGATGAACGACTGGATGGAGCCGATGCTGAACACCCGGCCGCGGAACAGCCGAAGCGGCAGCAACGCGTCGTCACCGGCGCGCGACTCGGCGAAGAGGAACGCGACGAGGCCGAGCGCACCGAGCAAGTAGCAGGCGAACGAGCCGGCAGAACCCCAGCCCCACACCCGACCCTGCTCGGCAACGATCAGCCACGGGACGAGGGTGAGGACGAGCGCGGCGGCACCGTTCCAGTCGATGCGATGGTTGCGCCGGTGGTGGTCGAGCTGCAGTACCCGCATGACGACGAACAGCGCGACGACGCCGATCGGCACGTTGATGTAGAAAATCCAGCGCCAGCCGGAGACACCGAGAATGCGCGCCTGTCCCGCGAAGAACCCGCCGACGACGGGGCCGAGGACTGACGCCGTCGCGAAGACCGCCATGAAGTAGCCCTGGTACCGGGCGCGCTCACGCGGCGGGATGATGTCGCCGATGATCGCGAGCGCGAGCGGGAACAGCCCGCCGGCGCCGATGCCCTGGAACGCGCGGAATGCGGCCAGCATGTACATCGACTGCGACAACCCGCACAGCGCCGACCCGGCGATGAAGATCGTGATGGCGGCCATGAACAGCGGCTTGCGGCCATAGATGTCCGACAGCTTGCCGAACAACGGGGTCGCGATCGTCGAGGTGATCAGGAACGCCGTCGTCACCCAGGCCTGGATCGACAGGCCGTGCAGATCGTCACCGATGGTGCGGATCGCGGTCGAGACGATCGTCTGGTCGAGCGCGGCGAGGAACATGCCGAGGATCAGGCCGGACAGGATCGTCATGATCTGCTTGTGGGTCAGGCCCGCCGACTCGTCATGGACCGCCGTGGCGCCTCGGGCGGAGGACGGCGTTGCCGCGTCGGAGGATGGGGCGGACATCAGGTGTTCCCTTCGGTTGCGTTCGGCTTGGGCGCGACCCGCTCGATCAGCCAGTCCTTGTTCGAGTTCTCGTAGTCACGGGTGAAGCGCTCGAGCAGCGCCGCGAAGCGCTGCAGATCGCGGTCGCTCCACTCCTCGAGCATCCCGGCGAAGTGCTGCATCCGGAGCTGGCTGTGCTCACGGATGACGGCGTCGGCCCTCTCCGTCGGAACCAGCAGCGCGGCGCGGCCGTCCACGGGGTCGGCGCGTCGCTCGATCAGGCCCTCCTTGACGAGGGCGGCGACCTGGCGGCTCACGGTCGACGGGTCGGATGCGACCCGCTCGGCCAGCGCGCCCGCCCGCATCGGACCGTCCATGGCGAGTGCGCGCAGCAGT
Source organism: Pseudonocardiales bacterium (assembly GCA_032160545.1). Taxonomy (GTDB): domain Bacteria; phylum Actinomycetota; class Actinomycetes; order Mycobacteriales; family Jatrophihabitantaceae; genus DATGFB01. The sequence continues at coordinate 8,793 of JAVHVN010000029.1, read as the reverse complement.
ACGTGGGCCGACCACTCGACGTCGTGCTCGGCCGCTGCGAGCAGCCGGGACCGCACCCGCGTGAAGGAGCGCATCAGCTCGACGATGGTGTCGGCGACGGCAGCGACCTCAGCGCGTGGCGGCGCCTTGCTCGATGTGCTCACCGGGACTCCCGAGAAAAGTTGTATGAAGCACGCATTTAGATGCACCATACATGCAAGTAATTGCGCCGTACAACTATTTTCGGTACGCGCACCGGCCCCAGGTGTACCCCGCCGGGCCTAGCCCTGAACGCAGCAACGCCGCCCCGAACCGCGTCCTGGGACGGGTCGGAGCGGCGTCGTTGTCGAGCTGCGGCGCAGCCGGGTGGGTCAGGCGCTCACCGTGGCGTTGGTGTTGCCGTCGAGCAGGGACCGAACCTCGGACTCGCGGTAGCGGCGGTGGCCGCCGAGCGTGCGGATCGAGGTCAGCTTGCCGGCCTTGGCCCAGCGGGTGACGGTCTTTGGGTCGACGCGGAACAGCGTCGCGACCTCGGACGGGGTCAGCAGAGGCTCAGAATCCGGACGTTGACGAGGAGTCGTCATCGCTGGTTGCCCCCCTTCAGGGGAATAGTCACGCGGGTCCTGTTCCGCGTTGCCTGAGCAAGTATGCCTAGGGCCCGAACAATCGCCTATGGGGACCGGACAAGTGTCCACTCTATGCCAGGCAGGATGCTGTCGGACCCGATATTTGGGCGATTTGGACCGCCCAAAACGGTCAGTTCAGGACATCGATGGGCCATGTGCGGCAGTCGTGCGCTGCGAGGTAGGCTTGCGACACGACGATGCCAACTTTCCCGGTGGAGCGGCTCTCCCGATCCCTGCCGGATGACCGTGTGAGCGAGGGGGTCGAGCCATGGGGCGCGGCCGTGCCAAAGCAAAGCAGCAGAAAGTCGCCCGGGAGCTGAAGTACAACTCCCGATCTACCGATCTGGACGCGCTTCAGCGCGAACTGGGCGGTTCGGCGCACTCCTATACCGACACTGTCGCGTCGAACGGCTTTGCCGACGACGACGAGGACGAGGACGAGCACCCCGAGGACGACTGGGCCGCGCCGGGCCGGTGAGCCCCTACTTTTCGGACATCCGTACGTAACCCGTAGGTTACGTGCCAGCAATGCTCCCACCCGGATGGCAGGGAATGTCCCTGTGGGCGACGGTACGTCCGTACTCGTCCGAGATCTCCGGCTCTCGCCGGCGGGGTCCGTGCCGATGCCTGACGGGCCAGTCGAGGGCCGTCACTGCCACTCGGCTGCGGCGCCGGCATAGCGGGCCACCATCCGTACTGCCCCCGACCCCTCGCGCACAGTGCCCAGCTGCCATCCGGGCACTCCTCGATCGGCCAGTAGCGCCAGCGCGTCGCCCGCCCGCTCGGCCGGGACGACCGCGATCATGCCGACGCCCAGGTTGAAGGTCAGCTCCAGCTGGTCCAGGCCGACCGGCCCGGTGCGCGCGACGAGGTCGAACACCGCGCCGGGCGCCCAGGTCGCGCGATCGACGACGGCTTCGAGGTCCGCCGGCAGCACGCGCGCCAGATTGCCGGCGAGCCCGCCGCCGGTGATGTGCGCGAACGCGTGCGCGCCGCACTCGCGGGCCAGGGCGAGGCAGTCCCGCGCGTAGACCCGGGTCGGCGTGAGCAACTCGTCCGCGAGCGTCCGGCCGTCGAACTCCGGACGCAGCTCCGCGAGGCCCAGACCGCCCCGCTCGAGCAGGACGTGCCGCACCAGCGAATAGCCGTTCGAGTGCAGGCCGGACGAGCCGAGTGCGATCAGGGCGTCACCCGCCCGCACGCGGTCCGGGCCCAGCACCGCATCGGCATTCACGACACCGACGCCGGTGCCCGAGACGTCGTACTCGTCCGGCCGCATGACGCCCGGGTGCTCGGCGGTCTCGCCACCGACGAGCGCGCAGCCCGCCTGCACACAGCCCTCTGCGATACCGCTCACGATTGCCGCGATCTTCTCTGGCACGACCTTGCCGGTGGCGATGTAGTCGGTGAGGAACAGCGGCTCGGCACCGACCACGACCAGGTCGTCGACGACCATCGCCACCAGGTCGACGCCGATCGTGTCGTGTCGCCCGGCCGCCTGCGCGATCGCGATCTTGGTCCCGACCCCGTCGGTCGAGCTCGCGAGCACCGGCTGCGGATAGCGGGTGAGATCGAGCTGGAACAGCCCGGCGAACCCACCGAGCCCGCCGAGCACCTCCGGGCGCGACGTGCGCTTGACCGAGGCCTTCATCAGCTCGACGGCGCGATCGCCCGCGGCGATGTCGACGCCGGCGGCGGCGTAGGAGGTCACCGGCTGCTCAGGGACGGGCGAGCGCGTCTTCGGCACCGACGCTCTGTACCTGCTCGGGCGGCCGTCCGGACACCGACTTCTCGATGCCCTCGAGGACGTGCTTGCCGACGATCTCGGGCAGCGGGATCGGGTACTCGCCGTCGAAGCAGGCCCGGCACAGCCGGCTCTTCGGCTGCTCGCTCGCCGCGATCAGCCCCTCGAGGCTGACGTAGCCCAGGGAGTCCGAGCCGATCGAGGCGCGGATGCCCTCGTTGTCGAGGCCGTTCGCCGCGAGTTCTGCCTTGGACGCGAAGTCGATGCCGTAGAAGCACGGCCACTTGATCGGCGGCGAGGAGATCCGCACGTGCACCTCGAGCGCGCCGGCCTCCCGAAGCATTCGGACGAGGGCGCGCTGGGTGTTGCCACGCACGATGGAGTCGTCGACCACGACCAGGCGCTTGCCGCGGATGACATCGCGCAACGGGTTGAGCTTGAGCCGGATGCCGAGCTGGCGGATCGTCTGCGACGGCTGGATGAAGGTGCGCCCGACGTAGGAGTTCTTGACCAGGCCGAGGCCGTACGGGATGCCGGACGCCTCGGCGAACCCGATCGCCGCGGGAGTGCCCGACTCGGGCACCGGGATGACGAGATCGGCCTCGACCGGGTGCTCCTTCGCGAGGCGGCGGCCGACCTCGACCCGCGTCGAGTGCACGCTGCGCCCGGCGATCGTCGTGTCGGGGCGAGCGAGGTAGACGTACTCGAAGAGGCAGCCCTTGGGCTCGGCTGCGGCGAAGTGCTGGGAGCGCAGGCCGTCGGCGTCGATCGTCACCAGCTCGCCAGGTTCGATCTCGCGCACGAAACTCGCACCGACGATGTCGAGAGCAGCGGTCTCGGAGGTGATGATCCAGCCGCGCTCGAGACGGCCGAGGACGAGCGGATGCACCCCCTGCGCGTCACGGGCGGCGTACAGCGTGTGCTCGTCCATGAAGACGAGTGAGAACGCGCCTCGCAGCCGGGGCAGCACGTCCATGGCCGCCTGCTCGATCGAGACGTCCGGGCGGGCCGCGAGCAGCGCGGTCAGCAGGTCGGAGTCGCTGGTGGCGCCCCGGCCGAGGCCGTTGTTGAGGATGCCGAGGGCACGCGCCTCGTCGGCGAGGTCGGCGGTGTTGACCAGATTGCCGTTGTGGCCGAGCGCGAGTCCCGAGCCGGTGGACGTGGTGCGGAAGCTCGGCTGTGCGTTCTCCCAGGTCGTCGACCCGGTGGTGGAGTAGCGCGTGTGGCCCACCGCGATGTGGCCCTGCAGGGTGGCGAGGGTCGCCTCGTCGAAGACCTGCGACACCAGCCCGAGGTCCTTGTAGACCAGGAGCGACGAGCCGTCGCTGACTGCCATGCCGGCGGCCTCCTGGCCGCGGTGCTGCAGCGCGTAGAGCCCGAAGTAGGTGAGCTTGGCCACCTGTTCGCCAGGGGCCCAGACCCCGAAGACCCCACAAGCGTCCTGCGGGCCTTTCTCACCGGGAAGGAGATCGTGCGTCAGTCGGCCATCGCCTCTGGTCGCCACATCTGCAGTGTACGGGTCAACCGAGTACGGGAAGGTAAGGCGTCAGGTCGGCACGCAGGCCGCTTGCCCGGACGCGCCCGTCGGCCGTCGCCGCGGCGAACTCGACGCGGCCACCCGCCACCCGCACCCAGGTCAGTGGGTCCATCTCGACGACGTTGGGCGGGGTGCCGCGGGTGTGTCGGGGCCCTTCGACGGCCTGCACCGCGACGAACGGCGGCACGCGCACCTCGACCGAGCGGCCAGGCGCGCGTGCGGCGAAGATCTCGGCGAGCGTCCGCACCGCCTGCGCCAGCGCGGCCGGCTCGAGCGCAACCGGGGGCAGCTCGGGCACTGACCGGGTCAGGTCGTCCGAGTGCACGATCGCCTCGACGAGTCGGGTGTGCACCCAGTCCCGGATCGCGATCGGGCCGCGAGCGCCGATCACCCTGCGATGCGGCGGCAGCTCGACGGGAAGGCCGGCGACGGCGGCGCGTACCGCGGCCACGAGCTCCCGTGGCGATCGGTCGCCGGCGATCCTGTCGGTCGCCTCGACGATCTGCGCGACGTCGCGTCGGTACCGGCTCACGTACTCGGCGACCGACACGGCCGGCGCGGTGGTCGGGGTCGTCAGCCCCAGAAGGCTGCCTTCGAAGACGAGCGCGACGTGCGCGGTGAGCATCCGCAGGTCCCACCCGGGCAGCGCGGACGGTTGCGCGAACCTGTGCTCGTCGAGCTGGGCGAGCCACGCGCTGATGTGCTCACCTTGGGCACGCAGTGCCTGCAGGCCGCTATCGGTCACCGTCGGTCACGGCGCGAAGCGGTCGGCGATCGTAGAACGCCAGGCGGCGCGAAGCTCGCGCAGCGGCACACGGAACTGTCCCTGCACGTCGAGGTCGGTGTCGAGCAGGTCGATCACACCGATCCGGGCGCGCGGCAGACCGCGCGCGGTGCACATGTCGGTGAAGCGGACCTCTTCGCTGCGGGGCACGCTCACGACGGCCCGGCCGGTCGACTCGCTGAACAGCGCGACGAACGGATCGCTGCCCTCGGGCAGGACGATCCGGGCGCCGGCGCCACCGCGCAGGCAGGCCTCGACCAGCGCGTGCGCCAGGCCGCCCTCGGACAGGTCGTGTGCCGAGTCGATCAGGCCGTCGCGAGATGCGTTGATCAGGATGTCGGCAAGCAGCCGTTCGCGGTCGAGGTCGACCTGGGGCGGGAGGCCGCCGAGGTAGCCGTGCACGACGTGCGCCCACTCGGAGCCGCCGAACTCCTCCCGGGTGTCGCCGAGCAGGTAGAGCAGCGCGCCGTCGGTGCCGAACGCCTGCTTGGTGCGCCGGGCGACGTCGTCGATGACACCCAGCACCCCGATGACCGGGGTCGGCAGGATCGGCGTCGAGCCGGTCTGGTTGTAGAAGCTGACGTTGCCGCCGGTGACCGGCACGCCCAGCTCGAGGCAGCCGTCGGCAAGCCCGCGCACCGCCTCGGTGAACTGCCACATCACCGAGGGGTCCTCGGGTGAGCCGAAGTTCAGGCAGTTGGTCACGGCGAGCGGTCGCGCACCGGTGGTGGCCACGTTGCGGTACGCCTCGGCGAGCGCCAGCCGGGCGCCGGTGTACGGGTCGAGGCGGGTGTAGCGCCCGTTGCCGTCGGTCGAGAGCGCAATCCCGCGAACCGTCCCGCCGGTGTCCCCGGTCGGGGCCGAGCCGTCGTCGAGCCGGATCATGCCGGCGTCCTCGGGCTGCGCGAGAACGGTGTTGCCCATGACGAAGCGGTCGTACTGGTCGGTGATCCAGGACTTGTCGGCCAGGTTCGGCGACGCGACGACCTGCAGCAGCGTGCGGCGCAGCTCTTCGCCGTTGCGCGGGCGGGGCAGGTCGCGGCCGTCGTGCTGGTTGATGACGTCCTGGTCGTAGGGCCGCTCGATCGGACGCTGGTACACCGGCCCATCTTGCGCGGCCGTACGCGGCGGCAGGTCGACGATCTGCTCGCCGTGCCAGCGCATCCGCAGCCGGCCGGTGTCGGTGACGGTGCCGATGACAGTGGCGGTGACGTCCCACTTCGCGCAGACCGCCGTGAACGCGTCCAGGTGCTCGGGCGTGACGATCGCCATCATGCGTTCCTGCGACTCGCTCATCAGGATTTCTTCGGGGCGCAGCGTCGGGTCGCGCAGCGGCGCCAGCTCGAGGTCGACGTCCATGCCGCCGGTACCCGCGGCGGCGAGTTCGGTGGTGGCGCAGGACAGCCCGGCGGCGCCGAGGTCCTGGATCCCGACGACGAGATCGGCGGCGAAGATCTCGAGGCAGCACTCGATGAGCACCTTCTCGGCGAACGGGTCGCCCACCTGCACGCTCGGGCGCTTGGTCTCGCCCTCGGTCTCGAAGGTCGCGCTGGCAAGGACGGACGCACCGCCGATGCCGTCGCCGCCGGTGCGCGCGCCGAAGAGGACGACCTTGTTTCCCGGCCCGTCGGCCTTGGCCAGCTTGATGCCGTCGGTGCGCATCACGCCGACGCACAGCGCGTTGACCAACGGGTTCGCCGCGTACGCCTCGTCGAAGTACACCTCGCCGCCGATGTTGGGCAGGCCGAGGCAGTTGCCGTAACCACCGATGCCGGCGACCACGCCCGGCAGGACCCGCCCGGTGTCGGGCGCGTCCAGGCGGCCGAAGCGCAGCGAGTCCATGACCGCGACCGGCCGCGCCCCCATGGTGAGGATGTCGCGCACGATGCCGCCCACGCCGGTGGCCGCGCCCTGGTACGGCTCGACGTACGACGGGTGGTTGTGGGACTCGATCTTGAACGTGACGGCCCACCCGTCGCCGACGTCGACGACGCCGGCGTTCTCGCCCATGCCGACGAGCAGGATGTCGGTCTTCGGCGCCTTGTCGGCGAACTGCTTCAGGTGCGCACTCGAGGACTTGTACGAGCAGTGCTCGCTCCACATCACCGAGTAGATCGCCAGCTCGGAGCTGGTCGGGCGGCGGCCGAGGATCTCGCGGACGCGCGCGTACTCGTCGTCCTTCATGCCGAGTTCGGCGAACGGTTGCGGGTGGTCGGGCGTCCGTGCGGCCCGCTCGACCGTGTCGAGGTTGGGGTCGCTCACGCGGCGACGCCCGTGAAGCTGAGGAAGAAGCCGAGCCCGTCGGTGCCCGGCCCGGTGAGCGCGTCGATCGCGTGCTCGGGGTGCGGCATCAGGCCGACCACGTTGCCCGCGGCGTTGCACACGCCCGCGATGTCGCGATAGCTGCCGTTGGGGTTGCCGTCGAGGTAGCGGGCGACGACGCGGCCGCTCGACTCGAGCTCGTCGAGGGTGCGCTCGTCCGCCACGTAGCAGCCGTCCATGTTCTTGATCGGGATCACGACCTCCTGGCCGGGCCGGTAGCCGCTCGTCCACGGCGTCGCGGTGTTCTCGATGCGCAGCAGCTGCTCCTTGCAGACGAACCGGCGGGCCGCGTTGCCCTGCAGCGCGCCGGGCAGCAGGTGTGCCTCGCAGAGCACCTGGAAGCCGTTGCAGATGCCCAGCACCGGCAGGCCGTCGTTGGCCGCGGCGATGACGGACTCCATGACCGGCGAGAAGCGCGCGATCGCTCCGGCGCGCAGGTAGTCGCCGTAGGAGAAGCCGCCCGGCAGGATCACGGCCTCGACGTCATGCAACGACGTGTCGGCGTGCCAGAGCGGGACTGCCTCGGCGCCGGCGAACCGCACGGCTCGCGCCGCGTCACGGTCGTCCAGGCTGCCGGGAAAGGTGACGACTCCGATGCGTGGCGGCACGCGTCAAGGCTACCGGCCGCGACGGGCCGACCCGGGCTGCGCCGTCAGCCGCGCCGGATGGTGAAGTTCTCGATCACAGGATTGGCCAGCAGGGTGTCGGCCAGCCGCGTGATCGTCTGCTCGTCGACGCTGTCGTCGACCTCGAGCTCGAAGTGCTTGCCCTGCCGCACGTCGGTGACTCCGTTGATGTCGAGCCGCCGCAGCGCCCCGACGATCGCCTGCCCCTGCGGGTCGAGGATCTCGGGTTTGAGCACGACGTCGACCACCACGCGGGCCACCGGCAACTCCTGTTCGTACGCGGGCAAGGACGTCGCAAGACTAGTGGCGTCAGGCGAGCCAGTCGGTGAATCGCAGGCCGGTGAGGCGCTCGTACGCCTCGACATAGCGCGACCGGGTGGCGGCGACGACGTCGTCCGGCAGCCGGGGCGGCGATGTGTCGGCGGCGCGGTCCCAGCCCGACAGGGGTGAGGTCAGCCAGTCGCGCACGTACTGCTTGTCGTAGCTCGGCTGAGCGCGCCCGGGTTGCCAGTGGTCGGCAGGCCAGAACCGGGAGGAGTCCGGGGTCAGCACCTCGTCACCGAGGACGAGCTCACCAGTGCCCGGGTCACGCCCGAACTCGAACTTGGTGTCGGCCAGCAGGATTCCGCGCTGCGCGGCAATCGCGGCGGCGCGCCCGTAGACCTCGAGGGTGAGTTCCCGCACGCGGGCCGCCGCGTCGGTACCGACGATCTCGACGACCGCGTCGTAGGAGACATTCTCGTCGTGCTCACCGAGCTGCGCCTTGGTGGCAGGCGTGAAGATCGGCTCGGGCAGCCGGTCGCCGTCCTGCAGGCCGGGCGGCAACGCGACGCCGCAGGCGGCCCCGGTGGCCCGGTAGTCGGCCAGCCCCGAGCCGGTGAGGTAGCCCCGTGCGACGGCCTCGACGGGCAGCATGTCCAGCGGTCTGCAGATCATCGCGCGCCCCAGCCAGGCGGCGGGGATCAGGGGGTCGTCGACCGAGATGAGGTGGTTGGCCACGACGTCACCCAGCTGGGCGAACCACCAGACCGTCATGGCCGTCAGGATTCGGCCCTTGTCCGGAATTGTCGGCGACAGGATGTGGTCGAAGGCAGAGATGCGGTCGCTCGCCACCATGAGCAGCCGGCCGTCGGCCATGCGGTACAGGTCGCGGACCTTGCCGCTGTGCAGGTGCG
>JAVHVN010000200.1:0-5791 GCA_032160545.1 Pseudonocardiales bacterium | reverse complement strand
GGGCACGACGCGATGTGGGGCATGGTCACCGCGATCAAGCAGGCGAAGTCGGTCAACGGCTCGGCCGTCCGTAAGGCGCTGTCGCGCCTGAGCTCGTTCACCGGCGCGCTCGGCGACTACACCTGGGGCACCGACGGCCAGCCGACGTACAAGGGCGTCACCATGCAGGTTCAGAGCGGCAAGGTCGCCGTCTGGAACCCTTCCACCACCTGCACCAAGTGAACTGAAGGACGACAGACGTGTTGCAGCAGACGATCAACGGCGTGGCCCTCGGTGCCACGTACGCGCTGCTGGGTCTGGGCGTCACGCTGATCTGGGGCGTGCTCCGCGTGCTGAACTTCGCCTTCGGGCAGTTCATCACGTGGGGCACGTTCGGGTGTCTGCTCGGGCTCGAGCACGGCGTGCCGGTCTGGCTCTCGGTGCTGATCGGCATGGTGGTCGGCGGCCTCCTCGCGGTTGTCGTCGATGCCACGGTCCTGGCCTACATGCGGCACAAGCGGTCCTCGGAGTTCGCGATGGTCGTCGCCACGATTGGCGTCTCGTACTTGCTTGCCTCGATCGCCCAGTCACGCACCGATTCCCAGATCAAGACCTTTCCCTCGGAGGACTTCCCGACCGGAGCGCTGCACTGGGGTTCGGTCACAATTCCGAAGCTCGAACTCACCGCGCTCGTCCTCGCGATCGTGATCATGGCTGTGCTGGCGGTGTGGCTGCGCCGCACGCCCTCCGGGCGAGCGACCCGAACCGTCTCGTGGTCGGCCTCGACGGCCGAACTGCTCGGCGTGCGCAGCCGCGGCATCTTCGCGCTCGCGGTGTTCATCTCTGGAGCGCTCGCCGCCGTGGCCGGCATCTCCATCGCTGCCGAGACGTCCACCCTGTCCTACTCGAGCGGCGACTCGCTGCTGGTGATCGCATTCGCGGTCATCGTGCTGGGCGGCATGGGTTCGGTCGGCGGTGCGGTACTCGGCGGTCTCATCCTGGGTCTCGCGCAGGTCTACACGACCGCCTACGTGTCCGACACGTTCAGCCAGGCCGTGGGGTACTTGGTGATCCTGGTGATCCTCATGGTCCGGCCGAGCGGACTCTTCGGAGTGGCGGAGGAACAACGTGTTTAGCTGGCTCGGGGCCTACGACCAGTTCGTCGGCGGGACGCTCCTCATCCATGTCCTGCTCGTGCTGAGCCTGTTCGTCGTCTTCCAGTGCGGCGTGCTGTCGCTCGCGACGGTCGGCTTCATGGCGGACGGCGCGTACACGGCCGCGCTGCTGTCGACGAAGGCCCATCTCGCGCCCGGCCTCTGCATCGCAGCCGGTGCGCTGCTCACCGGATTGCTCGCCCTCGTGGTCGGGCGGGTCATCCTGCGCCTGCGCGGGATCTACCTCGCGCTCGGCACGTTCGCGTTCGGTCAGGTGTGCGTCCTGCTCATCGCCAACTGGAGCTACAGCGGCGGCACCGCGGGAATCATCGGCATCCCGACCGCGGTCGGCATGACGGCGACGTTCGTCGCGGTGGTCGCGGTCTGTGTGCTTCTCCAGGTGCTGCACCGATCGCGATACGGCCGCGCCTTGCGGGCGATGCGGCTGGACGACCGGGTCGCGGCCGGCGTCGGCGTGAACACCACCAACTACCGGGTGCTCGCCTTCGCGGCCAGTGGGGTCATCGCCGGGCTCGCCGGTGCACTCGACGCGTTCCGGACCGTCATCATCAGCCCCGGTCAGTACAACTTCAGCCTGCTCGTCCAGCTGCTCGCGCTGGCCATGATCGGCGGCGCGTACCACTGGCTGGGCGGCGTGATTTCCGCGCTGGTCATCGGGCTCGTCCAGCAGCAGCTCGGTCTCGAAGGACCGCTCGTGCAAGGCTTGCTGTACGGCGGCCTGCTCCTAGTCGTGATGCTGCTGTTGCCAGAAGGCATCATCGACCGGCGCATGCTGCGCTGGTTCGCCCGGCGTCGCCCGCGCGGCGGAGCGGCCAACCCGCCGGAACCGGCGCCGCTGCTGCAGAAGGTGAGCCGATCGTGACCGCACCGCAGATCGAGGTGGACCATGTCGCGCGGCGCTTCGGCGGCGTCGTCGCGGTCGACGACGTCAGCTTCGCGCTGCAGACCGGTTCGGTCACCGGCCTCATCGGTCCGAACGGCGCCGGCAAGACGACCCTGCTGAATCTGATCACCGGATTCTTCGCTCCGACGACCGGACACATCCGCATCGCCGGTAGGGACGTCACCGGCAAGCGACCCCACGTCGTCGCCGGTGCGGGAGTGGCCCGCACGTACCAGAACCTGCTGCTGCTCGACGAGGAGACGGTCACCGAGAACATCCGCATCGGGCGCCATCTCGTGGATTCCCGGCGCCGGCGCCGCGACCGCCCAGCAGGTGCCGAGTCGTCCGCTGCGGTCGTCGCGCGGCTGGTGGACGAGCTCGGACTCGCCGACGTGGCGGGGGAGCCGGTGGCCGGGCTGCCCTACGGCTTGCGCCGCCGGGTCGAGATCGCTCGGGCGCTCGCCACCGAACCCAGCGTGCTGATCCTGGACGAGCCGACCGCCGGCATGACCCGCGACGAGTCCGACGACATCGCTCAGGTGGTGCGGCAGTTGCAGGCGCAGGGACGCACCGTGCTGCTGGTCGAACACAACGTCCGCCTGGTCCGGGCTATCTGCGACGAGGTTCTGGTGCTCGAATGGGGGCGGTTGATCGCCCGCGAGTCCGCCGAGCGGGTGTGGGACCTCGAGGCCGTCCGCCACGCCTACCTCGGACAGACGACGACGGATGTTCCGGAGGAGGTGGGTACAGATGCTGTCGGTCAGTGACCTCGAGGTCCGCTACGGCAAGGTGCGCGCCCTGCGCGGTGTGCACCTGACCGTCCCCGACGGTGGATCGGTCGCGATCCTCGGCCCGAACGGCGCCGGCAAGACCTCGCTGCTGCGGGCGATCTCCGGCGCGGTGCGGCCGGCCAGCGGGAAGGTCGTCTGGGACGGGGAGGACGTCGCCGGCCGGCCAGCCTTCCGGATCGTCCGGGCCGGTGTCGCGCATGTGCCCGAGGGCCGCGCCGTCATCGCGCCGCTCAGCGTCCACGAGAACCTGCTGATGGGCGCGTACGCAGCGAAGGGCCGTGCCACGGGCGAGCGCTTGGAGCAGATGCTCGACCTGTTTCCCTCGCTGCGCCGTCGGCTCAAGATCGCGTCCGGTCGGCTGTCCGGGGGCGAGCAGCAGATGCTGGCCATCGCGCGCGGGCTGATGTCACACCCGCGGCTCATCGCGATCGACGAACCGTCGATGGGCCTCGCCCCGGCGGTCGCCGACGTCGTGCTGAACGGCCTGCGCCGCGTGCACGAGCTCGGCACCGCCGTGCTGCTCGTGGAGCAGAACGCGGCGCTGGCGCTGCGCATGGCGCACGACGTCGTGCTGCTGTCGCACGGTGAGGTGCAGCGGTCCGGACCCGCGTCCGAGCTCGCCGATGAAGTAATGCTCCACTACGCCGACTGACCGCCCACACCGGAAGGAAGTAGGAAGACCGTGCTGAGCCACGTGGATGTTCTCCGCCGCAACGCCACCGCGTACGGACCGCGCATCGCGATCACGTCCGAAACCGGGGTGGATACCACCTACGCCGAACTCGACGCCGCGACGAACGCGCTCGCCAACGCTCTGGTCGCGGCGGGCGGTCGACCGGGCGACCGGCTGGTGTGGCTCGATCGGAACTCCGCGGACTTTTTGGTCGCCTACTACGCGACGGCCAAGGCGGGCATGACGTTCACCGCGCTCAACGCCTGGTTGCGTGCCCGCGAACTGAGCCCCCAGCTCGAGCTGCTGCAGCCAGCGTTCGTCGTGGCGGGACCGGAGTTCGCCGCGACCGTCGAGTCGGCGCTCGGCGAGCTCGTCGTGCCGAACCGGTTCGTCCGCTCGAACGGTGACGTCCCGGACGGCTGGCGCGGGTGGGCCGACTTCGCGGCGTCGGCCGGCCGACAGTCGCCTCCGGACGTCGCCAACGACGAGGACCGCGTCCACGAAATCGTGTTCACCAGCGGCACCACCGGTCAGGCCAAGGGCGTCATGCGGACGCAGCGCGGACGCATCCTGGACAGCGCGTTCGCCGCCCTCGGCTACCAGCTCAACCGCGACGACCACCTGCTCGGCATCCTGCCGCAGTTCCACATCGGTGGCGGTGCGGTGCCGAACCAGCTGTTGCTCCAAGGCGGTCGTGTGACGATCCTGCGGCAGTTCGACCCGCTCGACATGGCCAAGGCACTCGAGACCGGGGTGACCTACATCGTCGGCGTGCCCGCCCACTACGCGCTGCTGTTCGAGTCCGGCCACCTGGACGGCATCGACACCTCCTCGGTCCGCGGCGCCTATGTCGGCGGCAGCGCGGTGACCCCGACACTGCTCGAGGAGATCGCGAAGCGGTTCCCGCACGCCGAGCTCGTGCAGGGTTACGGCTCGACCGAGTCCGGACCGCACACCCTGGCCCTGCGCGGGCTCGCCTTCCTCGAACATTTCGGTTCGCTCGGCCTGCCGGTCGCCGGCACCGAGGTCCGCGTCGTCGACCCGGGCGGCACAGATGTCGCCGACGGCGAGGTCGGTGAGCTGTGGGTGCGGTCGGACTCGGTGATGGTGGGCTACCTAGGCCGCGACGACCTCACCGCCGCCGCGTTCGCCGATAGTGACTGGCTGCGCACCGGCGACCTCGTCCGACGTTCACCCGACGGGTACTTCTCCCTCGTCGACCGGGCGAAGGACCTGATCATCTCCGGTGGCGAGAACGTCTATCCGCGCGAGGTCGAGGACATCATTGCGGGATTCCCGGGCGTCCTCGAGACTGCGGTCGTCGGCCAGCCGGATCCGCTGTACGAGGAGCGGGTCGTCGCCTTCGTCCGTGTCGCCGAGGGCACGCCGCTGGACGAGAAGGAGCTGATCACGTTCGTCCGCGAACGCCTCGCCGGCTTCAAGGTGCCCAAGATGGTGCACGTCGTGGACGACCTGCCCCGTAACGGCACCGGCAAGATCGTCAAGCAGGTGCTGCGCGACCATCTGACTGGGGCGAAGCAATGAATACCTCCACACGCCACGGCGGGTACGCCGGGCTGCGTGTGCTCGACCTGACCCAGGTCATCGCCGGACCGTTCTGCACCCGACTGCTGTCGGACCTCGGCGCCGACGTCGTGCGCATCGAGTCCCGCGACGGCGACATCATGCGGCGGCTGCCGATCGGGTACGGCACCGACGGCAGCACCGCGTTCGCGCAGTACAACGTCGGCAAGCGATCCGTCGGCATAGATCTCAAGGACCCAGAGGGCCGCGAGCTCGCGCTGCGTCTCGCCGAGCAGGCGGATGTCATGGTCGAGAACTTCCGGCCGGGCGCGCTCGCGCGACTCGGCCTCGGATGGGACGGCGTGCGCGCGCGCAACCCGCAACTCGTGCTGTGCTCGATCGGGCTCTTCGGCACGACCGGGCCGTACTCGCACCTGTCCGGCCACGGCATGATCGCCGAGGCCTACTCCGGTTTGATGTCGCTGACCGGCGACGACGGCGGCCCGTTCACGCACTTCGGCACGCCGCTCGGCGACATGAACGCCGGCGTCCACGCGCTCGCCGCGATCGGCGCCGCGCTGTTCCAGCGGCAGCAGACGGGGCTCGGCAGCCACGTAGACATCTCCTCGTTCGACGCGCTGTTCTCGATGATCGATCAGGCGGTCGGCCAGGCGGTGTTCACCCGCGGCGAGCGCGAGTACGGCCGCTACGGCAGCAAGCATCCGCAGACTGTGCCATCGGGCGTGCTCATGGCCGGCAACGGCGA